>CAIOUK010000001.1 GCA_903861445.1 uncultured Verrucomicrobia subdivision 3 bacterium
AAGGAAAAATAATTCCGGTTTTGCAAACCAACGGCGGGGAGCGTGAAAATCTCCATGCCAAACACGGTTTTTACGGCCTGTTGATCCACTTCCTTGGACGAAATCAGCAGCGCGACATCGCAGCCGCGACGCTGCAATTCGCCACCGACGGCAAGGCCGGGAAAGAGGTGGCCGCCCGTGCCGCCACACGCGATGGCGACCAAGGGCTTTGGCGGTGATGAATTCATGTCGCCTTTGCGGCAAAAGGATTGTTGTTGGACTTGGAGAGGAAGTCCGACGCGGAAACTTTCGACGGTGTCGCCTGCCGCGCGATGCTCAACAGGATGCCGACACACGTCAGCATTGCGAGCAGGTTGGAGCCGCCGTAGCTGATGAATGGGAGTGGCAAGCCCTTGTTCGGCAGCGCGCTGGTGACGACGCCGATGTTGATGGCCGCTTGCAAACTGATGAGCAGCGTGATGCCGGTGGCGAGCAACGTGCCGAACGTGTCCTTCGCGTGGAGCGCGATGTAAAATCCGCATAATGCGAGCACGACGAACGCCAGAATCACTGCGAGCGTGGCGACCAGACCAAGTTCCTCGCCGATAATGGAAAAAATAAAATCGGTGTGATGCTCCGGCACAAAGCCGAGTTTCTGCCGACCATTGCCGAGGCCGAGACCGTTCCAACCGCCGGAGCCGAGCGCAATCATCGCCTGATAGGCTTGATAGCCGACACCATTCTTGTTCTGTTCCATGTCGAGCCAGCTAAAAATTCGCTTCAGGCGCATCGGGTCGTGCAAAATGGAGACGACTAAACCGGCCACGGCGAGGATGACTGGCGGAATAATAAATTTCCATTGGACGCCCGCTAGCAACAACATCCCGCCACTGACGGCGGCGAGCAAAATCGTCGTGCCGCGATCCGGTTCCACGAAAATGAAACCCAGTATCGCACCGATCATGATGACGGGAAAAACGATGCCCCATTTGAACGTCGGCATCCGACGTTGAAACCGATCGCCATACCAGGCGAGCGCAATGATGAGCGCGATTTTACCAAGTTCCGAAGGTTGAAAGCGGACGCCGTGCAGATCAAACCAACGACGCGCGCCATTGATTTTTCTGCCGATGTGCGGCACGAGCACGAGCAACAGTAACAACACGGCGAGACCGAAGATCGGCCACGCGTATTTTTTTAGAAGCTGGTAATCGAGCGAAGCCGCCGAAACGCAGAGGATGAAACCAAACACACACCAAATGAGCTGCATTACCAAATAATGCGCCCCGACCTGCGTCATGCTGGAGCTATAAAGCATCACCAGCCCCAACGCGAGGAGGCTGGTGACGCAAAAGGCCAGAATGGTGACGGCGACTTTCATTTCAACGGATCAAAAATCCAGCCGCGTTCACGCGCGCTCAATGCGCCGGCGCGGAAGTCGTCGGCACCGCCGGCGGCGTGGAAACCGGCGGCACGGGCGGAGCCGGCGTGGTGTCCACGACAGGCGCGGTTGCGGGCGGCGGCACCGTGGCACCAGCCTTCGACGGAATCGTCAATTTCTGGCCGACGTGAATTTTCGTCGTGGTCAGATTGTTCGCCGCTTGCAGCGCCTTCACTGTCGTGCCGTTCTTTTTTGCGATCTTGGTGAGCGTATCGCCGGACACCACCTTGTAGCTCGCGCCACCCGTGTCGCCACCGCCAGCAACGGTCGGCGCCGTCACGCCGCCAGTGCCAGCCGAAGTTTTACCACCGGCGGGAATCACCAGCTTCTGGCCGATTTTCAATTTCGTCGGCACCACGCCGGGGTTTGCCGCTTGCAACGCCTTGAGCGTCACGCCGCTCTTTTTGGCAATCTTGGCGAGCGAATCACCTTTGACGACGACGTATTCAGAACCACCGGCAGGCGGCACATCAATCGGCGGAACCACAACATTGGTTTGCGGTGGTGTCGGCGGCGGAATTATCACCGTGTTCGTCGGCGGAGCAATCTGGTTTGTGCCCATGTCAATGAGGTTCGTGTCATTTGGCGGCGGCGGCGTCACCACATCGTCCGGCTGCGTGCGCTTGCAGCCGTTGATGAGCACGGCGACGAGGCCGGTAATGCTCACGGCGAGCACGCAGAACACGGCGAGTTTGAGGCGGGAGCGGCGGGCGCTTTGTTGTTCGAGGAGCGAGCCTTTCGGGACGAATGGATTCGGATTATTCATAACTTTGGTGCGTTAGCGTTTTGGTTCGAGGTGGTTTTATTTTTTGAGTTTGGCGCGCGGAACTTTCCCTCGAAAAATTTCGCAACGCGTTAAATTTTGACTATTGTTTTTGGAGCCGGACGACGATTCACCGTGAAAAAAATGACCGGCAGAAAGATAAACTGGTGAAACACTCTTGCTGACCGGCACGCGCCTTGCCGCTCTGACACAAATTGTTAGCAATCGCGCCGCTTTTTCGCAAGCAGCAAAGCGCCATTTTTCAAGGTTTTTTTGGCGGTTCAAAGTTTTCATGTCACCGGAGCTTAAGCGTCGCCAGCGCGACCAGCGCGCACAGCACGCACAAGATGAAAAATCGCATCACGACCTGCGATTCGTGCCAGCCTTTTTTCTGGAAATGATGATGCAGCGGCGCCATCAAAAAAATTCGTTGCCCCGTGCCGGTTCGGAGGCGCGTAAATTTGAACCAGCCCTTTTGCAAAATCACCGACACCGCTTCCGCCACGAACACGCCGCCGGCGATCACCAGCACGAACGGCTGATGGATCAGCACCGCCACGATGCCGAACGCGCCGCCGAGTGCCAGCGAGCCGGTGTCGCCCATGAACACCTGCGCCGGATGGCAGTTGAACCACAAAAATCCTAGCCCCGCGCCGAGCAGCGCCGCGCAAAACACCGTCAGTTCGCCCGCGCCGGCGACGTAGGGAATTTGCAGATACGCCGCCGCTTTGATGTTGCCGGCGAGATAGGTGAAAAATAAGAAAACAAATCCCACAATCAACGTGCAGCCGGTCGCGAGACCGTCGAGGCCGTCGGTCAAATTCACCGCGTTCGAGCTGCCGACGATGGCCAGCGCCACAATGATCACGCCGGCCACCGCGCCGATGTGCAGCGGGTATTTGTAAAATGGCAGCATCAGCGTCGAGACGAGGTTGCTGTGCCAGACCGCTTTCACGCCGAGCAGGTGCAACTCGCTTTTCGCCGGCAGATTCAAAAGATAAATTCCCACAAACGCCGCCAGCGCAAACTGCGTGATCAATTTCACGCGCGGCGGCGTGCCGCCACCACTCTGCTTCAAAATTTTTGCGTAGTCGTCGTAAAAACCCAGCCCCGCCAGCACCAGCACCGAGAGCATCGTGAGTTCCACCTGCGCGTTCCACTGCGCCCAGAGCATCGTCGAAAGCACGAGCGACAGCACGATGAGGATGCCGCCCATCGTCGGCGTGCCCTTTTTGTCCACGACATGCTGCACGCCGGCTTCCTGCGCCTTGTCCGCGTATTCCTGTCCGAACCGCTGTTCCTTGAGCCAGCGAATCACTTTCGGCCCGAGCCACCAGCACAGCACGAGCGAAGTGATCGCCGCGCCGGCGCTGCGCACCGTGATGTATTTGAACAGGCGCAAAAACGCCAGCCGCGACTCCCATTCGCTGCCGTGCGCCCAGTCCAAAATCTGTTGGCTCAAAAGATAAAGCATTTTAGTTTTTCAAAATTTTAATTTCACCACTCACTTGTCTTTGTGTTTCTGAATAAATTCTTCAACTTCCTTTCCAAATTTTTCTGGCGTCGTATTTGTTACATGAGTTGGAGAAAGCAATTTTGACAAATCCTTTGTAATTCCATTTGCTTTGTTAATCATCAAAGTTTCGCATGGGAAAAACAAACCGTTAGTGCAACTGAACGCATCCAGAATTTGTCCATCCTTCGTCCCAATCACCGCCGACCGAATGTCTTTTGACGACCAAAATTCAAAACTGACAGAATACGGAGTGCCAGCTTCGGTGGTGAAACCGGACGAATCTTTCATCGAAACATAATCTCCAACCAAGATTCCGTCGTGATAAAATCGTTGGATGGTGATTTGGACAACCTCGGCTTTTATCTTGGTTTTTCGAACGAGATTGGTTTGACCACCGCGCAAAAAAACTTCGGTTTTGTAAATTGATTTTGTTTCAGAGTTTGTTTTGGAGTCTGTGTAAGTTTGAATTCCCAAATCTTCGGCTTTAGCTGAAAGGTTAAACCAAATTAAGATGGCGAGAACTGTTGCCGTGAGACAAAAGTTAAATTTCGCAGCAAGTTGGTTTTCCAGCTTTGCCGTGTTCAGTTGTTGATGTGATTTGTTTTTCATTTCTCCGCCTTCAACATTTCCGCAATCCGCTCCAGCCGCGCCGCGCGCGACGCCTTCAACAGCACCACGTCGCCCGGCTTCAC
>CAIOUK010000002.1 GCA_903861445.1 uncultured Verrucomicrobia subdivision 3 bacterium
CCATAAAATTAGTTACGAGTTAAGAGTGAAAAGTTTTTACACGCGGCGTTTCTTGCGCGGGCGGCAGCCGTTGTGCGGAACGGGCGTCACGTCTTTGATCGTGGAGATTTCCAAACCGATGGCTTGCAGCGCGCGAATCGCGGATTCGCGACCGGATCCAGGACCCTTCACGCGGATTTCAACTTCCTTCATGCCGTGCGCCATCGCCTGGCGGGCGGCGTCCTGCGCGACCATCTGCGCGGCGTAAGCCGAGCTTTTGCGTGAGCCTTTGAAACCAACGCGACCAGCAGCGGACCAACCGATGAGGTTGCCCTGCATGTCGGTGATGGTGACCTGCGTGTTGTTGAAGGTGGCGAGAATGTTCGCAATGCCAGTGGAGATGTTCTTCGCGTGCTTGGCCTTGACGACCTTCTTCGCGTTCGGATCTTCACCGAGCAAATCGGCGGCGGTCGGCACGGCGATGGCGACCGGTTCAGCAGGCGCAGCCGCAACTTCAGCGGCGGTCGCGGCTTTCTTCTTGGCCGGCTTGGCTTCCGGCGCGGTGGCGTCGGCGGCAGCAACAGGCTTCACTTCTTTTTCCTTCTTCGGCGCGGCTGGTTTTTTCTTTTCTTCGGACATATCAAAATTTAGTTATTAATGGATACCAGCTTTGGCCGTCGGATTGCGTTGGACACCGACCGTTTTGCGCGGACCTTTGCGCGTGCGGGCGTTGGTCTGCGTGCGTTGACCGCGGACGGGCAAGCTGCGCATATGGCGAATGCCACGGTAACACTTGATACCCTGCAGACGCTTGAGGTTCATGCCGAGTTCGCGGCGCAAATCGCCTTCGATGACATATTTGCCCTCTTGAATCGCGTGGACGATCTGCGAGAGCTGCGCCTCGGTCAAATCTTTCGCGCGGACGGACGGGTCAATGTTCGCGCGTTCGAGAATCAACTTCGCGTTGACCGGGCCGATGCCGTAAATATATCGGAGCGCGATATCAATGCGCTTGCCGGGCGGAATTTCTACACCAATGATGCGTGCCATAAATTTTTAATTAACCTTGACGTTGCTTGTGGCGTTTGTTCGTGCAGATGACGCGGATAATGCCGCGACGCTTCACGATTTTGCAGTGCTCACACAATTTTTTAACTGACGCTCTGACTTTCATGCTTAAATTATTTTTGTTTCAACCACAATTTGCCCCACGCTCAAGTCGTAAGGCGTCAATTTTAACTTCACTTCATCGCCGGCCTTCAAACCGGCAAAAATCTTTTCATCGCGACGGCTCACAAACGCCGTCAGGCGATGGCCATTTTTCAACTCCGCGCAAAACGTGCCGTTCGGCAGCGCTTCCATCACGCGGGCTTCAACGCGGAAGGCATCTTCGCCCATGTCAAAATCTCCGGCTCACCGTCCGTCACCAATACGGTATGCTCAAAATGGGCAGATAGTGAACCATCTTGCGTCACTACTGTCCAGCCGTCTTTCAGTATTTTTACGTCGGGACGGCCAATATTTACCATCGGCTCAATCGCGATCGTCATGCCCGGCTTCAACTTCGGCGAGGACTTTTTGCCCTCGTCAAAATTCGGCACCTGCGGTTCTTCGTGCATCGTGCGGCCAACTCCGTGTCCGACAAACTCGCGCACGACACTAAATCCGTTTTGCTCGACATACCGCTGAACCGCCAGCGAAATGTCCAACACGCGATTACCGGGCCGCGCCTGCGCGATGCCCAGATAAAGCGACTGCTCCGTCACGTCCAGCAACCGTTGCGCCGCGACACCGCAGCCACCCACCGCCACCGTCCGCGCCGTATCACCGATAAAACCTTTATGCAATACGCCAACATCCACGCTGACGATGTCGCCAAATTTCAATTCGCGTTCTGACGCGATGCCGTGAACCACTTCGTCGTTCACCGACAGACAGGTGTGGCACGGAAATTTCCGATACCCGAGAAACGCGCTCTTGCCGTCGTAACTCTTGATCCGCTCTGCCGCGAAATTATCAATCTGTCGCGTTGTAACGCCCGGCTTGATGAAGGCCGCAATCTCGTCCAAAACTTTGCCGGCCACCCAGCCCGCCGGACGCATCAATTTTAAATCGTCCGCTGTCTTGAGCTTTATTCCAGCCACAAGCTTTTAGAACCGGCCACGGATTTTGCCTTTTTTCAGGAAGCCGTCGTAGTGGCGCATCATCAGGTGCGATTCCACCTGCCGCATCGTGTCCAGCAAAACGCCGACCGCAATCAAAATACTGGTGCCGCCAAAGAACTGCGCGACATTCTGGTCAATGCCCATCTTGCGAGACAGGATGATTGGTAGGGTGGCAATGGCTGTCAGAAAAATTGCCCCCGCCAACGTGATTCGGCTCATCGCATGATGCAAATAATCGCTCGTGCCCTGTCCGGGACGCACGCCAGGAATGTAACCACCGTTCTTTTTCAAATCATCGGCAATCTGGATTTCATTGAACTGCGTCGCCACCCAAAAATAGGAGAAGAACAAAATCATCGCTGAATAAATAATCAAATACAAAAGCTCGCCGTAGCCAATTTTAATGGCAATCGACCGGAAAAATTCCTGCAAGAAAGGAACTTTGATATTATTCGCCAGCCAAGTGCAAACCGGCTGCGGAAACATCAGAATTGACTGCGCAAAAATAATCGGCATGACGCCCGCATAGTTAACACGCAACGGCATGAACGAGGTTCCACCGGCATACATTTTGCGACCGACCGCGCGCTGGGCATATTGCACCGGAATTTTCCGTTGCGCCTGCGTGATGGCGATGACGCCGCCGATAACCACCAGCATCACGGCTAAAAGCACGGGCGCGGTGGTCCAAAAATTATGGGGAGCTTCAACCGTGCCGCCATGCGTGGAAAACATATCAATGGCACCCTGGACGGCATTGGGCAAACGCGCCAAGATGCCGATGGTGATGACCAAGGAAACCCCGTTGCCGATACCACGGTCGGTGATTTGCTCGCCCAGCCACATGAGCAACATCGTGCCAGCCGTCATGACCGTGACCGTCACCGCATAATACAAGAAATGGCTCTGCGTCAGCACCAGCGTGCCCTTAAAGCCTTGGAAAACTGTTTCCGGATGCAGCCAGTTGCCGGCGAAATAAATACCCTGACCGATGCACAGCAACACCGTGAGATAGCGACCATATTGAACTATTTTAGTGCGTCCGCCTTCTTCCCGAACCAGTTTGCTTAAACGCGGCACGACCGCCGTGAGCAACTGGATGATAATCGTCGCGCTGATGTAGGGCATAATGCCCAACGAACCGATGGCGCAATGTTCAAAGGCACCGCCCGCGAAGGTGTTATACATGCCCAACAAACCACCGCCGCCGGCTCCTTGCTGCCGGGAAAAATATTCCGACAAGGCCGCCCCGTTCAAACCCGGGATGCGGATAACCGCCAGCAAACGACAGACGGCCAACAAACCAAGCGTGAACAAAATCCGGGATTTCAGTTCCGGAATCTTGAAACAATTGCCGAGCGTGTTGGCGATGGAGCGAAACATTCGTGAGCCGAATTATTTCTTGGCCGGAGCCGAAGATTTTTTGACAATGATCTCGACCGAGCCGCCCTTGGCTTCGATTTTGGTTTTCGCCGAAGCACTGATGGCACTGACGACGACGGTCAATTTCTTGGTCAAATCGCCGTTAGCGAGAATCTTGATGCCGAGCTTCGGACCGTTGGCCAGGCCAACGGCACGCAAGGCGGTTTCATCCACGCGCGCACCATTTTCAAACTGGTTCAAGTCGCCGACATTCACCGGGCTGTAAGCCGTCGTGAAGCGGGAGTTGTTGAAACCACGTTTCGGGATACGGCGGATGAGCGGCATCTGGCCGCCTTCAAAACCGATACGGATCGAGCTGCCGGAACGCGCGGTCTGGCCTTTGCCACCGCGACCGGCAGTTTTTCCACGGCCGCTGGATTCACCTTGACCAAGGCGTTTGGTGCGGTGCTTCGCGCCGGGACGGGGTTTAAGATTGTGCAGTCGCATAAAAATTAGTTATCAGGCGGCAATCGCCGCCGGAGCTTTCGGCGTGGAAACTTTTTTGATTTCCAAGCCACGGCTCTGGTAAATCTGCTCGCGGGTGCGCAGGCTCAACAAACCGTTGAGCGTGGCCTTCACGACGTTCGCGGCATTTTTCGAGCCGAGTGATTTGGTCAAAATGTCCTTGATACCGGCGGATTCCAAAACGGAACGAACCGTCTTGCCGGCGATGATGCCCGTTCCGGGCGAGGCCGGACGCAGCAAAATTTTCGCGCCACCGTAGCAGGAATAAACTTCGTGCGGAATGGTCACGTCTTTCAACGAAACCGAAACCATTTTGTTGCGGGCCAGTTCGCCGCCCCGTTTAATGGCATCAGCAACTTCCGACGCCTTGCCGAGCGCGATACCGACCCTGCCCTTTTTGTCACCAACGACAACCAGCGCGCTGAACTTGAAACGGCGCCCGCCCTTCACAACTTTCGAGGAGCGGTTGATGAAGACCACCTTTTCAACGGTTTCGTCACCACCCTTGCCAAAGGCGTTTTCGCCGACATCGGGACGACGGCCACGGCCACCGCCACGTCCGCCCTGACCACCGCGTCCGCCGCCAAAGCCACCACGGCCACCGCGGGATTCAGACGGTTTCGGCGCTTCGGGAGCGACCGCAGGAACTACTGGAATGTTTTCGTTTTCAGCCACAATAAATTCTCCGGTTCAGGTTAAAATTTCAATCCGGCTTCGCGCGCGGCATCGGCCAGCGCC
>CAIOUK010000003.1 GCA_903861445.1 uncultured Verrucomicrobia subdivision 3 bacterium
CGCGCCGTTTGCAACTGTGGGAAAATTCTCCAATCACGCCGCCTTGCCAATCCCGCGCGCAACGGTTTTCCTATCGCAATGCAAGGTCTTGAACCATCCGACATCCACCGCCTGAACGCCGCGCTCGGCTGGCTTGGTCTCAACGCGCCCGCCGATGCGCGCGCCGAGCTGGACACCATCGCGCCCGCGCTGCAATCGCATCCGGCAGTGCTGGAAACACGCTGGCTGGTCTGCGCCCACGAGGAAAATTGGGACGACGCCCTGCTGGTGGCCGAACTGGAACGGCAGGCCGCGCCGGATGATTCGTCCGGCTGGCTGCATCGCGCGTATGCGTTGCGCCGCGTGGAAAACGGCGGTTTGCCGCAGGCGCGCGACGCGTTGCTACCGGCGGCGGAAAAATTTCCCACCGAACCGGTCATCGCCTACAATCTCGCCTGCTACGCCTGCCAGTTAAACCAACTGGCCGATGCGCGGAAATGGCTGCAACGGGCGGTGAAAATCGGCGGCCAGAAAGCCATCCAGAAAATGGCGTTGGCCGATGAGGATTTGAAGCCACTCTGGCTGGAAATTAAAGCATGGTAAAAAACAAGCAAACGGTTTTGTCCGTGGAAAACTTGCGTGTGGAACGCTCGGGCACGGTGATTTTGCGCGACGTAAACTGGCGCGTGCAACGCGGCGAACACTGGGTGATTCTCGGCGCGAACGGTTCCGGCAAAACTTCGTTGTTGAGCGCGCTCACCGGTTATCTGATGCCGACGAGCGGCGAAATTTCCGTGCTCGGCGAAATCTACGGCGAGTCCGACTGGCGCGAATTGCGGAAGCAAATCGGCCTCGTCAGCTCGTCTGTGCGGCAGATGATGGCCGACGACGAGCCGGCGCTGGCGACCGTCGCCAGCGGCAAATACGCGATGATTGATTTCTGGGGGCGCGTGACGCGCACCGAAAAAATTCAGGCGCGGAAATTACTCCGACAGGTCGAAGGCGAATATCTGGCCGACCGTGAATGGCGCGTGCTGTCGCAGGGCGAACGCCAGCGGGTTTTGATTGGTCGGGCGCTGATGGCCAAACCGCGCGTGCTGATTCTCGACGAACCGTGCGCCGGCCTCGACCCGGCGGCGCGAGAACACTTTTTGCAATTCCTCCAACGGCTCGGCGCGCAAAGAAATTCGCCGACGCTGGTTTTGGTCACGCACCACGTCGAGGAAATCATGCCGGTGTTTTCACACGTTTTGATTTTGAAAGCCGGCCGTGTGCTGGCAGAGGGAAAAAAGGCCGGTGTGCTAAAATCGAAAAACCTTTCTGCCGCCTTTGGCACCCGCATGAAACTGGCCACAAAAGCCGGTCGCTATGGCTTAAAGGTTTGGTGATGGCATTCGCCACCCGGCGAAATTCAGATGCGGGCAAAACATAAAATTACGGCGGCTCAGAAATTCGCCAAAAAATCTGATTGACCCTTAAAAGCGGCTATTTTACTTTTCGTCAACGCCCACTTCCGCACTTTTGCACGACTCCATTGTCGTGCCTTGGTTGCATGACGAAACAACCGATGTAGAAGTGGCTGGGAATGTCGCCACATGCTGGCATTCCCGAAATAAACCGCCGTAATACGAATTAAATGAAGTTAAAACTTCGGCATTTCCGCTGGATCCATCGGCGTGGTTTTTCACGGAGCAAGCTGCAAGATACCTGGCTCCATCGCCTGCTGGGCGAACGGCTGTTTGAAAAAGAACTGTGGACGTTCCAGCGCGAAACCGTTGCCCGCGGCTGGTTTTTGGGCTGCCTGGTGGGGACAACTCCCTTTTTGGGCACGCATTTGTTGATGGGCATACCGCTGGCCATCCTGACCCGCTCCAACCTGCTCGTCGTGCTCGCCCTCATTTTTGCGACGAATCCGGTGACCATCGGCATCTTCTATCCGTTTGCTTTTTGGTTGGGCTGTCTGGTCACGGCTCATTCCGCCGGTGAATATCAGTGGACAAATTTATCGGTTTGGCACGCCGGGGTTCCTTTGTGCGTCGGCTGCACTTTGATTGGCGGGTTTACGGGATTGATCGGCTGGCTGGCGATCCGCTGGCCTCGGCAAGTCAATCCATCGGCGCAAACCGCGGGCGGCAAATCAAACCTGAATCCCTTGGTCATCATCAGCCAATGCCGGAACTACCTCAACCAAGTCCGAACGCCGTTCTCGATCGGATTTTTTATCCTTGGTCTCGTGTATTTGATTCCCCTAGTTGGACAAGAATCTATTCCGATGGTTTTTCAAGCTGCCAAAGGGTCGGCCTGGAACCGCTACTGTGAGTGGAACGCGACCTGGGCCAGCTTGAAAATCATCCTGTCCTGCCTCGCGTTGTTTTCAATTTTTAACGCGCTCGGATGTGGGTTAATCCGATTGAAAATGAACTCCCTGGCCAACTACGTTTATTACTCCATTCTGGCCCCCTGTCTGGGCTTCTTTATGGGCGGCTTCTTTTTGCTCAAGGCCTTGTTTTGATCGGCAAAGCAACCGTCAGCCGGCAAAATAAAAATCCGAGCAGCTCATGTCCGCAGCGCAGGCAAAACCGCCAGTGCTCGCCGGCAATCTCTTGGGGCAAAGGATTGAAACAAGATATCCCACCATCACGAATCTTTGTCGATTTTTCGGTGTTCAATTTTTAGCCTGATAATTTTGACTACGGTGGTTAGTAAGCAAGCGAATCCAGAAACCCCAACACCAATAAACAATCCCCAAATCATGCCAACGGTAAAGGCATAGCGGGTGATGCTGCCGTCTTCGGGTTTGAGCGAGAAAAGTCCTTTAACAAATGCCGGCGAAATGATCGCCGTCAGTGCGCCAAAAGCACCACCCAGCAACGAGGCCACCAGCGAACCAAACAGAACCAGCAAAAAATATCCGGCCGCAGTTTTGACCAGACCGTTTTGCAAATCTGGTTTTTCGGGGTTATCCATAAACAATGAATTGCTTTTACCGTTTGCTTTGTCGAGCAGATTCTAATTTTCGTGGGTTTTCATCTTACCGCTTGGATTTTCAAAAGGCCGTAAACCGAATCCGCCATGGCATCATGCCCTTTTTGCGATAAATGCAACCCATCCAATGTTCCATCTTTAAGCGCAAAGACGTCGGTCAAGAAACGCTTCGGTATCAGAAATGCACCGTGTTTTCTGGCGAGAACTCTCTGCGCTTCTCCGAAACGATTTTGAAACGGTAGCAGCGGCAGCTCAAACATAACCACGCGATGGTTCCCGTTTTTTAACCTTCCAAGCAGCCGGTCAAGCTGGGTTAAAAAGACTTTGCTATCGTCTTGTCCGAGCAAATTGTTCCCGCCAATTTCAAGCAGAACCAATGAGTTGGTTTCTGTGATGCCAGCGCATTGATCAATTGCCGTTTCAACTGACGCGGCTGGTTTCGCAAGGTTAACAACTCGCAAATGGGAAATACTGCTCAAGGCATCCGGCCAGGGTCTTTCTTTGCGCGATATGCCAGCACTGATGGAGTCACCAATCACAAAAACAGTCTGATTGGATAAAACCCGAATGCTTGGCGACAGGTGAAATGGAAGTTCAAGTAAACACATGGCCGCCGAACAAAGTAGGGCAGCAGATGAAGCCAGCAGCTTTTTTTGAAAAGAGGATGTTTTACCGAAAACCACCAACGCAGCGAAAACAGAAATGCCGAACCACAAACCATAAAGCCAGAGGAATAACGGAGCGGCAGAGAAAACCACAAAAATAATTCCCGTGATCAGACTGGTTCTCAAAACAAAACCCGAAATTCGACCTCCAAACCGAAGCCGGAAAAACAATGCACCAACAATCATCACCAAGCCAGCAAAGAACAAATTCCCGTTGGCGAGTTGAATGACAATCGGATTCATGGCGTCATTGCACCCGTCCGAACTTTTTCTCTAGCTCGCGGTAGTTCATCTCGATGAGCGTTGGGCGGCCGTGCGGACAGGTGTAGGGCATCGCGCAGCGGCGCAAATCTTCCACGAGATTTTCCAGTTCCGCGCCGCCAAGCGGGTCGTTGGCTTTCACTGCGTGGCGGCAGACGGTCTTGGCCACGGTGTGTTCGCCGAGCCGCGCCAGATTCACCTCGCGGCCGGCGGCGCGCAGCTCGTCCACCAGATCGAACACAAACCGGCGGCTGTCCGGCACCTTCACAAACGGCGGCAGCGCGTCGAGCAGAAATGTCCGCTCGCCAAATTCGCTCAAACCGACACCCAACCGCGTGAGCGCGACAAGCTGCTCGCGCAGGAATTGGGCGTCGCGCGGCGGCAGTTCAATCGTCTCCGGCAGCAGCAGCTTTTGCGACGGCGCAGATTCCTTTTGTTCCA
Source organism: uncultured Verrucomicrobia subdivision 3 bacterium (assembly GCA_903861445.1). Classification (GTDB taxonomy): domain Bacteria; phylum Verrucomicrobiota; class Verrucomicrobiia; order Limisphaerales; family UBA11358; genus UBA11358. The sequence goes on from CAIOUK010000003.1 coordinate 4,332, forward strand.
GCCGGTTCAACATTTGCTCGTATAAAATCCGTTCATGCGCCGCGTGCTGGTCCAGCAGCACAAGTCCGCGATCCGATTCCAACAGCACATACAGTTTGCCGACGACGCCGACCAGCCGGAGCGGAACATTGAGCAGCGGCGTGGGCAATTGCGGATTGCGGACTGCGGATTGCGGAATTTCCGAAACCGGCGTTTCTGGCTTCTGAATTCTGGCTTCTGAATTCTGGCTTCCGGGCGCGAAGCCCATTTTCAGGGGCGTTTGCGCGGCGGGCGGGATTTCCGACGGAGCCGCCGGCAACGGTTTCAGCTTGTCGGGAAAATTCGGCAGCGCGAAAGTTTCGTCCGCCGGCTTGGCGGGAATGATTTCCGGCTGCTGCATTTTCAGGCTCTGTGCGCTCTGGGTCTCGGTGGCAAAACTATTTTTTGCCGGTTCGGAATGAAACGCCAGCAACGCATCGCGCACGGCCTGCGCGACAAATTTCCGCACTTCAAACTCACGATGGAATTTCACCTCGCGCTTGGCCGGATGGATGTTCACGTCCACGGCGGCGGGATTGATTTCCAGAAACAGGCAGCAGACCGGATAGCGGCCCTTCATCAGCGAATTGTGATAGCCCTCGATGAGCGCGTAGTTGAGTCCGCGATTTTCCACGGGGCGACGATTGACGAAGGTGAATTGCCCGTCACGCGTCGCGCGCGAGACGCCGGGCGAACCGATCAAACCCCAGATGCGGAGTTGGGAGTTGGAAGTTGGAAGTTGGGGTTTCTCTGGCGAGGCAGTTTCAAAAATGTCCGTTTCGTTTGGCGGAGCTTGATTGCCATCGTCGTCGAGCGCGGCGGAAAAATTGACCGGCAACAATTTTTCGTCGCCCAGCAGCGCGCGCAGGCGCTCGCGCAAGGCATCAATGCGGCTGGACGTGGCCGTGCCGGATTTGACGCCGGGCAGTTGCCAGACGTTGCGCCCGTCTTTGACGAACGTGAACGCCACTTCCGGAAAGGCCAGCGCGGCCAGCGTGAGATAATGCTGGATGTGCGCGGCCTCAGTTTCCTCGGTGCGGAGAAATTTCCGGCGCGCGGGCAAATTAAAAAACAACTGCCGCACTTCGATGCTCGTTCCGGTGGCGCTACCGGCCGCCTTCACTTCGGCAATCGTGCCGCCGTTGACGAGGATTTGCGTGCCTTCGGGCGAATTGTCTTCCCGCTCGCGCGTGGTGAGCGTGAATCGGCTGACGCTGGCAATACTCGGCAACGCTTCGCCGCGAAAACCCATCGTGGCGATGGACGCCAAATCTTCCGCGCGGACAATTTTGCTCGTCGCGTGCCGTTCCAGGCAAAGCAGCGCATCGTCGCGGCTCATCCCGGTGCCGTCGTCGGTCACGCGGACGAGGCTGCGCCCGCCGGCGCCGATTTCCACGGTGATTTTTTGCGCGCCGGCATCAAGCGAATTTTCCACCAGCTCCTTCACGACACTGGCCGGGCGCTCGACCACTTCGCCGGCGGCGATCTGGTTGGCGACCTGTTCGGAAAGAAGCTTGATGCGGTTCACAGCGGAAATTTTGAAGAGTGAATTCCGAATGTCGAATTCAATTTGCGCTGTCCGGGCAAATTATTTTACCAGCGGCAGCGTGAAGGCGAAAATCGCACCCCGACCGGGTTCGCTGCGGGCGGAAATTTTGCCGCCGTGGTCTTCGACGATTTTTTTGCAGATGGAGAGGCCAAGGCCGGTGCCGTGGGCTTTGCCATGCGTGGCGAACGGTTGGAATAATTTCTCCGCGATTTCCGGCGCGATGCCGGGGCCGGTGTCCTCAATTTCGGTCACGAGTTCGGAACCATTGATTTGAAAGCGCAGAAAAATTTTACCACCGCTCAACATCATGTCGGTAGCGTTGTGCACGAGGTTGAAAAACACCCGGCTCACCCGGCGCGCGTCAAACAAGATGGCCACCGCCGGCGGGTCAATTTTCATTTCAATCGTAACCGCTTTCAGTTCCGCTTCGGCACGCAAATCGCCAACGAGTTCGCGCACGAAGGCGCGATAATCGCCGGGCTTGAGTTCGACCCCGCGCTCCGTGCCTTTGGTGAAGATGAGGATATCGCCGACCATGTCGCGGATACGATCCACCTGCTTGCGAATACGGAGTTGAGTTTTGGCACGCATTTCCTGACTGATGCCAGGCATATCAAAAATTTCTGCCGAAAGGCTGATGATACTCAACGGATTTTTAAGGTCGTGCACCACGCTTTGGGCAAAACGGCCGAGGATGGCGAGATTTTCGGCCTGAATAAGTTCGCGGAGATGAAGCTGGTTGAATTCGCGCAAACGATGGCTGATGTGCTGGAGCAGGGCAAAGGCGAGGCTAGGCGAGCGCTCGATGAACGGCAGCATTTCGCCGCGCGGCAAAAAATAAACCTCGGTCTCGCCCACGGCGGCGGCGGCGGCAGAACGCGGGCGATGTTCGATGATAGCCATCTCACCGAAAATTTCCCCGGGGCCGAGCCGCGAGAAAACGTGGCGGGTGGTTTGGCCGGCGAAAATTTCAACGGTGCCGGATTTGACAAAATAGACGCCATCGCCGGGCGCGCCTTCTGGAAAAATTTCCTGGCCGTCCGCAAATTTCCGTTCCACGGCAATCCGCCGGAGGACTTCAAATTCCGGGCGGGACAGGTGACGGAATAGCGGGATGTTGTCCAGCGTCATGACGGAGTTACTTTAAGGTAAAACCCGTCGGCGTAAAGGGGTGAAACACGCAATTTGAGCCGTTTGGAGACAAGCCTGTTGACAAAGCGTTGCCTGAATGTAACATTTTTTTATTCGGGCAGCAGCACGTTTCTTCAGCGGGGTTCCCCACCCCCACCTCCTTGGCGTCTGCTGCCCGGATTTTTATTCCCGCGCTACGCAAAAGATTCCAAACCAAAACTTGACGGTGACGGCGAGATTTTCTATCGTCACGTCCCCCTTCGCGGGGGTGTAGCTCAATTGGTTAGAGCGCTGCCCTGTCACGGCAGAGGTTACGGGTTCGAGCCCCGCCACTCCCGCCATTTATCATCATCGTGACAACCCCTGCCAGCCAGTGCCAAATCGTGACTTTCGCCTTTTTTTCAATGGGTTCTAGCAGTTCGTTCAAGGCCGGGATTGTGACAGCTTGCGTCACGCCATGACCGCCCAAGACTGGCTTTTGTGAGGCTATTTGTGATGGTGTTCCGGTTTTTCCGGTAAACGTCGGTAAAACATCAATGGCCGTCTCCACACCCAGCAGGTTTTCATCTGTATAAATCTTATCCGTAAGTTTGCCGTCGCTGTGACGCATCACCGACATGGCCGTCCGACGAGCCACTCCAGCTTTGGCGAGATTGGTGCCGAGGGTTTTGCGCAACGAATGAAAGTCGGTATAACGCCCCAAGGCATCCCGATAGTCAATAACCGATGCCGAACGTAAGAAACCAACTGGTTGGCTAGATGGTGAAGCGACGCGGTTGAAATCGATGAACGGGAAATGATTTTGGTCGGCGACAACGAACCATTTATTTTCAGCCAATTAGTTCCTATAAAACACCAATTAAAACGGCATTAATGAGATTTAAAGACATTTTTATTTCCGTTTCGATTAAAAATGAGTAAGAATTTCCTCACAGCCGCAATGCAAAAAACTTTTGCCTATCAGCAAGGTCGGCAGCCAGCCATGTGGTGTTGGTTGAGGCGGATTGTCTTCAACACATTTTTCCTTGCCATCGTCCTGCCCTTGCGCGCGGATAATACCAATCTAAACGATGAAGTCCGCTTACTGCGCGAGGAGAACGCCTTGTTGCAACAACAACTGAAATCGCAGGGTGCGCAGCTCGACACGCTGATCCAAAAAGTGAGCCGCCTTGAAGCCGCGCGGCCAATCGAGGGCGGCAATGATCGGCCGCTGGCGGAAGGTCGGCTGGAAAAAGTGCATATCGGCGGCGAAGGCGGCGTGGGCTATTCGGCCACTGGGCCGGAAGGCAACGCGCCAAATGGAAAGTTCCAGCTGAACGACGCGCGGCTTTTTCTGGAGGCACCGGTATATGACGATGTTTATTTTTACGGCGAGGTGGTGCTGGCCTATCCCAGTCAATACGACAACAGCTTGCAATTGGGCGAGCTTTACGCCGAGTTCGAGAATATTTCCAAGCTTTGGAATAAGAATAATCAATTGAACGCACGGCTAGGGCAGATGTATATCCCGTTTGGCGAGGAATATCTGGCGCGTAATGCGATTGACAATCCGCTCATCTCGGAATCGTTGGTCGATTTTTGGGGGGTGACACCGGGCGTGGAACTTTATGGCGACCTCGGTAAATTCACCTATGTGGTCGCCGCACAAAATGGTGCTGACGGTGCCAATGGTGCAGGTGGCGATAAATCTGTGACCGGTCGCATCGGCTTCGATCCTAATGAACACTGGCATTTCAGTGTGAGCGGTATGCGCACCGGCAATCTCAATGCCAGCCAGATTTCGGCGATGTGGTTTGCGAACGGATTTTTTCGTTCCATCGGCTCAATCAACACAGGCCTGTTTCACACTGAAGCCCTGGAAGGCGATATCAGCTATCGCTGGAGAAGCGGCCATGTGAGTGCGTTCGGCGGTTGGGTGGGTTATCACGATAATGACAAGCCGGTCGGCAATGTGCGGAACATCTATTATTACTCGGCGGAAATAATGCAAAACCTGCCAAAGAAAACTTATGTCGTGACACGCTTCAGCCAAGCCTTCTGCAATAACGGCATCCCAATGGTTGGCTATGGAAATTTTAACGACTACTTTTTTGACACACAAACAACGGAACTCTGGCGTTTAAGCGTTGGTCTCGGCTACCGGTTCAGCGACCGCCTAGTGCTGAAGGTGGAATATTCCTTCGAGCGCGGCAATGAAGCCGGCGGCGACCGACGGCAAAACGAAGATTTCTTCGGCACGGAGGCGGCCTTCAAATTTTGACGCGGCAATGAAAGTAAATCTGTCCATCACGACCGTGCTGTTCTTTGCTGTAAAGAGTTTTGCCGGCGATATTACCGGCACCGTGCACGCGGAACCCAAGGCTGGCGCGGAGCTTGATCCCATCGCCGCTCGCGCAGCTTATTCGAGCCGCAAGTTCAAATTTGTTGAGCGTGTAGATTATGCGGCCATGCGGGATTTTGTGGTGGGGATTGAAGGCCCGGTCGGCACGAACGCGACACCGACAAACGTGGTTAAGGTCACCACGAGTCAGGTCGCGCAGGAAGGCGCGGTGTTCACCCCGCACATCCTGCCGGTGATGATTGGCACCAAGGTGGAATGGCCGAACAACGATAATATTTACCACAATGTCTTTTCCGACTCGGACGCCAAGCGATTCGACCTTGAACTCTACAAGGGAAATCCGCCCAGCAAGAACGTAATCTTCAACAAGGCGGGCAAAGTGGACGTGTATTGTTCGATCCACGCCAATATGCACTGCATCGTGCTGGTGATGGAGAACTCGTATTTCGCCATGACCGATGCGGGCGGGCATTTCACAATCAGCAACGTGCCGCCGGGAACCTATAAGCTAAAGGCGTGGCACGAGCGGTTGCCCGCTGACGAGCAGTTAATCGTGGTGCCGACCAACGGCATGGTGAAGGCTGACTTCGTCCTGACTATCAAAAATCTCCCAAAGTATTAGCGCATGGCAAATCGGGTTAATTTTCTGACTAGCAGCCTCCGCACCAAGGTGCTGGTGCCGGTCATCGCGGTGCTTATCAGTATATTAGCCATGACCATCTGGTTCGTGGATTACCGGCTCAAACAGCAGATTGAGATCGATGCCCGCGAAGCGCTGAATACGGATGACGTGGTGTTCCGCAAATTGCAGGCCAACCACCTGAACTATCTCCGGCTGCGGTTTCAAAGTCTGGCCAACGAGCCAAAAAATCGTTCCGCCTTTGGCACGCATGATTTCAACACTATCCAAAAACAACTGGCCTCCATTCTTGACGAGGAAAGTGCGTTGAAGCAAAACGCGGCGCGGGATGAAAAACTTGCCTTTGCGCTGTTCACTCCGGCCGATGGCCCGGAGAAAAACAAGGAGCCGATGATTCAGCCGCCAAATAACGGAGAGCCTTTTGTCGCTGCGTGTGCAACCAATGTCGCCCGCGCGCTCCATCCAGACAACGAGACGTCGCTGAACCTTGTGGACACGGTCGCGGTCGGCGGAAAACTTTACAATCTCATTTCCATTTCGGTCGATACTCCGGAACACATCCCAATTGGCATCCTGACCTTTGGTGAAGAGATTGGCGATGTCACCGCGCAGGAATATGGCACGGTCACTGGTAAACCGATTGTTTTCATCGCCGGGGGAAAGCCGGTCGCCTCCACCCTGCCGGGCAAGACGGATGATTTCCAGATGGAATCCCTGTTTCGCCAGCTTAATGTTGGAACCAGCGTGGCCCGGGTTGCCCTGGCCAAGGAACATTATTTTTGTGCGGTCAGTGGTTTCACCTCGCTCAAGGGCGATTCGGGCATCGGCTACCTGCTATTCAATTCTTACGATCCTTCCGCCAGCGCAGTTGAGACCCAGCAACTGCTGCTGGCTGCCTGCATCATCGCCATCATCATCGGCTCAGTTATCGTCTGGTTTTTTGTCCAGCGTGCCACCGCGCCGTTGCTGGAATTGCGAGACAGCGCCGAGGCTGTCGGGCGTGGAGATTTTTCCCGGCGGGTTGCCGTGCACAGCCGCGATGAATGCGGCGAATTGGCCAAGACTTTTAACCAGATGACCGAAAACATCCGCTCGGCTCAAGCACAGTTGCAACAGACGGTCACCACGCTCAAGACCACGCAGGCGCAGCTCGTTCAGAGCGAAAAACTTTCTGCCGTCGGCGAATTCGTCGCCGGCGTGGCGCATGAACTCAACAACCCGCTTGCGGCGGTGATGGGCTTTTCCGAACTGCTCAAGGATGCCCCGGTGGATGAGAAACACCGCCGGCATCTCGACTTGATTTTCAAATCCTCCCAGCGTTGCCGGAAAATCGTCCAATCGTTGTTAAGCTTCGCCCGCCGCCACCAGCCGGAGCGCAAGCCGGTCGTGATTAACTTGCTTATCGAAGAGGTTCTCGAAATTGTTGCCTATCAACTCCGCACCAGCAACGTCGAGGTCGTCTGTCGGCTAGCCGCCGACCTGCCGCTCACGCTCGCCGACGGACATCAAGTGCAGCAGGTGTTGCTCAATCTTATCAACAATGCCCGGCAGGCCATCGAAGCCCATCAGGAATCCGGCCGCATCACTATAACCACGGAACGCAGCGGCCAGTTCATCCGCATCACCATTCAGGACAACGGCCCCGGAATTTCACCCGAGAATATGCGGCGGATTTTTGACCCGTTCTTCACCACCAAGGAAGTTGGCAAGGGAACCGGCTTGGGATTAAGTCTGTGCTACGGCCTCATCAAAGAACACGGCGGCGACATCATTGTCACCAGCCAGCCCGGCCACGGCGCGACTTTCACAATTGCGCTACCCGCCACCGAGGGCTCGCTGGCCGCCGATGTGGCGAATCCCGGCGACACCTCCGTCAACCCACAGGAAGGTGCCGGCAAAATAATCCTATTGGTGGACGATGAGAACATTTTGCTTGAAATGATCCGTGACGATCTGCAACGCCACGGCTACGAAGTCATCATAGCGAACAACGGCGAAGCCGCATTCCGGGAACTCCAGATGCATGAGATAGATGCGATTTGCTGCGACATTAAAATGCCCGGGCTGAACGGACGGCAGGTCTACGATCGGATCAGCACCAGTCAGCCGAAATATGTGCGTCGGATAATCTTTATGACCGGCGACGTCATCAACCAATCGCTGCAATACTTCCTCGAACAGGAACACCTCGCCTGCCTCAACAAGCCGTTTCCCTTGCGTGACCTGCGGGCGGCACTCCGAGCAATCTTTTCCAAAATCTAAATGTATGACTTGTCTGTTGCGTATCATCTAACCTTGAGGACCAAGGTTGGAATCCCAAGACCAAAGCATGGTTTATCTTTACATAGTGTTTGCGATGCTAAATCTAGCCACCGAGTTCTAGAAAACATCGACACAAACCGCAAAGCTTACGAGGAGCAGAATCCAGTCGCACGGTTAAGAAATTATGGTTTCAGCTCAAGGATGTGGCGACCACTCAAATCTACACGCACGTCATGCAGAAGCCGGGGCTGGGGGTGCGGAGTCCGCTGGATGCGGTCTAACCGTCATTTGAGACCGCGTAGCAACGCTTCGATGTCCCTGGCTCCGTGGAAAACGTGCAACAATTCAATGCCACCACTGATGGGGCGGTAGAAAATCACATAGTTGTCGAAGCCCTGCACCACCCACGAACGGACATCCTTGAGTTTCGGGTTACGAAATTTACGCAGCCGACCAAGGCCGGGAGTCGCGGCCAGCGTCTTAAATGTCTCATACGCCGCCTCAATGACCTGCGTGGCTACGTCGGGATTGTCTCGCGCGATATGCTCCCAAATCGCCCACAGTTCTTCCTCGACGCCAGATGCCAGAATGAATTCAGCCACGCGCTTCCTTAATCCGTTTGCGGAGGCGGCGGAACACGGTTTCACCATTCACACCTTTGCCGGCATCTAACGAGTTAACCGCCTGCACCAACTGGGATTCAAGCTCATCCAGCGTGGCCGGCAGTCGCATGGCCCGCGTTTCGCGCTCTTCCTTGAGCCGACGCAATCCGGCGCGCACGACTTCGCTGGCGGTCTGGTAAAGGCCGCTATGCACTTCCTTGGTCACAAATTTTTCCAGTTCGGGCGTGAGTGAAACATTCATAGTTTTTCGTTGCCTCTAGTTAGCACCGATAACAAAATATGTCAAATCCTGTTATTACTGACCCGCTGACTTTGGTGGGATAATTTGCATGACCTGTAAGAATTTTAACCAGATTACTGGTGCACCACTCAACCACCACAGCCCCGGCGCACGGCTTTTATGTTTTTTCTTTTTCTTTCGGCCGGCTTTCAGGTAACGCACGGTGGCCCGACGCAGCCGCACTCCTTGTTCTGCCGACAACTCCAGCTTCACAAGCTCCGCCCACGGCAGATTTGTCCGTCCGATGATGCCCCAGCAACGTCCGATGCTTTCGTATTCCGGGGCCGGATCGTCTTCGACTTTCGCCAGATATTTTGAGGCATACGCCATTACTCCCCGAACTGATCGAACAGCTTCCACCCTCGTTCCCGCCGCTAGGTGCCTGGGTTCGCCGCTGCCTACGATTTCATACCAGTTCTGTGTGCGGCCTATTATGTGCCATAGACAAGCCAGGCAAAGCCGTCACCATGCCCGCGCTCCGCGCGGGCATGGTGATCGGCTGGGCACCGGATGCCTTAATCACGGACTTGGACGGAAAATAATTCATGCGACACCTCCGTCGGATGTCGTTTCAATGATGGCGAGAATTGCCGCCTTGAGCGGCGCAGAAAGTTTTGACCAGACCGCGACAATTCGTGTCAGCTCCTGACAGACAGTGAATACGGCTTGTGAGTCTGTTTGTGAAGTTGCGTGATTTTTACCGCAAGAACATTGAACATTTAGCGGGTTCGAACCCCGCCATTCCCGCCATTTTTATGCAAGTTCCAGTAAGTCCGCACTTTTAAGTCAACCGCCATAACGGCAAAGATACCGTTATCACCAAGGCCGACGACGGTGGCTAGTTGTTTTGCAAAAGCAACGAATGAGCTTGCCCCGCCCGCAAATTCGTGAAAAATACACGGGCGTTGGCAAATATCGAACGCAAGTTTGTGTCAGGCGTTTTTAGCCTGAAATCTTTTGGTGCTGTAATACTGTCATTTACACGCACGGTATTAAAAAGCGGCATCAGAAAATCAATAGCAAATTCTCAACGCCCGTTAAATTGCGTTGAATAAAACAGTGGAAGGGTGGCTGAGTGGTTAAAGGCA
>CAIOUK010000004.1 GCA_903861445.1 uncultured Verrucomicrobia subdivision 3 bacterium
ACCCAACTTTTTTTCCTCGTCCGGCGTGAGCGCCAGCCGCGCGAGGTGCGCTACGTATTTCACATCAATTTCAGCAGATGCCATGAATTGAGTTTCATGTTTCAGGTGACAAGTTTCAAGTTGAAACCCGAACCTAGCGGAAATTCCAGACGGAGACCGTTGTCGGGGAAATTATTCCTCGTCAAACTTCCGCTGGACGAGCGCTTCGAGTTCGGCGAGCGCCGCCGGGGCGTCCGTGCCTTTGATGTGCAACGTCACTTTGCTGCCGGGGCCGGCGGCGAGCATCATCAGTCCCATGATGCTCTTGCCATTAATTTTTTCGCCGTCCTTTTCCACGAAGATGTCGCAGGCAAAACGGTTGGCGGTTTTGACGAACATGGCGGCCGGCCGGGCGTGGATGCCCGCCTTGTTGAGAACAACGAGCTCTTTGGTCAGAAACTCCGCGTCCGTGGCTTTTTTCGCACTCATGTTTTGGTTCGCCGCCAAGTTAAACCCCTCTTTTGAATTTCGCCAACAAAATCATAATGCAGTCATTGCTTCCGCCGCTTGCCCCGCCATCTGGGCCAGCAGACGTTTGTTCAACGCCTCGGCAGCGTTGTAGCCGGATTTACGCAATTTGATTTGGAACGCCGCCACCTCGATCAGCCGCGCGATGTCGCGGCCGGGCCGCACCGGAATCGTGACGTGCGGAACATCCACGCCCAGCACCTTGACGAATTCCTGTTCCATGCCGAGCCGATCCACATCGGTCACTTCCTGCCAGGCTTTGAGCGTGACAATCAGGTCGAGAATTTTTTCCTTGCGGATGGCCTTCACGCCGAACATCTGCGCGACGTTGATGATGCCGATGCCACGCACCTCCATGTGATCGCGCGTAAGTTCGGAGCTGGTGCAAACCACGTCGCGACCGTCCACCAGCACGCCCCTGACCACGTCATCCGCCACGAGGCTGTAACCGCGTTCAATGAGCGCCAGCACCGCCTCGCTTTTGCCGATACCGCTTTCGCCGCGGACAATCACGCCGATGCCGAGAATGTCCACCATGCAACCGTGCTCGGAGGTGCGCGGGGCGAACATCATTTCCAATTCCAGCGTCGCCTTGTTGATGAATTTCATCGTCACCACCGGCGTCTGAAACACCGGCACGCCGGCCTCGGCCGCCGCGTTGAGAAATTCCCGGTCCGGCTTGAGCCCGCGGCTGAACACCACGCAGGGAATTTTGTAGGCGAACAAATACGCATACCGCGCCACGCGCTCTTCCCGGCGCAATGACCGCAGATAATAAACCTCCGCGTGACCCATGACCTGAATGCGCTTGTAGGCGAAATAGCGCGTGAACCCGCTCAAGGCAAGGCCGGGGCGGTTGACGGTCGGCTCGCGAATGACGCGCTCCAGGCTGCCCTCGCCGGACAACAGCTTCATCTCCAGCGCCGCGCCCTGTTCCTTGAAAAATTGTCCGACGGTTACGGTCTGGCGTTCCATAAGTTCAAAGGTTAAATTCCGGACCAAGATAAATTTCGCGCGCTTTCGGATCGTTCGCCAGAAATTCCGACGAGCCTTCCACGAGCACCTGACCCTTATGGATGATGTAGCCGCGGTCGATCAATTTCAAAGTCTCGCGCACGTTGTGATCGGTAATCAAAATGCCCAGCCCGCGCTCCTTCAGCCGCCGCACAATTTTCTGCACTTCATAAACCGCAATCGGATCAATGCCGCTGAACGGCTCGTCCAGCAACAGCAATTTCGGACTCGTCACCAGCGCGCGGGTGATTTCCAGCCGCCGTTTTTCGCCGCCGCTTAACTGATAAGCCTTGCTCTTGCGGATCGGCGTCAAATCCAGTTCCTCCAGTAAATATTTCAGCCGCACCGCCTGTTCGTCGCGCGACAATTTGCACGTCTCCAGAATCGCCAGAATATTTTCCTCCACCGTCAGCTTGCGGAAGACCGACGGCTCCTGCGTGAGATAACCGATGCCGCGCCGCGCCCGCAAGTGCATCGGCAGGCCGGTGATTTCCTGTCCCTGAAAACTGACGTGACCCTCGTCGGGCTTCACCACGCCGACGACCATGTTGAACGTCGTCGTCTTGCCCGCGCCGTTGGGGCCGAGCAGCCCCACAATCTCGCCGGCACCGACATTGATGGAAACGCCGTCCACCACCCGGCGGCCATGATAGCCCTTCGCCAGATTTTCCGTGGCGAGCAACCGGCCGTTG
>CAIOUK010000005.1 GCA_903861445.1 uncultured Verrucomicrobia subdivision 3 bacterium
GGTCAAGCAGATGGAAAAGAATTTAGCAGACACCCGGAGGCAGCAACGCGAATTATTTGAAGACAAGCGAGTGATTGATGAGCAATTAACGAATGCGTCAAAAAATTATGATTCGGCTTACCTCACAGAAGCATTGCAGCTTGAAAAAGATCAGGCCGCATTACATCAGCGATTGCGAGATTTACATCAAATTGAAACATTAGGAAATAAGGCGGTAGAGCTTGAAAAACGCGCGCAAAACTTGGCTGGCGAGGAATACCGTTTGCGGGCTGAATTAAAAGAAGCACGCAAAAAAGCTGAGCGTGATACAACAAATTTGCGTAGGCTGGAAACGCTGTTCCTTGATTGTCTGCTTCGATCCAGGATCGCGGGTTTTTACCCGGACGATTCAGTCAGCATCCGCGCTCCTTATTTTCTTCCCGAGGTGCTGGGGAAAAATACTGGAGACTTGGCAGTCACATCGTTTTCAAACCTTGGAAGTGGCGGTAAAAAAACTTTGTTCAAATGTTGTTTTGCCGTCGCCATTCATCGCCTAGCCACAGAATGTGGAGTTGCGCTTCCATCGTTGCTCATCATTGATTCGCCCATGAAAAATATTAGTGAGCGAGAAAATCAAGATCAGTTTGCTGGTTTTCATGAGATGCTCCATGAATTGGCGGTTGGCGAACTTAAAGAAACGCAATTCATTATTGTTGATAAAGAATTATTCGCACCGACTGCGGAATTTCAGCGGATATTTTCAAGCAGGCACATGAAGCCGAACGATGATGAGTTCCCGCCGTTGATTCCGTATTACAAAGGCAAGTGATTCTCTAAAATCAGCATCATCTAGTAAAATCTCACGTCTTCAAAATTAGTAGCAGTCTCCGCATTCTGGCTGGATGCCCCGACTTACACGCTTTCGTCGCGTTGCCAAAGTTGCGCCAATTAAACTGACGGAACGCGACCACAAAATCATCCAGCTCATCCACCTGCACCGTTTTTTGCGTTCCAAACAGATCATCGCGTTGATCGGCGGCAGCGCTCAGAATTTATCCCGCCGGTTACATTGGCTGTTTCATCATGGCTACTTGGAACGCCCCCGCGCCCAGCTTCAATGTTGTAAACGCAACGGCTCCCAATTGTATTCCAAGAGTAAACGCAAATTTTGAACAATGAATTATTCGACTCCGCCATGCGCGCGAAGAAGTTGCATCACCTCATCCCGATGCCATTGCGTTGCTCGGTCTAGCGGCGTGTGTCCCTGATCGTCACGCGCATTTACCTCGGCTCCTTTGGCAAGCAACAGATTGACCATGTCCACACAACCTGACTGCGCTGCCACATCGAGAGGCGTAGTGCCGCCAACCGCCTTCGCATCAATTTTGGCTCCCTTATCCAGCAACAACTTGGCTGCATCAATGTGGCAGTGGGTTGCTACCAAATGTAAAGGCGTTCGCCCGGCGTCGTCCGTCAAATTGACATCACCTGGATAAACAGCTAGGTCTTGAGTAAGCGCCGCAACATTGCCGTCGGTGGCGTATTCGTGAATCGCGCGATAATCGCTATGTTTTGGCGGAATGAGAAAACATCCGCTGCAGGTAATGACCAATACTGCGGTTAAGAAAGCCGTTCGCATTGGTAGGTGGAATTGGGTTTTCATGTTGGTTCAACAGATCTTACTGCACTCGGATTGTCCATTTTGGAAATCAGCTCGCCAAATTTGGGGTGGTTTAAATCGGCTCCACCTTGTTTCAGGCTCGTCACTGCCTGCTGAAATCCTTTCTGCAAATTGGTGTCTGGTGTAGGCACTGTGGCTCCTGTTGGAGCTGGTGGACGTTTTGCCAAGTAAGCGTCCAGTGGCGGCGGAGCCGGCGCGTTGATTACGGGAACGCCAAAATCAAGAATGTCGGAAATACTCTGCACAGGGCGCGCGTCCACCAGTGGTGAATAGGAACCGTTGACACCAAATTTTTCTCCGATCAACTTTAATACCGAGGTGTGATCTAAAATGCCGTGATAAACCGAGCCCGGCTTTACAAACGGTGAAATCACATAGGCTGGAATTCGCGGCCCTAGGGAAATAAACGGAGACGGATTGCTCCAGACGGTTCCGGCCGGGGCCACTGTTGGAATCATCGGCGGCGTGACGTGGTCGAAGAACGCTCCGTTTTCGTCGTAATCCACAATCATGATGGAATTATCCCAGAATGGGCTATTGATGAGCGCATTGTATGTCTGCATCAGAAATTCCTGACCATTGCTGACACCGGACGGCGCATGTTCGTCGGTGGCGAAGCCCAGATGCGGGGCATCCTGATACGTCGGTTCCACGAAAATCACCTGCGGCAAATCATCTGGCGAAGAATTCATCAGATCACTCGCGAGATTATTGAAGGGGCGGAAATGGTTGCTCAAAACAATTTCCGGAACCCACTTGAGCATCATGGTAAAAAAAGGAATGCCTTGATGATAAACCCGCCAGCTCACGCCATGTGCCGTCAGCCAGTCATACACCAGGTCTTGGGGTGGCAAGATACTGCGGTTGACGTCAATCATCGTTTCCCCGCTCATGGACATCAGACGATTGGGCTGCGTGCCAGCCGGCAAGGCGGAAAACCAGCGGTCACAGATAGCAAAGTTCTGAGAAAAGAAGTGGCTCATCGGCACCTGTTCCGCGCCAAAATAACTCATCACGAGCTTCCTAACATCGGGGTTGGTCGAGACGGTTGATGGAATGGCGCTGACAAACCCATTCATCGGATAGGCATTATTTTGCAATATACCGAGATTGGTCGCCATGTTGGAGCGCTCATGGGGCGGATCGAAATCGTCCGGCATATCAAAAGGATTAGTGCTGAGAAATGGTGGAATTGCCCGGCCATTATCGTAGTTGGTAAATCGAGTCACCCACGCTGGGTCGGCCTTCAGGCCATCCACATCCGTTCGATTGAACGGGGGCAGACTTAAATAACCAAGCATGTGGTCAAAGGAACGGTTCTCCATCATGACCACAACTATGGTTTTAATTGCGTCTAGTTTGCCCATATAAACCTCATTGCTTTTCTGTCGTGATTAGCCTTTGTCTGCGGCAAATCACATTATGAATACTTGTTTTTCGCATAAATCCGAAAAATGTCGATAAATATGCCGAAGATTGCAAATCCACACGTCGTTTGCTTTGACCAAGTTACCGTCATTCTGGCGAGATGTCCCGATTTCCTCGATTTACACGCATTTCTAAGTTTGCACCATTCCAGCTGATGGAACGTGACCACAAAATCATCCGGCTCATTCACCGACACCGGTTTTTACGTTCGCATCAGATCATCGCTTTGGTTGGCGGTAGTGCACAGAATTTGTCCCGCCGGTTGCAACTGCTGTTTCATCATGGCTACTTGGAACGTCCGCGCGCCCAGCTTCAATACTACGAACGCACCGGCCCCCAAACCATCGCCTACGGGTTAGGAAATAAAAGCGGCTCACTGCTGCAACTCAATCCGGCGGCGTGGGGCGAAAAGAATCGTGGCATCGGTCGGATGTATCTGGCGCACGCGCTGTTGGTTTCCGATGTCATGGTGACGCTAGAACTTGCCTGCCGACAGCACGGCATCCGGTTGTTGCATGAAGATGAATTAAACCTGCCCGTCGAAATTCCGTTGCACTGGCGAGTAAAGATTCGTGACGGCATCAAACTTGGTGTGATTCCCGACCGTGTGTTCGCTTTTGAATACGCAGATCAACATCGCTCGACACAACGCGTTTATTATTTTCTCGAAGCCGACCGGGGCACCATGCCCGTCGTCCGCGAAAAGCTGTTGCAAACTTCATTCTATCGGAAGCTGCTCGCCTACGAAGCAACCTGGTCTAACAAGGTTCACCAGCGGCATCTTGGCATCCCGCGTTTTCGCGTGCTTACCGTCACCACCAGCGCGTCGCGTGTGAAAACCCTGCTCGACGCCTGCTCGCGCTTGCAGCGCGGACACGGCTTGTTTCTTTTCGCCGATGAATCTGTTTTGCAAAAGGATTTACTCTCTGCCGTCTGGCAGTGCGGCAAAGCCGCCACCATGACGGCCCTCGTGGACTTGCCAGCTTCGGCAAATCCACACGTCTCCTGATTCTTCTCGCCGGGCGGTAGCGTAGCCAGTGGAGGCAGACCCAATTCCGGGCTGTCACGTTCATCACAACTAAAAATACAGGAGTATTATTATGGCAAAAACCAAGTTCGTTGACTTCAAGGCCGTCAAAGCGGCCATCACCATGGAGCAGTTGCTCCAGCACTATGGCATCCTCGACCAGTTCAAACGCGGCACCGACAGCCTGAATGGGCCGTGCCCGATTCATAAGGGCAGCAATCCCACGCAGTTCCGCGTCAGCACCACCAAGAACATCTGGAATTGTTTCAGCGACTGCGAGCATGGCGGCAACACGCTCGACTTCATCGCTAAAATGGAGAAGTGCAGCATCCATGCCGCCGCGCTGAAAGCGATTGAATGGTTCAACCTCGATCCCGAGGCGATGTCGGCCAGTGACAATAAAGCCGAACCGCCGGAGTCACAAAAGTCCGCACCGGCAGCGAAACCATCGGCACGGCCGGCAGCTACGCCGAAGCTCACGCCAGAAAGCAACATGCCCAATGCGCCTTTGAAATTCCGTTTGGATAAACTGGAGCGCAGTCATCCGTATCTCTTGGAACAACGCAAACTGACGCCGGAAACCATCGTGGATTTCGGCATCGGCTTTTGTTCCAAGGGCATGATGGCGGATCGCATCGCCATCCCGATTCACAACGCCAAGGGCGAAGTCGTCGCGTATGCGGGACGGTTCGTCGGCGAGCCGCCGGAAGGCA
>CAIOUK010000006.1 GCA_903861445.1 uncultured Verrucomicrobia subdivision 3 bacterium
ACGCCAACAGCATTATCGCCAAGCTGAACCGTTCGGAAATCAAAGGCCAGAAGGTCAAAGTGAAACTGGCGTGATGAGCGACGAAGCGCCAATCGAATCAGCGGAATCAGCGGTTCCGGCAAACAATGTCGAGCGGCTGTTTCCATTCGTGATAAAGACGCGCGGGCTGCTGGTGGGACGCGACACGTTGCGCGCGAACAAGAGCAAGTTGCATTTCGTGCTGATCACAACGGACATCGCCGAAGCCAGCCGCGAAGAAGTGCTGAAAGATTTTTCCTTCTATCCGGTTGTGCAACATTTCACCTGCGCAGACTTTGAAAAATTCTTTGCGGTCAAAGGTGCGAAGGCGATTGGCTTCACCAAATCCGGCCTCGCGCAATCCATCTACGCGGAGTTGAAGTCGTTTCGCCTCAACAAACCCGAGGTGAAACCGACGCCGCCGAAGTCATCAAAGCCGGATTCAGTCCCAACTTCGCAGTTGTCTTCGACTTAAATTTGTCCGCCAGCGGTCGTGGCGCGGGTTCATTGCCGCAGCAAAGCGGCGATCAAGACTAGTTGCAACGCCGTCACCGCCGCGAGAATTCCCCAAGTGGCCAGCTCACGCAAGCGCAGCCCGCGTTGGAGGGGGGCGGTGAGCCAGAATTGAATTTTGGCGGAGCCGAAAGAAATGATGTCGCCATGGCGCAGGCGCGTGGCGGTTTGCGGTGCTTCGTTGACGGCGGCAAAGGCCGACGGCGCGGTTTGCAAAAAGAAGCCTTCGTTTTTCTGAAAATCCAAAGTGAGATGACTGTCCCAAACGCCTTCGACATTGAGGCGCAAATCGTCCGCCGCCGCGCGGCCGATGCGAAAAGGAAAATGGCGGACGACTTGCAAGTCGCCCGCCGTTTCGCCGGAAAGGATGCGGAGTTGAACCATCAGAAACGGCGGCGAACCACTTCAATTTGGTCGCCAGGATAGACCTGCGGGTCAGGCGCGGAGCCGTCGCCAATGTCATTTCCATTCAGCTTGAAGCGCTGGCCGTTGGCGCGGATGAGCCAGATTTTACTGCGGTTGGCAAAGTCGCTGAAATCGCCGGCGGAGGTGATGGCTTTGCTGACGGTAATCTGGCCGACGTAAATCTGGCGGCCGGGATTTTTCACCTCACCGCGCACATAAAACACGCGGTCGCCGGTTTTGACGGTGACGGTGACGTGCGTGAAATATTTGGGAACGTAAAGGTCATGGATGATGTTTTGCAATTCGCCGGCGGTGTAGCCGGCGGCTTTGACGTGGCCGATGAGGTCGAGATTGATGGTTCCGTCTTCTTTGATGGATTCTTCGTGCGGTGGGATGACCTCCGGCAAGCCGTCGAGCGCGACCGTGATGGTGTCGCCGACGTGCAGGCGGGCAACGGCGCGGTCGCCGGAGTCTTCGGGGTCGGGCGGGGCCATGACCTTTGAGTTGTCAGTCGTGGAACAACCGGCGAGACCGAGTGCCAGCACGGGCAGCAACAGCAGCAGGCTGCGTCGAAGGAATTGAAATGGTTTTGATTTCATCGGTCAGTAATTTAAAAATTCTGGTGACTAATCAACTTTTCTGTTTGGTGCTGGATTCCGCAGCACCAACAGCGGCAACGGGTTTGGTTTCCTGCTCGGCCGGATTGCGCGAGTAATAATAATCGTGATAGTAGCCGCTGTAGTAATAATAGCCTTCGTCCTGCGACATATTGATGTTGTTGAGCACGATGCCCATGAAGTTGCCGCCGACTTTTTCGATCATCTGCTTGGCGCGGATGGTCATGGGCTGCGGATAGCGGCGGTATTGGATGACTTGCATGACCAAATCCACTTCACTGGCGAGAATCGAGGCATCGCTGACGCCGAGGATGGGCGGTGAATCAAAGAAGATGAAGTCGTAACGCTGTTTCAGTTCGGCGATCATTTCTTTCATCTGCGCGGAACCGAGAATGCCCATGGAGCTATTAGGCAATTTGCCACTCGCCATGAAGTCGAGGTTGGGCACGGGACTGGTCTGGATGACTTCCGGCAAGGTGTTTTGCTTGAGCAGATAATTGGTCAGACCGAGATTGTTCGACACCTTGAAAATCTTGTGGAGCGTCGGCCGGCGCAAGTCGGAATCCACAATCAAAATCCGTGCACCCGCCTGCGCAAACACGGTGGCGAGGTTGATGGTGGTGGTGGATTTGCCTTCGCCGGCGCCGGCGCTGACCACGACGATGGTGTTGAGCTTTTCATCCTTGCGCGAGAAGAGCAGGTTGGTGCGCAGGACGCGGTAGGCTTCGGCGTGTTTGCTTTCCACGCCTTCATCAATCAGATAGCCGATGTTTTGCGGAATGACGCCCAGCACGGCGGATTGGAAGGTGCGTTCCACATCGTCAATCGTCTTGACGCTCGTATCAAGATATTCAATGAAGAAGGCCAGACCCAAGCCCATGATGAGGCCGAAGATCAGGCCCAAGGTGATGTTCACGGTTTTGTTCGGCCGCACGGGAGCTTTGCCCGGTTCAGCGAGGTCAGTGATTTGCACCATCGAAGTTTTGGGAATTTCCATCTCGAGCCGCTCGGCCTGGATTTTGGAGAAAAACAACTTGTGCAAATCACGCATTTCTTCCAGCCGCCGTTTTTGGTCGTAGTAAGGCTGGAATTTGGTGGCTTCTTCCTGATCTAGCGCTTTGGCCTTCTCAACCTGTTGCACCAATGAATCCAGCGCGGCCTTTTTGGAGCTGACCTGGCTTTCCATGCCCGCCATGATGCCGGTGACGCGGTCGTTAATCTGGCGATTCAACGTGTCAATCAGAGTCTGCACGCGGACGACATTCAAGTTATCCGGCGAATAATCTATCTTGAGCGCGGCAATTTTCCGTTGGGCTTCGTGATACTGGTCGAGCAACTGGCTCAGCGCACCATCATTGATCACCGTGGGCAGCACGTCGCGCAATTTTTCGGGACTCATCTCGTGCAATTTTTCCAGTTGCACCTTCAATTCCGTGTAGGCTTTTTCCCCTTCGATTTTCTGGCTGTTTAACCGCTGCATTTCTTCGTAGCTCAACGTCGGCGTCGGGGCAGAAGCGGGAGCCAGATCGCTGATGCCCAGGTCGCGCCGGAGTTTTTCCACGCCGGTCTGAACATTCTGAATCTGCTGATCCTGAAGGTTGAACTGTTCCTGCATTTTTTCCAGCCCGTTCTCGGTCAGTTGCCGGCGGGATTGCAAACGATAATCCCGGTAGGCTTCGGCGATGGCGTTGGCCAAATTAGCGGCTTCGTTGCGGTCCTCGCTGTAGACGGTGATGGCAATGAGCTTGGTGTTGCGCACCGGCGCCAGGCTCATGCGCCCCTTGAGGATTTCCAGGGTTTCCGAGGTCTTGAGAGTTTCGCCGTTGAAGTATTTTTTGCCCCATTCCGTGTTCAGGTTTAGCCGGCTCACGACGTTGCTCAAGACGATTTGCGACTGCATGATTTCAAACGTGGTCTGAATGAAATACGGGTCGAAGCCGGACATGGAAGCCGTCGGCGTATTTAACAAGCTGGCAATGTCATTCACATCCGATTCCACCTTGATGCGGGTGGTGCTGGCGTAGGATTCGGGCAGGATGAACGTCACCGCCGTGGCAATGATGGCGGTGATGAGAAACACCGTGACGATGATCGCCTTGCGAATGCGGATGACGCGCCAGTAATCCAAAAAGTGCAGTTTGGCTTCCGGGGCTTGAGATTTGATGGGATCCATATCTAAAAAAAATGGGAGCCAGATTTAGACTCGGCTCCCGGCAAAGTGTTCAATACATGATAAGCGTGCGGCTGGCTTAATAACTCGCGGTGACTCCGAGATAAACGCGGTTACGGGAAAAACTGCGACCAGCGATGCTAGACACCAAGTCGTCATAATTATAACCGGTATTCAGCGAGAAATGGCGGTTGAGCGCGTAGGATAAATCCAAGCCGAGGCTGTAGTCATAATCGTTTTCAGCGCTGTAGGCACCGCTTTGATATTGGGAAATTTGCATGCGACCGATGAGGGTGCCGGTCAGCTTGGGGGTGAAGCGGTGGTTGATGTCCGCATAGAGCACGGAGCTTTCCTGATATTGCGTCAAATGGCCGGTGCTGTCCGCTGCTGTGACGTCCGTGGAATTGATGTTGTGGGTAAAACCGAATTGCAAATAACTGCCCGGCAAATAGGTGTAAGCAAGGTTCAAGTCCGCGTAAGGCGACAATGAGGTTGAGTTGAAACGTGGTTCGGGGTCGTTGTAGTTGTCCGTGTAAGACACACCGCCTTTCACCGTGCCGACTAAATTGGGAGTGAATTGATGTTGAACACCAACGTAGCCAGTTTGCGTCCAGTTATCGCGGTCTGCACTGTGATGAATAACAACAAAAGGAGGCGTTGCAAGAACAGTATAGGAAATCGGCTCATTCGCCGTGTAATTCACCCAGCTAAATTGGTAGCCGACAAAACCCATCGTTTCCGGCTGGAAATGCCATTGCAAATCCAAAGCCACATTCTGCTCAATCCGATTCAACTGGCCAGCCATACTGGCTCCCTTACCGGTGCCCAGTATTGGCAATCCAACTGGTGGGATATAAAACGCTCCGAAAGGTATAATGTCTGCAAGCGTTGCCCCGCTATTCTCGTAATCGTAAAAATCATTCCCGTAATGCAATTTGGTGCTGAACTGGCGGGTCCAGTCGGTGTTCAAAGAAATGTTCGCGTGGTTTGCGAGGTTGTTGCCGTTGATGCGATAAACTTGGGCGCTGGGCAACGCGGGATTCCCATTGATCAACTCCGGTTCCTGACCCACAGCAAAGCTATCCGTAAAATTGATTTTCCAACGCGTATTAAAAGCATGATCGAGCCAAAAATCCACCTGATGCGTCTGGTCAAACGGATTCAGCCCCAAATCCTGACGATCTTGATAGTAATAAAGCCCGTAAATATAGCGCAAACCGATATCCGTTTGCTGCATGGGAACATTGATGGAAATGTTCGGGGTCAGCTCCGCGCCCGCACTGCCGCGGCCGCCGCCGATGTTATAATTGTCATCATAGAAGCCGCGCAACGACGCAGACACATTCCAAACCTTCGGCGTCAGAACGTCCAAGTTCGCTGCCATAGCGGACTGGATGCCGACTGTGCCCATGGCCACCAAACCCGCCGAGAAAAGAGTTTTTTTCAAAAGAGTTTTTTTCATTATACGTCTGTGAGTTCTATTCGACCCCCATCACATTTCATTCAAAATGAACCGGAGGATGAAACGCCACAAAGTTTATCAGCGCGGCCAGCGGCCAGTCAAAATAATTCCTTCGCGAAATTCGACCGGCAAAAGCACCGAAAAACATGAAGATGACACATTTATGTTGCCATTTTGACACCGGTTCGTTGCAATTGTTTTAACAGGATTTTCAACGGCAGGGCGTTGATCACATCCGTCTTCTCTAGCCAGCCCTTGCGCGCCACGCCCGCGCCCAGTCGCAGGAAGCCCGCGTGCGCGTTGCGGTGCGCGTCCGGATTGATGACACATTTGACGCCCTTGCTTTTGGCGTAAGGCCAGTGCCGCCAGTCCAAGTCCAGCCGATACGGATTGCAGTTCAGCTCAATCCACGTTCCCGTCGCCGCGCACGCGTCAATCACCGCATGAATGTTGATCGGATACGGCTCGCGCTCCAGCAACAGCCGGCCGGTCAAATGGCCGAGCATATGCACAAACGGATTTTCCGCCGCGCGAATCAGCCGCTTCGTATTCTCCACCTCGCTGCTGCTCGGAACGTGCAAACTCGCCACCACCACTTCCAATTCCGCCAGCACGTCGTCGTCCAAATCCAGCCGGTCTTTCAAAATATCCACTTCACTACCCGTCAACAGGCGGAACGCGCGACCTTCCTCCGCAAATTTTTCGTTCAACTCTTTTATTTCCAAAATCTGTTTCCGTAGCCGCGCCGCGTCCAACCCGTTCGCCTGAAACGACGCTTTCGAGTGATCCGTGATCGCCCAATATTCGAGGCCGAGACCGTCCATGAACTCTGCGATTTCTTCCAACGTGTCGTGACCATCGCTCCAGTTCGAGTGATTGTGCAGCGCGCCTTTCAAGTCCGACCACTCAATCAACTTCGGCAACTCGTTTTTCTCCGCCGCCGAAAATTCCCCGTGGTCTTCGCGCAGTTCCGGCGGCACAAACGCCAAGTCCAGCTTGGCAAAAATGTCCTCCTCCGTTTTGCACGGCACGAGCAACTTGGCGTCGCGCGTCTCCTCTTTCGACTTGAACAAGCCATATTCATTCAGCCGCAAGCCGCGCTGGATGGCGCGCTGGCGCATCACGATGTTGTGCTCCTTGCTGCCGGTGAAATACGCCAGAGCGAACGGAAATTCCGCATCGCTCACCACCCGCAAATCACATTGAATACCACCTTCCAAAATCACGCTCGCCTTCGTCTCGCCTTTTGCCAGCACCTTGACGATGCCGGTTTGGGAAACGAAAAACTCAATCACCGCCGCCGCATTTTTCGATGACGCCAGCAAATCAATGTCGCCGATGACTTCCTTGAATCGCCGCAAACTACCCGCCGTGCTGCACCGGATCACATCGGGCTGCGATCGCAAAATTTCCAGCAACGGCTCTGCTGCCAGCCACGCATCGCTCAACCGATGCTTGCTCGCGTAAGTGCGCTTGAGCGCGATGCCCTCCAGAATATTCGCCTGCGTTTTCTCGCCGAAACCGTCCAACTCCGCGACTTTTCCCGCTTGGCACGCCTCCTCCAATTTCGCAATGGAATCAATGCCCAACTGCTTATTCATCGCCTGAATTTTCTTCGGGCCGAGACCGGAAATCTCCAGCATTTCCAACAGCCCCGGAGGAATCGAAGCCTTCAGCTCATCGTAATATTTTAATTTCCCCGTCTCGACCAGCTCGGTGATTTTTTGTTCCAACGCCGCGCCAATGCCCTTGATTTCGCCCAGCCGTTTTTCCGCGACGATTTTTTGCAGCGGCTCATTCAAACCTTCAATCGTCCGCGCGCCATTCGCGTAAGCCCGCGTCTTAAATGGATTTTCACCCTTCAATTCCAGCAGCGTTCCAATCTCGACCAAAATTTCGGCAACTTTGTCTTTGTCCATGCAACCAGTGAAGCCAAAATGAAACCGCTAATCCACGCTAATTTTCGCTAATGGGAAAATTTCAAGGCCGTCCGTCGTCGTGTGATTTCCATTTTTTGATTAGCGAAAATAAGCGCAGATTAGCGGTTCAGTTTTTTTGCGCCTTTGCCTCTTTGCGCCTTTACGTTAATTTCCCAAAAATGACGGTGCGAAAAAATTTACCAGCGGCCTTGACCATCGCCGGCTCGGACAGCGGCGGCGGCGCGGGCATTCAGGCGGATTTGAAAACCTTCGCCGCATTTGGCGTCCACGGCACGAGCGCCATCGCCTGTCTCACCGCGCAAAATCCGCGCCGTGTGCTCGGCGTGGAACCATGTTCGCCGAAAATGCTGCGCCAGCAAATCGAAGCCGTGTTTGAAGAACTACCGCTGGCGGCGGTGAAAACCGGAATGCTGTTTTCCGGGCAAAACATTTCCGTCGTTGCCAACTTTTTCAGCAACTCAAAATCAAAAATCAAAAACTCAAAACTGATCGTTGACCCCGTGATGGTTTCCACCAGCGGCGCGCGGTTGTTGCAACCGGCAGCGGAAAAAATCTTGAAAGAAAAACTTCTGCCGCTCGCCGCACTCGTCACGCCGAATCTGGACGAGGCGGAAATCCTCGCGGAACAGAAAATTTCCTCGCCGGAAGACTTGCGTTCCGCCGCGCGGGAAATTCGCTCGCGTTTCGGTTGTGCGGCATTGGTGAAAGGTGGCCACCTGAAGAATTCCCGCATGGCCATTGACGTTTTCTTCGACGGCGAAAACGAATTGCTGCTGTCCGCGCCGTTTGTGAAAGGCATTTCCACGCACGGCACCGGCTGCACTTATTCCGCCGCCATTTGCGCGGCGCTGGCGCTCGGCCACACTTTGCCGCACGCGGTGGAGATCGGAAAAAATTTTATTACGACGGCCATTGCCGACAGTTATCGCGTTGGGAAATACTTCGCGCTCGGGCAGCTTAAAAATTCGGCTGGCGCAGGCGGAAAAATTGCGCCGCATTGGTTGTCATCACCGACAAAATGTTCGTGCTGCCCGTGAGCGTGGCGGAAAGATTGTTGGTGCTCCATGTCGGCGCGACCAGATTGGTCGTCGCTTCGACGCAAAAACCGGCAGGATAAACCGGCCACGATAAAACGGCGTTCGTGCCCGCGCGCGCGAGTTTCAGGTGTGTTGGCACAAAGGCAAAGGCCAGCGCGTAAGCTTCGTCGTCGCTGACGACATTCGTGCCGCCATTTTTTAAAACCTGCAAATCATAGGTGCCGGCGGCCAGTGCCGGCACAAAAATATGTTCCACATTGTCCACGCGGCTGGTGCTGCACGCGACGAGGTTGCTGTTGGCGAGGTTGAACAAAAATAAGTCCAAGTCGTTGATGTTGGTTTCGCCAAGCTGCCGGTTCCACACGAGCGTGACGGTGACAAAACCATTGGTGGCATTGAAGAAATAGTGATTTACGGCATTGTTGGTTGTGGTGCTTGAAATTATTTCAGCGTCCCAGCCGCTGCTAACGGCAATGAAATTCGTGATGGCAACCGGCGGATGCGCTGCGCCAAGCGAAATCAAATCGGCGGTGCAAAAAACCTGTTCTCCACCGGCCAGCTGTTCGTAGGAATTGAAAACATTCAGCACACCCGCGCCGTAACGCGCGTCGAGCGGCGAGGAATTTGAGTTCGTCCAGCCCGCTGGTTTCACCGCGCCGTTGAGCAGGAGCGCCTTGATAACGCGCATATCCGAAGCGGAATTGGTATCGCTGCCGCCATCGCCGCGCAGTGCCGCCTGCATCAGCACGGCGGCTGCGCCCGCGACTTGCGGCGTGGAAAAGCTGGTGTAGCCGGCGGGCGCGGTGAGATCCGGTTTGCAGCGGCCATTGTCAATCGTCGGGCCGACGCTGGAACTGCCGCCGTAAGCGGCGACGCCGATGCTGTTGTAAGCCGTGCCGGGCGCACAGACCCGGCCACCGTTGTTGACGGCGGAAACAAACAGCGTTCCATAAAAATCCGCATAATCGTCGTAGATTGAATCCACGGTTTGCTGGTCACTTGCGGAAAGCGCACCGAAGGTAAAACTTTGGTTCACCACCGGATCGCCTAGCACCGCCAGATTGCTGACGACATAATAATTGATGAAATAATTCGCATCAAAATTGTCCACGTGTGCCACATTGGTCGCCACCCCGTTCGGGATGCCGTAAAAAAATTCGGCCACGCTGTTGGCATGGCTGGATTCGGTGCCAACGCTATTGGGATAGTTCGTATCCGTTCCCGCCGCCGAAGAATATGTGAAAAGACTGATTGGCTGCTGGACGAAGTTGTTTGTCGGGTTAACCTCGAAGGCTGGCGCGCTCGCCTCCGGCTGCGCCACACGAATGCCGGAGCCATCCACATTGGTCGTTAGCGCGCGTAACAGCGTGATCCCAATCTGGTCAAGGTTTTGCGCCCGCGCCGGCGGAAATAATCCGGCCAGCACGGCAAGGACAACTGCATGGCAAATGAATCGGTTCATCAAAAAACCTGGCCGACTTTCAAGAAAAATAATCCATCCCGCCGGGAAAAGCCAATTCGCAGCGTGCAAAGTGCATTTCTTTTTTTACGCGCCCAGCTAGACTGCGCGTGTGACCGGTAATCTCGTCGTCAACGAAATCTATTTGAGCCTGCAAGGTGAAAGCACTTTCGCCGGGCTGCCGTGCGTTTTCATCCGGCTCACCGGCTGCGACCTGCGTTGCTCCTACTGCGATACCGCCTACGCTTTCACCGAAGGGAAAAAGCAAACGCTGGCGGAAATTTTAGAAAAAGTCCGCGAACTGGCGAAACCGTTTGCCAACTCAAAATTAAAAACTCAAAACCCA
This sequence comes from uncultured Verrucomicrobia subdivision 3 bacterium, assembly GCA_903861445.1. Classification (GTDB taxonomy): domain Bacteria; phylum Verrucomicrobiota; class Verrucomicrobiia; order Limisphaerales; family UBA11358; genus UBA11358. Next base: position 9,968 of record CAIOUK010000006.1, read on the forward strand.
AAACTCCCGCTTGTCGAGCTGACCGGCGGCGAGCCGTTGCTGCAAAAAAATTCCCTACCGCTGATGCGGCAACTTTGCGACGATGGTTTTACCGTGCTGATTGAAACCAGCGGGGCGCATGATATTTCAACAATAGATCCAAGGGTGCGGCGCATCATGGATTTGAAATGCCCAAGCAGCGGTGAAGCCGAGCGGAACCTTTTTCCAAACCTTGCACACCTGAAAGCCACCGATGAAATCAAGTTCGTCATCGGCACGTTGGAGGATTATGACTGGGCGAAACAACAAATCGCCGCGCACAAATTGGACGTGATTTGTCCGTTGCTCTTTTCGTGGGTGCATCCGCTCGCGCCGGCGCAGCAGAACAAGGTTTTGAAAAAAGTTCCCGCCGGCCTCACGCCGATTTCACGCAAAGATTTGGTGGAAAAAATCATTGCCGATGCGCTCCCCGTCCGCTTTCAAATTCAGCAGCATAAAATTATCTGGCCGCCGGAACAGCGGGGAGTTTGAAATGAGTAAAACTCAAAAAATCCTAGACCGACTGCGCCGATACGAGTCGCGCAATGTTCTCTTCACCGAGCCGGACGGCTCGTGGCCGATTGTCTGGGAACGCGCCCGCGGGGTTCACGTCTGGGACGCCGAAGGTAAAAAATATCTCGATCTCACCGCCGCGTTTGGTGTCGCCGCTGCCGGTCATGCCAATCCCTGCGTCGTCCGCGCTGGACAGCAGCAGATGGCCAAACTCCTGCACGCGATGGGCGATGTGCATCCGCACGCGCTCAAGGCCGAACTCGCGCAGAAATTGAGTGAATTGACTTTTGGGCGCTGGAATAAAAAAACTGGCAAAACCATTTTCTGCAACTCTGGTTTTGAAGCCGCCGAAGCCGCACTGAAAACCGCGCTGCTGGCCACCGGCAAGCGCGGCGTCATTGCCTTTACGGGCGCGTATCACGGCCTCGGCTACGGTGCGCTGAACGCCACGCACCGCGAACATTTCCGCGCGCCGTTCCGCCCGCAACTGCGCGAGTTTGCTGACTTCGCCCCATTTCCAAAAAGCGCCGCAGACTTGTCGGTGCTGGAAAAAGTTCTCCACAAAATGCTCCGTCAGAAAAGTGTCGGCGCGATTCTCGTCGAACCGATTCAGGCGCGCGGCGGCATCAACGTTCCGCCGCCGAGATTTTTGCCGCTACTCCGAAAACTTTGCGACGAACACGGCGCACTTCTCATTACCGACGAGATTTACACCGGCTTCGGCCGCACGGGCAAATGGTTCGCCTGCGAGCATAGCGGCGTGGTGCCGGATGTCATTTGCCTCGGCAAGGCGCTCACCGGCGGTTTTCCGCTTTCGGCCTGCGTCGGGCGGGCGGATTTGATGGATGCCGCGTGGCCGGCCTCGACCGGCGAGGCGATTCACACCAGCACCTTCCTCGGCCATCCGGTCGGCTGCGCGATGGCGCTGGCGCAAATCGCCGAAATCCGCCGGCTCAATCTTTGCCAACGCAGCGCCGCCCTCGGAAATTTTTTGCTCGGCGAACTGAAAAACATTCAGGTTTCAGGTTTCAGGTTTCAGGTTTCACTGCGCGGCCTCGGCTTGATGGTTGGGCTGGAATTAACTTTGCCCGGCGGCCAGCCAGCGACCGAAATGGCGTTGGCCGCCATCAAGAAATTATTGCACCGGGGCTTTATTTTCCTGCCCGAAGGCGAACACGGCAACGTCATCAGCTTCACGCCGCCGCTGACCATTTCCAAAGCGCAACTTTCCAAAGCAGTGGGCGCACTGGCGGAGGTTTTGAAGTGACGCTCACCGAAATGCGCCAGTTGCTGACGAAGCGCGACATCCAACTCACGCGTTCGCTCGGCCAGAATTTCCTGCACGACGGCAACCAGCTTCGGCGCATCGTGGACACGGCGGAATTGAAGCCGGCGGACAAAGTTTTGGAAATCGGGCCAGGACTTGGGCCGCTGACGGAATTGCTTTTGCAAAAAGCCGGCGCGGTGCTGGCGGTTGAAATGGACGCGCGGCTGGTCGAGGTTTTGCGCGAACGTTTTTCCGATCCGCACTTTGAACTGCTCCACGCCGACGCCCTCGAATTGTTGAAACGCGAGCCGCGCGATTGGAGCGAGTGGAAGCTCGTCGCCAACCTGCCGTATTCTGTCGCCTCGCCGATTTTGGTGGAACTCGCCGCCGGTGTGCGTGCGCCAAAAATGATTGTTGCCACGCTCCAGCTCGAAGTGGCGCAACGGCTCATGGCGACAACGGACGCGGAAGATTACGGCATTTTGACGCTGCTGGTGCAGTTGGATTTCGAACCGCGCGGCTGGTTCAAGATTCCGCCCGCGTGCTTTTTTCCCGCGCCGGATGTGGATTCCGCGTGTGTCTGCCTGGTGCGCCGCGCCACGCCGCTGTTGCCGGAACCGGCGCGCGAAATTTTCCGGCGCGTCGTTAAAAAAGCCTTCTCCCAGCGGCGCAAAATGATGTTGAAACTGCTCAAACAGGACTGGCCGAAGGAAAAACTGGAAGCCGCGTTCGCCGCCCTGAATATCTCGCCGATGGAACGCGCGGAGAAATTGAGCTTGGAGCAGTTTGTGGCGCTGACGGAAAAACTCTTGTGAGTTGGAAAATCGGGATTGGCTGTCAACATATGGCAAGAAATTCCGCCTCGTCCAAAATTTTCACGCCCAGTTCCTGCGCCTTGGTTTGTTATTTGAAGCCGTGACTCAAACCACGAGCAAATTCTGCCTTAATCGCTTTTTCCTGCTTGGCCAACACACTTTGAGCGGCTTCGATTTCTAGCAACTTCTTTTCGTATTCGCCGAGGTGCGCCTTCAAATTGCCAAACTCTGGCCAAGAGTGAATTTCCAATAACAGGGAAGTTTGATTGGAATCAAAGAGCATCTTCGTGTCTCCCTGAATAAATGCCAGTTTGTGTTTGCACATGCGTTGGAGGACGCCAGCTTGGCAATGGCAGAAAACTCGCAACCAACCCGAGTCAGTCATGAACTCAACATTGTATGGTTCACCTAAACTGCTTTTGGCGAGTAATACGGCTTTCATGGTTAGAGAAGTTCCGGTTGCTTTTTGTGGATTGTCTTTGGTTTGGATCCGAGCAAATCCAGGAATTCTTTCTCGGACAGGATTTTCACACCAAGCTCTTTTGCCTTATCTAGTTTTGAGCCAGCTTCTTCTCCAGCGAGTAGAAAATCGGTGTTCTTGCTGACCGAACCAGTCACATTGCCACCGGCATCTCTGATCATGGCTGAAGCTTCGTCGCGGGACAAAGTTGGCAGTGTGCCAGTGAGAACAAATGTTTTACCACCCAAGCCATGGACTTTTGTAGCTGTTGAATGAGCCAGTCCGCCCAACGGCCATATTTCTAATTCTTTCAATCGCGACAAAATTTGTTTTCCGGTTTTTGAACCAAAGAAATCTAAAACACTTTCAGCAACGACAGGCCCAAGCTCCTCGGGCATTCCAGCTTTATGCAATCGTTCTTCAAGGGTCGCAAGCCGTCCTTTGACTTTGGCGCGTTTCTTTTGCAACTCTTCAGGCAGTTTTTTACGGTGGCCACTTGGCTTCTGCTTTTGCAGATCCTTGTGGAGCGTAACTTCTTTTTCCAGTTCTTCCAGTTGGCCTGAAAACGATTTAATTTCGCGGCTTAACTCGAGACGTTCTCTTTCAACTTCGCCGCGCAATGACTCTGCAGACAGTGACCGGCGATCGATTTCTTGTCGAATAAACACCCATACAGATTTCCTCCGCGCAATAAGAGTTTCGTTACCGTCAATTTCATTCAAATCGGCGGCCAAGTCCTTATTTCGCAATTTACCTTCATCGCAAACCAACTTGAGGAGATTAGAATTGGCGACGTCTTGAAAATCCAGATGACACTTGCCGATGTAAAACGCAGTTGTTTCACCGACGCCTGCAATTCCAAAAGCCTGAATCCACCGCGACAGCGGTGCGGTTTTGGCGCGCTGGAGCGCGTCGAGAATCTTGGTGGCGTTTTTCTCGCCAAACGTGCGCGGCTCGTCGTCCGTGCCGAGATTCAACTTGCCGAGCACTTCCAGTTTCAGGTCGAACAAGTCGAGCGGCTCTTTCACGAGTCCGCGTTCGACGAGTTTTTCCGCCACGATGCCGCCGAGCGATTCGATGTCCAGCGCCTTGCGCGCCGCAAAATATTCCACGCGCCGCGTGAGTTGCGCCGGGCAGCCCGCGATGTTCTGGCAGCGCCACGCGACTTCGTCTTCGCCGCCCGCCGCCGCTTTGTCCTTCGCAATTGGCCCGCCGCACGCGGGGCATTTGCCGCCGACGTGTGCAAACAAATCAAATTCCTGCGCGCCGGGCGGACGCTTGGTTTTCATCACCTCAAAAATTTCCGGGATGACCATGCCCGCCTTGCGCACCACCACGGTGTCGCCGATGCGGATGTCCTTGCGGCGGATTTCGTCCTCGTTGTGCAGCGTCGCGCGCGCCACGGTGGAGCCTTGCACGAAGACCGGTTCGAGTTCGGCCACGGGCGTGAGCACGCCGGTGCGCCCGACTTGCACGGTGATGGCTTTCAAAATCGTTTCCGCCGGCGTGATCCACGGCACAGGTTTGTGGACGATGGCGTAACCCGGCGCGCGGCTGCGACCGGGAATCTTCGGCCAGTCGGCGAGCGTGTTGACCTTGAGCACGATGCCGTCAATCTCGTATGGCAACTGTCGGCGCAAATCTTTTTCCTCGTCGTAGTGCGCGACGATTTTCTCGCGATAAATTTTCAGCACTTCCTCGATGCTATCGCATACCCACCACAACTTTTGCGTCGGCAAACCAAACTTGGCCAGCGTCTCCAGCATTTCAGAATGCGTCTTGAATTCGATGCCATCCACCGCGCCGATCGCGTAAAACACCGCGCGAATCGGGCGCTGCGCGACGAGTTTCGGGTCGAGCTGCTTGAGCGTGCCGGCGGTTCCGTTGCGCGCGTTGGGCAACGTTTTTTCTCCCGCCGCCGCGAGCCGCGCGTTGAACGCCTCAAATTCCTTCATCGTCATGTAAGCCTCGCCGCGCACTTCGAGCAGGGCGGGCGGATTTTTCGCGTTCAGCTCCAGCGGAATGGAGCGGAGCGTTTTGAGGTTCGCCGTGATGTCGTCGCCTTCCGCGCCGTCGCCGCGCGTGACGCCGAGCGCGAGCTTGCCATTTTTGTAATGCACGCCGAGTGACACGCCATCCACCTTCGGCTCGATAACGTATTGAATTTTTTCGCGGCCAAGCTGCTTGCGGATGGTCGCGTCGAAGGCACGGAGTTCGGCCAAAGTGTTTTCGTCCTGCAAGCGGTTGCGTTTTTCGCGGTTGGGTTCTTCGTCTTTCGTCGGCGAATCGCTGGCTTGCACCTTGTCGAGCGAGAGCATCGGCACGAGGTGTTTGACGCGGGCAAATTTTTCGCTCGGCGCACCGCCGACGCGTTGCGTGGGCGATTCCGGCGTAACGAGGTCGGGATTTTTTTTTTCCAGCTCCTGAAGCTCCTTGAAAAGTTGGTCGTATTCGCGGTCGGAAATCTTCGCCGCGCCTTCAACGTAATAGGCGTGGTCATGCCGGCGGATTTCGGCGGAAAGTTCGGCGTGGCGTTTCTGGGCGGCGGCGTGTGTCACGCGGAGATTGTGCCGTGCAATGGGCGGGAAGGAAAAACTTTTTTGATCGGTGCCGGTTGTGCTAACCTGCCCCCGTGCGCGGCAATCTGGCCAAAGCCTTCGAGTGGACGAACACACAAGTGATTCGCAGCGCGCCGCTGCCCAAATCCTACACGGACTATCTCGGCCACAAGTTGTTTCTGTTTTTGCTCACCGTGCAAGGCCTCGGCGCGTTCGCGCTGATCACGCTCGGCGTTCTCCTGAAAAAATCCGGCGTGGCGCACAGCGTCATGCAGCCGCGCATCCGGCACGAAATCTCCCGCGCCGGGGTCGCGCTGCTGCCGATGTTCCTTTTCGTCGCGCTGGCATTAGGTTTTGTCGTCGTGGGGCAAACCGTTTCCGCGCTGGCGAAATTCGGGCAAATCAATTTCCTTGGCTCGACAATGGTCATCGTCATCGTGCGCGAACTCGGCCCGCTGCTCGCGGCAATGCTCGTGCTGGCGCGCGTCGGCACCGCGCACGTCATCGAACTCGGCACGGCGCGCGCGCTCGGCGAGGTCGAGGCGCTGGAGGTGCTGGGGATTGACCCGGTGCATTACCTCATCGTTCCGCGCGTCATCGGCATGGCATTGGGAATTTTTTCGCTGACGGTTTATCTCATCATCGGCGCGCTGGCCAGCGGCTACCTGTTCGCGTTTTTGCAGGACGTGCCGCTGCGGCCGATGGATTATCTGAAGCAGATTGCCGGCGCGTTGAACTGGCTGGATTTTGCGCTGCTGGCGCTGAAGACGGTGGCGTTCGGATTTTTCATCGCGATTGTGACCTGTTACCACGGCCTCGCGCAACCGCTCCGGCTGGAGGACGTTTCGCGCGTGGCGGTGCGCGCGGTGACGCAGGGCGTCATCGTCTGCGTGCTGATTGACGCGGTGTTCATCGTGCTTTACCTCGTGACATGAGCGAAATTTCCACCATCCCAGCCATCGCCATGCACGGCGTGAGCGTCGCCGCGCTGCGCGATCCGTTGCTTACGGTGGTGGCGGACGTGAATTGGTCGGTGGCGCCGGGCGAATTCTGGGTGATTGCCGGGCAGGAGCAATCCGGCAAAAGTGATTTGCTCATGCTCGCCGCCGGGCTGATGTTGCCGGCGGTGGGCGAGTGCCAAATTTTCGGCCGAGAACCGGAAGTATTTGGCGAAGCGGAACCCGCCGAGCGGCAGCGTGTCGGTTTTGTGTTTCAAGGCGGTCATCTGTTCAACCAGTTGACGCTGACGGAAAACGTGGCGTTGCCGCTGCGTTATGCGCAAAATCTTTCCGGAGCGGAAGCAGCGAAACCGGTCGCAGCCCTGCTCGAATTATTCGAACTCACATCGCTTGCTGATGTGACGCCGGCGAATCTGGCGGCGAACTGGCGGCAGCGCGCGGCGCTGGCGCGAGCCTTGATTTTACAGCCGGAAGTGCTGCTGCTCGACAATCCGCTGGCCGGTCTGAATCCGCGCCACCGGCAATGGTGGCTGAATTTTCTGGAGCAACTCGGGCGCGGTCACGAATTTTTTGGCGGCCGGCCGCTGACGCTGGCGGTGACCACGGATGATTTGCATCTCTGGCGGCAGCCGTCGCGGAAATTCGCCGCGCTGCACGCCGGAAAATTTTTCCCGCTGGGCAGCTGGGACGACGAAAATTTTTCCCGCCATCCCGCCGTAAAAGATTTGCTGTTCGCTCCAAACGAGAACAAGATTTGAAAGATTTATGCCGCTGCAAGATTTGACGCCGCAACTGCGCACCCGCCTGAACTGCATGGAAAAGGCGGTGGGCTGGTTTGTGTTTCTGGCGACGGCGCTGCTGTTGTTCGGCTTTGGCTATTATCTCTACCACACGGCGGAGCGTAAGGGCTGGTTCAAGATCAAGGCGCCGTTTCACATTTACGCCCAAAGTTCCGCCGGGTTGAATGTCGGCGATCCGGTATATTTAATGGGTTTTTCCGTCGGCACCATCACGAAAGTGGAGCCGCAGCCGCCGCGCGCGACCGACAATGTCCGCGTGGACTTTGAGGTCATGGAGCCGTATTTCCGCCATCTCTGGACCGGCGGCTCGGTTGCCAAAATCAACGCGGCGGATTTGCTGGGCAAACGGCAACTCGAAGTCACGCGCGCCACGAGCGGCTACGCGCTGGTCGTCACGCAACCGGTCACGGAATTCACCAACCTCGACGAGCTGGCTCAAAACGTCGCCCGCGAACCGGGGCAATGGCAGTTGTCGCAGGAGATTTTGGACGCCAACAGCAACCTGTTGTTTCAAGCCTACGAAACTTTGACGGCTTCCAATCTGCAAGTCATCGCCGCGCTGAAACCGGTTTCTGTTTACGCCTACAACAACACGGAACGCGACGCGCACCGCGTGGTGGCTTCGTGGGATACGCGTTATCACCGCTACAAAATTTTCAAGCCCGGCCATGACTCTGCGTGGATGCGCACCGTGGAAGCGCCGCCGGTGTCCGACCAGTTGCAGGCGATGGTTTCGCAGGTGCAAAACGCGCTGCCGGGCATTTTGGCGTTGACGAACAAACTCGCCGTGGTGCTGGACAACGCGGCGAATGCGACGGCCAATCTGAATACGGCGCTCGTCGCCGCGCAGCCGTTGGTGACGAACTTCACCGTCATCAGCATGGAATTGCGCGAACCGGGCGGGTTGATGAATTGGGCGCTCGGCCCGAACGGCAACGGTCAGGCGCAGGGCGCGCTGACGAACTTGAATTCGCTGCTCGGTAGCACGGACACGAACCTCGACCGGCTGACGGCGGAAGTTTCGGTGACGCTGGAAAACATTGCCGGCATCACGAGCAACTTGAACGCGCAGGTGCAGGCGAATTCCAACATCCTCGGCAGCGTCTCCAAAATCGTCGTGGACACAGATGATTTGGTGCAGGGCTTGAAACGTCACTGGCTGTTGCGTTCGGCGTTCAAGACGAAAACCACCAACGCGCCGGCGGGCGAACCGGTTCCGGTTCAACGCATCACTATGCCGCGCAATGCGGGAAATTGAGGAAACTTATTTAAGGCCGCCGTTTTTGCGGAACCATTCGACGAACAGCGGAATTCCCTTTTCCGCTTTCACCTGCGGATGATAACCGAGCAGCTTCTCCGCCTTGGAAATATCCGCGAACGTGATCGGCACATCGCCGGGCTGCAACGGCTGGCGGTCGATGATCGCCTGTTTGCCCAGCGCGTTTTCGATGAGCGAAATCAGTTTGTCCAGCCGGATGGTCTGCGATTCACCGAGGTTGAAAATTTCAAAGCCGAATTCTTTGCGCGTGCAGGCAAGAATTCCGTCCAGAATATCCGTGATGAAAGTGTGGTCGCGCGCCGTGCTGCCGTCGCCGAAAACCGGAATCGGTTTGCCGGCGGCAATCAGCTTGGTGAATTTGTGAATCGCCAAATCCGGTCGTTGGCGCGGGCCATAGACCGTGAAGAAACGCAGCATCGCCACGTCCATTTGATAAAGATGATGCCACGCATGGCCGAGCGCTTCGCACGCCAGTTTGCTGGCGGCGTAGGGCGAGACGGCGGAAAAAATCGGATCACTTTCCGCAAACGGCGTTTTGGCATTCACGCCATAAACCGAGGACGACGACGCGATGGTGATTTTTTTGCAACCCGTTTTACGCGCAGCTTCGAGAATGTTGACCGTGCCTTCCACATTCACCCGTTGGTAAAGCGCCGGTTGTTCCAAGCTGGGCCGGACACCGGCACGCGCCGCGAGATGGATGACTTGGTCAAATTTAACAGTGGCAAAAAGGGCGTTCACCGCATTCGCATCACACAAATCGCCGAACACAAACGTGAACGGCTTGCCCAGCGATTGAATATCCGCCAGCGTGCGTCGCTTGATTTGTGGGTCGTAAAAATCGTTCAGGTCGTCGAACGCCCAGACCCGGTGGCCGTCGTGCAACAGTTGCTCGCAAACGTGCGAGCCGATGAAGCCCGCGCCGCCGGTGACGAGAAAATTCATGGCTCCACGCTAACAACCGCCGCGCGACGTGTCGAGTTCAGCGGAATTGAAATTTTAGATTTTTACTGCGACACTCCGGCCATGCGCATTCTCGCCCTTGATCATGGAACCAAACGCATCGGCGTTGCGGTGAGCGATGAGACCAAAATCATCGCCCAGCCGCTGGAGTATATTCCCGCCGAGCCGTTCGCCGGTTTTCTGGAACGGCTGAAGCAGCTTCTGGCCGAGAAGGAAGTGGACTGTATTCTCATTGGCATGCCGCGCAACATGGACGGCAGTTACGGACCGGCGGCGCAAAAAGTCGAGACGTTTGTGGCCGTGTTGAAATCCGCCGTCACCGTGCCCATAAAATTGTGGGACGAGCGGTTGACTTCAACGATGGCCAACCGCGTGATGATTCAGGGCAACGTCCGCCGCGACAAACGGAAGGAAAAAGTGGACGCCATGGCCGCCGCGATTCTGCTGCAAAGCTATTTGGACATGGGGCAGTGAAACTTTCATGAAGCCACAGAGTCACAGAGTCGCAGAGAAAAACCCCTGGTTTCATCTCTGCGTCTCTGTGTCTCGGTGGCAAAACTTCCCCGACCAATGCTAAAATTCAAACTCGTCATCGCCTACGACGGCGCGGCCTATCAGGGCTGGCAGGTGCAGAAAATCGGCACCGGCGTGCAGGAAAAAGTCGAGGCCGTGCTGAAGCGCTATTTCCCCAGCGCGCCGCGTTTGCACAGCTCCAGCCGCACGGACACCGGCGTTCACGCGCTCGGCATGGTGGCGCATTTTGAAATTCCCAAAGCCGAGAACAAACTTCCCATCGCGCGACTGGCCATCGCGTTGAATGCTTTTTTGCCGGACGACATCCGCGTGTTGTCCGCCACGCGCGCGCCGGCAAAATTTCATGCGCGGTTTCACGCGCGCGGCAAGCAATATCGCTATTTTGTCTGGAATCATCACGCGATGAATCCGCTACTGCTCAACCGTGCGTGGCACATGGCGCGTCCGCTGGATTACGCCGCGATGAAGCAGGCGGCGAAATATCTGGTTGGCAAACATGACTTCAAATCCTTCGCCGCCACGCACAATTACGAAATGGAAAGCACCGTGCGCACCCTGACGCGCTGCGACGTGAAGCGCGCCGGAATGCAATACACCTTCGTCATCGAGGGCGACGGTTTTCTTTACAAGATGTGTCGGGGCATTGTCGGGACGCTGGTGCAGGTGGGGTTTGGTAAGTTTTCGCCGGGCGACATCAAGGCAATGCTGGATCGCACCGACCGCCGCGCCGCTGGCATGAGTGCACCCGCGCATGGCTTGGTTTTGTGGAAAGTTTTTTATAAGCCACAGAGCCACAGAGCGCACAGAGGGGAGAAATCAAAATCATAACTCTGTGTCCTCTGTGCCTCTGTGGCCAAGATTCGAATGAACATCGTTTTACTTGAACCGGAAATTCCGCCGAACACGGGCAACGTGGCACGGCTCTGCGCCGCCACGAGGACGACACTGCATCTCATCGAACCGTTCGGTTTTAAGCTGGACGACACGCAACTCAAGCGCGCCGGCATGGATTATTGGCAGCAGGTGACGTGGCATCGCTGGAAGAACTGGAACGCGTTTGCAGAAAAAGTTCCGGCGACCTCAAAGCTCTGGTTTGTGGAATGCGGCGGCCAAAAACTTTATAGCGAAGCAAAATTTTCTGCGGACGATTACATTGTGTTCGGTCGCGAGACAGCGGGTTTGCCGAAACAATTATTGGAGCAACATCGCGAGAACTGGCTGCGCATCCCGATGTTCAACGCAGAATCGCGTTCGCTGAATCTGTCGAACTGCGCGGCGCTGGTGTTGTTCGAGGCGCTGCGGCAGCAGGGGTTTTTCGGCGAGATTTTCTAGCGTCAAGCCACGCCAAAGATTCGCGCCAAAATATCTAACGTGCCGTAAGTCACCGCTCCCAGTAGCTGACGCACCGGTGGGATATTGATCAGCACAATGATGATGATGAAGCCGTAGCGCGCAAAATTGGCGTAAGTCTCATGGCTCATGCCGGTCGCGACGCGCAACACGTGCGAGCCGTCCAGCGGCGGCACGGGAATCAGATTGAAGAAGCAGAGAATCAAGCTCAAGCCCGCCGCCTGCATGAAATAATCCGCCGCCTGCGGGGAATGAAAAAGCAAAGTCGCCTTGGCTGCCGCCACCAGCCCGACCGCCAATATTAGATTCATCGCCGGTCCCGCCATCGTCACGAGGATGTCGTCGCGCTTGGGTTGGTTGAGGTTGTAGAGATTCACCGGCACGGGTTTCGCCCAGCCGATGAGAAAGCGTCCTGCGCCCGGCATGAAAATCATTAACAGCGGCAGAAACACTGTGCCAATCGGATCAATATGCACGACCGGATTCAACGAGACGCGACCTTGCAGGCGCGCGGTGTCGTCGCCGCATTTCCACGCCGTCCACGCGTGGCCGTATTCGTGGAATGTCAGCAGCGCCACCAGCATCAGATACTGAATCAGACCGTCGGCAATGGTTGCATCCATGCGCGCAGGTTAATTTGTCCGCCGGCGTGAGTCGAGGCTGGACGCGGGGCATTTTTTTTTTACACTGTTAGGAACCAAATTAATCTATGTCATTACTCGCAGGAAAAACCGGTGTGGTCTTCGGCGTCGCCAACAAACGTTCCATCGCCTGGGCCATCGCGCAGGCGTGGGCCAAGGAAGGCGCGAAACTCGCGTTCACTTATCAGGGCGACCGCGTTAAGGAAAACGTCGAGGAACTCGCCGGCACGTTCGGCGCGGACACGCTCATCACGCCGTGTGATGTGACCAAGGATGAGGACATCACCCGCGTGTTCGCCGAGGTCGGCGCGAAGTTTGGAAAATTGAATCTGCTCCTGCACTCCGTCGCCTTCGCGCCCAAGGCCGCGCTGGAAGGGCATTTCGTGGACACCACCCGCGAGGCCTATCTGGTCGCGCACAACGTGAGCGCCTATTCTCTCGTCGCGCTCGCGCGCGGGGCGGCGCCGCTGATGACCGATGGCGGCAGCATTATCGGCATGAGCTATTATGGCGCGGAAAAAGTGGTGCCGCACTACAACGTCATGGGCGTGGCCAAGGCCTCGCTCGAAGCCAGCACGCGCTATCTTGCCTACGATTTGGGTCCGAAAAAAATCCGCGTGAACTGCATCAGCGCCGGCCCGGTGAATACGCTGGCCGCCCGCGGCATCGCCGGTTTTTCGGAAATGCTCAAGCAATATGAAATGCGCTCGCCGCTGAAGCGCAATCTGGTGCCCGAAGAACTGGGTGCCACCGGCGTTTTCCTCGCCAGCGACGGCGCGGCGTGCATCACCGGTCAAGTGATTTACGTGGACGGCGGCTACTGCATCATGGGAATGTAATCCGTCCGGGAAATTATTTTTCAGCACGTCGGCAGAGGAAAACACCTTCCTCTGCCGATTTTGTTTGCCACTCGGCGCATACGGCCAAGCCGAATCCCGCGAGATTTTTTTGCACCAGCTCCGGCGTGTAGCGGTAGGAAAAAAAGAGTTGGATGCTTTCGCCGCTCTGAAACTCAAAGTGTTCGTCATCCACCGCCAGCCAGCGATTCCGCGTAAAATGGAACCGCGCCATGACGCGTTGCAGATTGGCCGCACCGGGTTCAATCGTGAAGCGTAGTTCGCCATCGCCGGCTTCCACGCCGAGATTCAGCAGGAACGCCAGCAGCCAGTCGCTGGTCAGCGCGTTGTTATATTGCGGGAAAATCTTTTCCATCCCGGCGGCGTAATCGGCGCCGGGCGCAAGGTTGGCGCTGAACAATAAATAATCCTGCGGACGCACCAGCGCGGCGAGCTTCGGCAAAATTTCTTCCGGCTCAAAATTCGGAATCATGCCGAAGAAGGTGATGAGGCGTGGGGCGTGAGGCGCGGGGCTTTGGGCAAAAACCTCAACGAGGTTGCCCGCCGTGGCCAGATCGCAGACCAGCGGGAAGATATTTTTCTCGGGCACCACGGTCAGCGCGGCTTCGCGCGCGACCAGCGTCATCGCCACGCTGACATCGGACGGCGTGTAAAAAACTTCTTTACCGGCAGTGGCCAAAAGCTTGAGCAGCCGCGTGTCTTTTTGCCCGCCGCCGCAGCCAAGGCCGACGACGTGGATCTGGCTGGCGGTGATTTGCTTTACGGCTTCGGCAAAGGCGAGGTCGTAAGTGTCGGCGCAGTCGGCGTCGTTGCGCGAAGGCGAGTGCGCCTGATGCAACGCGAGCCATTTCTGCGTCTGCCGGACGCTGTCGTAATGGAACTTGTGATTCACCTGCCGCGTGCGCAGCGAGGCCAGCAGATCGCGCCGGACGTTTTCCGGAAACTGGCTGGAATGAATTGTGACGTTGGCGGTGGACATGATGACTTAAGATTTAAGCCGAGCGACGTAAGCGCCATCCACACCGTCGGCAAACGGCAACAACTGACGTTCGCTTTCCAGTTGGAAGCTGGGATTGGCGGCGATAAATTCTTTCACGACTTCAGAGTTTTCCTCTGGTTCCAGACTGCAAGTGCTATAGACAATGACGCCGCCGGGTTTCAAAACAGTGGCTGCTTGCTTGAGTAAAGCAAGTTGCGTGGCGCGGAGCCGCTCGATTTCTGTCGGTTGAATCAGCCAGCGCAAATCCACGCGGCGGCGCATGACGCCGGTGTTGGAACATGGCGCGTCCACGAGGATTCGGTCGAAGGTCGCTGGCGCAAAGTTGAAAGTTGCGGTGACTTCCGCGCACGTCACGCCGAGGCGCGTGCAGTTTTCGCGAATTAATTTCAGGCGGTCGGCAAAGCTGTCATGCGCAACAATCTTGCCTTCGTTGTTCATCAATTGCGCGATGAAGGTGGTCTTGCCGCCGGGCGCGGCGCACAAATCGAGGATGGTTTCGCCGGGCTGCGCGTCGAGCAGAGCGGGGGCAAGCAGCGTGCTGGGGTCTTGCAGGTAAAATCCACCGGCGCGGAAGCTGCCGAGTGAATTTAGCGGTGGATGGGATTTTAATTCGCAGGCGAGATTTTCAAAATCCGTTTGGCTGACCGGCAGGTCAGCCCTACCAAGAAAATCGCGGCGCACAAAATCATATTCCACATTTTCCTCTCGCCAGCGCTCGATGAGTTTGGCGGCGTCGGTTTTCAGCGTGTTGACGCGGGCAAAAGTCTTTGGCGGCGTGTTGTTCCACTCGAGCAAGCGCCGCATATTTTCCTCGCCGAAATTTTTCCGCCAGCGTTCCACGAGCCATTCGGGATGCGACCAGCCGAGCGCGGGCTGGGAGATTTTCATGTCGGCGAGAATTTTTTTTACCTCGTCGAACTCGCGCAGATAGGCGCGGAGAATGGCGTTGATAAAACCGGATTGCGAGACGTAGCCGGAGCGTTTGGCCTGCTCAACGGTCTCGTGCACGGCGGCGTGCGGCGGAATGCGGTCGAGCCAGAAAATCTGGTAGAGGCCGAGGCGCAGCAGATTGACGAGCGCCGGACGCGGCTCGCGGCCTGGCGTGGTCTTGCGCGCGATGAGGCGGTCCAGCGTGGACTGCCAGCGCACCACGCCGCAGACGAGTTCATGGCACAGCCCGCGATCCGCCGGCGAAAGGCGGGCGGTGGCGAGCGCTGTTTCGAGCAGATTCTCGGTAAATTGCCCGTTGTTCAGGCGCTGCGACAAGACGCGCGCCGCAATTTGTCTTGGATTTTGTTCGTTCAACACGTTTAATGGAGTCATAGTGAATCCGTGACGACAGAAATACGATTTTAATTTTATGAAAGAAGAATTCGAAAAATTGGCAGCCACAGGAAAAATTGAAGGCAAGCACGTTCCGGCGCTCACGCAATTGGCGGAAGCCGGCTGCTGCACGCACCGGAGCTGGGGCTTTGGCCGCATCAAAACGGTGGACACGGTGTTCGCCCGTTTCACGATTGATTTTCCGGGCAAGGCCGGTCATCCGATGGATTTGGGTTTCGCCGCCGAATCGCTCAAGCCGGTGCCGAAGGATCACATTCTCGCGCGCAAGGCGACCGACCTCGACGCCGTCCGCCATCTCGCCGCGCATCATCTGGACTTGATCAAAATTGTCTTGAACAGCTTCGGCGGCAAGGCGACAACGGATCAGATTCAAGCGGTGCTGGCCGACGTCATCACGGACGACTGGAAAAAATGGTGGGAAACCGCCAAGCGCGAAATGAAGAAGGACGGTCATTTCGTTGTGCCGACGAAAAAGACCGAGCCGGTCGTTTTTCAGGCGCAGGAAACCTCGTTGCAAGACCGTTTGCTCACCGATTTCCGCAAGGCGAAAGGTCTCAAGGCGCGCATCCTCATCGTTTCTGAAATCATCAAGGGCATTTCCGATTTGAAGGACAAGGAGACGTGCGCGCAGGAGGTCATCGCGGCGTTGAACCCCGACATCGCGTCGCATCAGCGCACGCAGCCGGCGGTGGCGCTGGAGGCGATTTTTGCGCGTGACGAATTGCGCGCGGCCGCCAACGTAACGCCGGTCGCCGGTGAAGTTTCCGTCGCGCAAATCTGGTCGCAAGATGGCATCCGGTTCGGTCCGTTGATCGAGGCGATTCCCGCCGCGAAACATCGCCGCGCCTTGGAATCGTTCAAATCCGCCAATGCCGACCGCTGGGTGGAAGTGTTTCGCAGCGCTCTCAATTTTGTTTCCGCCAAGCTCGCCCGCGAAATCGCCGCCATCCTCGTCGAAAACGGCCAGCTCGCCTTGCTCAAGGAAACGCTCGCCAAACACATCAACCAGCACACCGCCAGCACCGAGCTGCTCCTGTGGTTCGGCCGCGAGCGCAACGAAGATTTTGTGGACATCCTCGGCCCGGAAGTTTTCCGCGCGATGCTCACCGCGATGGAACGCGACCAGTTCCAGGAAAAACGCTCGAACCGCCTGCGCGATTTCATTCTCGAAGATCAGGCGTTGATTGTGGAACTCACTTCCACCGCCGACATCGAAGTCGTAAAAGATTTGACCCGCGCGCTGAAACTCTCGCCCGTGTTTGACGACATGGACAAGCGTTCGCTCCTCGCGCGACTCGTCAAGGCGCATCCCGCCGTGCAGTCGCTCGTCAGCGGCGAACAGACCAAACAGGAAGCCGGCCTGCTCGTCTCGTGGGCCAGCCTCGAACGCCGTCGCAAGGAATATCAGGAGCTGGTGGAGAAAAAAATTCCCGCGAACTCCAAGGAAATTGCCATCGCGCGCAGCTACGGCGATTTGCGCGAGAACCACGAATACAAGGCCGCGAAAGAAATGCAGAAAATTTTGATGCGCCAGAAGGAAGACCTCGAAGCCGCGCTCAACCGTGCGCGCGGACAGGACTTTGCCAACGCCAAGACCGATGTCGTCGGGCCGGGCACGATTGTCGTGGCGACGGATCTCGCCACCAACCAGCGCGAGACGTTCACGATTCTCGGCGCGTGGGATTCCGATCCCGA
>CAIOUK010000007.1 GCA_903861445.1 uncultured Verrucomicrobia subdivision 3 bacterium
AAAGCAGGAAAGCTGGAGCCAGCGGTCGGGATTGAACCGACGACCAATGGTTTACAAAACCATTGCTCTACCACTGAGCTACGCTGGCCAATGAAAAAACCACTCGCAAGATGGTGCCGGCGGAGGGGGTCGAACCCACACATCCTCACGGATACTAGATTTTGAGTCTAGCGCGTCTGCCAATTCCGCCACACCGGCCACCAAGAGTTTTTATATTATTCCATCGCCCCGCGAAGTAAAATAAAAACACCGGCGCGAAGGCTAAATCCACCTCGTCCAAAACGCGCGTAGTTGCACAGACGGTTCGTAATTGGCAAGTAACCTGCTTAACTTCAGGAAAGTGCGGTCGCGACCGGCAATCAAACGAACAAAGCAGCCATCATATTAACCCGCCAGTCGCAATGTTCAGCCGCTAAAAAATGAAAGTAAAACATATGAAACTAACCAAAAATGCCCGCCAGTCGGGCTTCACGTTGGTGGAAATCATGATCGTCGTGGCCATCATCGGCCTCTTGGCGGCCATCGCCATTCCGAACTTCGTGAAGTCGCGCGCCACCTCGCAGGCCAACGGCTGCATCAACAACCTCCGCCAGATTGACGCGGCGGCCAGTCAGTTCGCTCTGGAAAAAGGTAAGAAAACCGCTGATCCAATCACTTTTCCAGATGATTTGACGCCTTATATTAAGATGAACTCCGGTAACGCCATCCCCGCTTGCCCCGCTGGCGGCACCTATGACTGCTCCGCAGTCGGCACCAAGGCAACCTGCTCACTCGGCAGCACGGTTGACCCGGCGCACGTCTCGCCTTGATTTGATTATTTGAGACACACTGACCGTTTTCAAGACACTGCGATGCGATGAGCATCGCAGTGTTTTTTTGTGTAAAGTAAATTACAGCGGCAAAAATTTGACCGCCGCAATTAAGAATGTTTGAGGAAAATCAATGCCAATGACCACGTTCGACGTGCCAGCCACGGCCATCATGCCAGCTGCGACCGCCAATCCAGACTGAATACCCGCGGGGCGGATATCCCCAGTAACCCGCGCGCCAAACCCAGCCGCCGCCGGCCCAAACCCATTCGCCGCCTATCCAGACATAGCTCGGTGCGGGCGCAACCACGACCGTTTCCACGGGCACTGGTGGCGGCGCTTGTTGCACCACGACTTCACTGGCAGTGGCGGTGTTAGCTCCCACTGTGGCCGGCGTATCAATCATGTAATTGACTACTTTGTCACTCACGCCGCAATCGCGCAGGTCAATAATGTCCGCCGCACTCAAATGATAAACCGTGCGGGAAGATTTGATTTGCGTGATGATGACATCCTCGCTGATGCCCGCCTTGGCGAGCGCTTTGACATCCGCCACTGCCAGCGGCTGGCTTTGTTCCACCTTCGCGTAAGTCTGCGGCGCCTGCGCGCGCAACCGCGCCCGCTGTTCCTGATCTGCCGAGTTGCCAATCAATCCGCCGGCCAGCGCGCCCGCCGCCGCACCGATCAACGCATCCTGACCGCCGTGAGCGCGCCCACCGATGGCCGCGCCGGTGAGCGCGCCAAAGACACCACCAATTAACGCGCCGGAGCCGGTGTTATTCTGCGAGCCATCAGGATTTACACAACCTGTAAGCAAAACTGACAGGCTGGCGACTGATAAAACTAAAGTGTGTTTTTTCATAAAAGTATTTTCTATCTTTAAACTGCCATTATATCCGACAAAAGAAAGGACGTTTCAACTCAAAAAAAGTTTCAGTCAAGCCTTGGCGAGCGGAGCCGGCATTTGGCGAATTTCGGCGGCTTCGTGTATTTCGTGATTTATCAATCTGCCATTTCAGGTTTAATTATCTCGTGATTGCAAAACGTGTCATCCCCTGCCTCGACGTCCACGACGGCCAGGTCACGCGCGGCGTCCAGTTCGGCGTCGCCGAAAAGGGTGGCCTGCGCAATGTCGGCGACCCCGTGGAACTCGCGCTGCGCTACAACGAGCAGGGCGCGGACGAAATGGTTTTCTTCGACATCACCGCCACCGCGCATGGTCGCAGCACGATGGTCGAAGTCATCGAACGCGCTGCCGACCAATGCTTCATGCCCCTCACCGTCGGCGGCGGCATCAAGTCCGTGGACGACATGTTCACCATGCTGCGCGCCGGGGCGGACAAGATTTCCATCAACTCCAGCGCGCTCGCCCGGCCCGAACTCATCCGCGAAGGCGCGGAGAAATTTGGCAGCCAGTGCATCGTCGTCTCGATTGACGCCAAGAAAATCGCGCCGGACAAATGGGGCGTGTTCTCGCACGGCGGCCGCAAGGACACCGGCCTGGACGCGCTCGAATGGGCCAAGCGCGCCGTGGCGCTCGGCGCGGGCGAGATCGTGCTGAACTCCATTGACGCCGACGGAATGAAAACGGGGTTTGATCTTGTTATCACGCGGCGCGTGAGCGAAGCCGTGGGCGTGCCGGTGGTGGCCAGTGGCGGCGCAGGCACGCTGGAACACATGGCCGAAGTGCTGCTCGCCGGCAAAGCCGACGCCGTCCTCGCCGCGAGCATTTTCCATTTCGGCACCTACACCGTGGGCGACGTGAAACGGTTTTTGAAGGAGAAGAATATTCCGGTAAGAATGTAATATTTACTATTTGACTTTTTTACTTTAATACCTCAATGTTGTTTCAACATGAAACAGCAAATTGAAAATCTCCAAGCAAATATCGGGAAGTTGATGCAGGCGCATTTGACTACGAGCGACTTCGATACAGTCACAATTCTATCACCGCTGCTTGCGCGCGTGCAGGAACTGCAAAAGCGAAATGCAGATATTGAACGTGAGGTCGCCGAGATTGAATCCACCTTGAAAGCCACTAAAGGCAAATCGCATTCACAAAAAGTTGCAGAGCTAGTGCCGCAACTGACCTCGGCCTACGAAAATGGGAATGAAACAGAACGCGGACGCCCTCAAACGCTAAAAATCCGTATTGATTGGAAAGCTAATAAGCACAACAAAGAAGTGGAGGAGATTTGTGAAAATACCGCAGCGGCGAGTATGGCGGTCTTTGTTGGCCGTGTTATTCAGGAGCTTGGACACGACGCGCTACCAAAACTGGAGCGCGTGCGCATTAACCGCGGACCTCTTATTTCAAAGACCCCAACAAAGGATTTCGTGAACCAAGCGCAAGGAAAACTTTACGGCCATAAAAAAATTGGAGGCAGCGATTATTATATCCTTACTCACAGCCAAACATCGCAGAAAGTTGAGGACTTGAATAGAATTTGTCGTGTTCTTGGATTCACATCTGGCTCAGTTCAAATTGATCAAGTAAACAGGCACGCTTGGCTCGATGATCTGGCTACTTGATATTGGATAACCGGCAAGAACCATCGGCAAACCCGGCTTGACGGTTTGGCCTTTAACTGGCAACGTAACCGAGCTTCAGGCCAATTTAGCTCAGCTGGTAGAGCAGGTCATTCGTAATGATCAGGTCGTCGGTTCAAGTCCGACAATTGGCTCCAG
>CAIOUK010000008.1 GCA_903861445.1 uncultured Verrucomicrobia subdivision 3 bacterium
AGGAAAAAACCAGCGAAACGGTCATCCAGAAAATCTTTGATGAACTGCCCGTGCCGTGAAAACGAAGGCGGAATTTTTTTTTAGCCACAGATGAAACACGGATGAAACACGGATTCAATTTTTCAAAGCGCGTAGGGCTGGCATATTTGTAGAATCCCAAATCAATAATTTTCCAAGCTCCGTGCAGGAGCGACATATTCTGGAAACCCGGCGGATGATGCCGCCCCGACGGGGCTGAAATTTCTCTGGCGAGGGCGTGGCTACAAATATGCCGCGCCGACGGCGCTACGAAGCCGAGGCCGAGGAAAAAACCAGCGAAAAGGATAGTTCATTTATGGATTCCAAAGGGCTTTTAATTTGGCAACACGAGCCGCCCCCGGAAGGCTTACCAATTTTTCTCCTGTGATTATTTCCGTGGCTCCGGGCCTGATAACTGTTCGTTCGGTGGTTGTGCTGTCAATTACGTAGCCTTGGGCATCGAGAAACTGAATCTTGAACCATTGTCCATCGGTGTTACTAAAATTGTTTCGCACGGTAAGCCGATAACCATAGCGCCACCACACATCGTTTTGTTCCGTTGGTTTCGCTGTTACAGCCAAAACTTCAAATGCTGGTTTATCAGAAATAACGGAAGCAGCGGCATGCTGACCAATTACGGGCGCAACATTTGTAGATGATTCGCCAACTGAAAAATTCTTTGCTTTTTTGAGCGCGCTGCTCAATTCTGACGCATTCAAAGTTGGCGCAATAATATCTCGCAATTTTATGGCATATTCATCGCCTTGTGCAGCAGCCAGAGCATACCACTTGTAAGCTTCTATCCGATTTTGTGATGAATCAAGGTTATCTCCATAAATGCTTCCCATCTCCCGCTGTGCAGATTTGTTTCCTTGGTTGGCAGCCTTTAGATACCAATTGAAAGCCTCTTGCTTGTCTTGTAAAACTCCATTTCCTGATTGATATGCTTTCCCTAATTCATATTGCGAGTTGTCGTCTCCATTTTCCGCTGATTTCTGAAACCATCTGAAAGATTCTTGTGTGTCTTTGCCTATACCATCACCATCTCGATATAAATATCCGAGGTTGCGTTGTGACTCTGCAACACCTACCTGAACTATTGATCCAAACAACTTGGGTGCATTTGCAACCTTTAGGTATAATTGGAAAGCCTTTTGCTTGTCGACGTCCACACCATCACCCAAATCATATTTTACCGCCAGACGCCATTCTGCTCCAGTATCTCCGGCATCAGCCGCCTTTTTATACCATTTAATGGCTTCGGTTTTGTCTTTGGTTACGCCCAAACCTCTATCGTATGCCTTTGCAACTTCAAGAATAGCATCTGTTATGGAACTATTGTCCCAACTGTTTGTGCTCTTTGCAGTTTTTTGAGCAACTTTCAAATATAACTTAAAGGATTGCTCCAAATCTTTTACATCTTCATTTTCCTTGTATAGTTTTGCTAAGTCCATCTCGGCTGCGGTATCGTCCTTGTCAACGGCCTTTTCATACCATTTGATAGCCTGAAAATTATCATGTGTTACTCCATCGCCTGTTTTATACATGAATGCCAGCGTAGAATATGCACCGATATTCCCTAAATCCCCGGCCTTTTCAAACAGCTTAATACCCTCATCCACATTGGACTCGATATAGAGGCCATGAATGTAAATCGAACCGAGTTGGATCATAGCATCCGTATCTCCTGTCGTTACAAGCTGGCGAAGCCAGCGGATTGTTTCTTTAGTTGGCAATGGCATTGGCAACCCTGTTGCCGGGTCAATTATCGCACCACCAGACATCGGCAAACCTGTCGCCGGGTCAATTGCCGTCCCGTTCGTTGCGGGAGGAGTAACGCCGAGGTTCAAATTACGAACCAATTGCCACATTGCATTGGTTTCCCCTAACTCCGCTGCCTTACGATACCAGCTAAAACATTCTTCTGGTATGTTTGAAACGGAAAGAGAATACCAAGGCTTTCCGGCCAACGGCAAACCCGTCGCTGGATCAATATCGTTTGTATGGGAAGCATAGAAAGAACGTGACGCAGAATCGAAAATCGAGTCTCCCATCAGGGTCATGGCTTTCGGGTTGCCAGATGTGGCAGCTTTTTTAATCCACTGCATTCCTTCGTCAGTATTTGTCGGAACACCGTTGCCATTCAAATAAATTTGCCCAAGTTGAAACATGGCGTCAGGATCACCATTAGCTGCTTTGTCTTGTTGGATTTCCAGCGGCGACTGAACTGGTTTGCTTTGAACAGGCGGTTTTTTACCGTGGTGCAATAAAGTTGCCGCCAAGACACAACCAATCACTGCAACAATCACACTGGAAATAATCCAAACTGAAGTGCGTTTTGCCCTCGGCAAAAAAATATTTTCTCCGCAATGTGGACATGAGCCTTCAGCCCCCGCCATTTCAAGTGGATAAGCGACATGGCCACCACACTTTGGACAATTTATTTTTGAATCGGCCATAAAGTCATAAGGCAGTCAGTTCCCCGGCGGCACCGGCACGGACAGGTTGCGGCAGATGGAGCGCGCCAGAAACTTTTTGATTTCGTTGTGGCGGGGAATGGCCTCCTTGCGCCCGGTCTGCGGGTTGCTCCAGATGGAATGGCTGCCGCCTTCGCGGAACGGCACACAGCCGTGTTCCTGAAGATGCCCCAGCAGCGCCCGCCGTTTCATGCCAGCACCAGTTCGGTCGCCTCCGCCTGCGGATCAAGCCGGAACACTTCGGCGCGCTCGGTTTCGAGCAGTAGTTGAATGGCGTTCTTGAGGTCGGCCAGACATTCCTCCTTGGTCTCGCCCTGGCCGTTCGCACCGGGAACTTCCAGGCACGTCGCCCAAAAGCCGCCTTCGTCCGGTTCGCCGTGATGCACGATGGCTGTGAATTTTTTCATGCTTATAATTTAACCTTTCCGGTGATGGGAGCAAATTAGTTATTTCGCCGGTGTCGCGGGCGTCGGTGTCGGCGTTGGCGCGGCGGGCGCGACGTGATGATCCGGCGGGAAGATGCCCAGCTTGAATTCGGCGCGGGCGGGGGCGTTGGCACACCAAGTCAGGGGGTTTGATTTCATGGGTTCATTTCTTCGGGGGCAGTTCGCGGATGAAGGCCCAGGAGACTTCGGCCACCTGGCCGTTGTCGTAGCGCACTTCAAACCCGATGCGACATTCCTCGTCGAGGACGATCTCCACCGGCTCGGCCTTGGCGGCAATTTTGCCGGCCTTGCGGATGGTGGCGTGCGGTTCGAGAAAGCTCAGGCCGTCGTCAAATTCCACGTCAAAGGCGTCTTCCCACGCCAGGTAGCGGACGGCTTTGATGCGCACCATTTTGGCGGTGCCAAACGGTTTTTTGAGATTGGTCAATGATTTCATAGGCGGCCTTCGTTTTCCAGATCGGCAATCAACTTTAACAGCTTTTTATCCGGCTGCCAACCTTCCATCCCGCGCCGCGTGCGCAAATCAAAACGGCCGATCAACCGGCCTTTGTCCGTCTCAACGTGAACGTGCTGCGGCTGGTGGTCGCCAATGAACCAAGTGATGATGTAACCGGCGCGGCGGATTCGGCCCATAGTTCAAAAGATCAAAGGTTATTTCCCTGATGTTTGTGTTGCTGGCGCGGGCGTCGGCGTCGGCGTTGCGGGCGGGACGTGATGATCCGGCGGAAAGATGCCCAGTTTGAATTCGGCGCGGGCGGGAGCGTTGGCCGGGGCGGTGGCCGGAAATTCCAAGTCGGCGGCGTTTTGGATGGTCAAAATGTGTTCGTAAGCATCGGCGGCGTCGGTGGCTTTCACGCTGGTCGCCTTTTTGGCGTCGCTCTGGCCGGATTGCTGCGTGGTGGTGCTGGCGGGAAACGTGGCGCGCACGGTGGTAAAAGTCTGCGTTTCGGCATCCGTCCAGCCTTTGAGTTTCAGCGCGGGCAGATTGGCGGTGGTTTGCACGGAGGCGAGAATGATGTCGGCGCGGCTCAACACGGCATTCAGTTCGTGCGAATCGTGGATGCCGATTTGAAATTCCTGATGCAGTTTCACGGTCTGGCCGGGAAAGGCGAGCTTGGCGGTCTTGCGCGCCTGTCCCATGCAATGCAAAAGCGAATCGAGATTGGCCTGTTGCGCGGCGGTGAGGTTGCCGGTTTCGCCCTTGGCGATGCTCTGGCCGGTCACGTCGGCGGGCAATTTGCCGAGGGCGGTGGTGGTCTCGGTGAGATAATTGGCGGGCAGCCGGGCGGCGACTTTGGGATATTTCTGCGCGGCGGCGACGATGAGGTTGCCATTGTAGGTGATGACGGGGACGGGGCAGTGCGGTTTATGGATCAT
>CAIOUK010000009.1 GCA_903861445.1 uncultured Verrucomicrobia subdivision 3 bacterium
CAGCAGTTTCACCTGAATCGTCGCGTCAATCTCGCCAATTTCATCCAAGAACAGCGTGCCGCCCTGCGCCTGTTCAAACCGCCCGATGCGCCGCTCGTGCGCGCCGGTGAACGCGCCGCGCTCGTGACCAAACAGCTCGCTTTCCAGCAACGTCGGCGCGAGCGCCGCGCAATGAACCGTGACGAACGGCTGCTTGGCGCGCGGACTCAACTGGTGCAGCGCCTTCGCGATGAGTTCTTTGCCCGTGCCGCTCTCGCCGAGCACCAAAACCGTCGCGCGCGTCGGCGCGACCTGCTGGACGATTTCAAAAATCTCCGTCATCACCGGCGACTGGCCGACGATGTTTTCCAGGCCGAACTTGGCGTCCAGTTGTTTTCGCAGCGAAACATTTTCCACTTCCAGCGTTTGCTGCTTCAGCGCGCGGGCAATGCGCATCTCCAACTCGTCAATCTGTAAACGCCCTTTGGCGATATAATCATCCGCGCCGCGCTTCATCGCGTCCACCGCGAGTTCCTCCGAACCGTAAGCCGTCATCAAAATGCACACCGGCGGCTGCGGCAGCGACTTGGCGCGCGAAATCAACTTCATGCCGTCCTCGTTCGGCAGCCGGAAATCCGTGAGCATCACATCGAAATTTTCCGATTCCAAAAGATTCATCGCCGCCTTCGCGTCCTCGGCGATGTAAACGTCGTAGCGTTCCTCGAGCGCCGCGCGCAAACCTTCGCGCGTCGTCTTTTCATCATCCACGATGAGCAAGGTCGGTTTCATGTTTTTTTAGCCACAGATGGACAAAGATGAAACACAGATAAGATTTTTAACCGGCTCAATTCAAATTGCTTTTTCCATTTGTGTTTCATCTGTGAAAATCTGTGGCTCATTTTTTATTCTCCAGTAAGCGCGGTTTGCGTTCGTGCAGCGGCAGCCAGATGCGGAACGTCGTGCCTTTACCCACGTTGCTTTCCAGTTCAATGCGACCGTTGTGTGCGCGGACGATGCGCTGGACGATCATCAGGCCGAGACCGCTGCCTTTTTTCTTGGTCGTGTAAAACGGTTCGAAAATGCGGTTGAGTTGCTCCTGCGGAATACCGCCGCCGGTGTCGGTGACGCTCATCCAAACCGCGTCGCTGTTCTCGCCGGTCTGGAGCGTGAGCGTGCCGCCGGTGGTCATCGCCTGCGATGCGTTTTTCATAAGGTTGACGAGCACCTGCTGGATTTGCGTCGCGTCAATCGGCGTCGCCGTCAATTGCCGCGCCAGCTTACTCTTGATGCTGATGCCGCGGTTCTCAACTTCCGGTCGCAGCAAATTTACCGTCTTTTCCATCACGTCATTCAGTGAGCAAATTTTCATCTGCAACGGCGCGGGGCGGATGGCACCGAGAAATTGTGTGACGATGTAATCCAGCCGGTGAATTTCGCCTTTTGCCACGTCGAGATACTGCTCAAGTTTTTTGGCAACTTCGTCGGTGTCGGTCGACACATGGCGCGCAACCCGCGCAGCCGTTTTCTTGTCGCCCGCCATTCGCCACTCGTCACCCTTCAGCTTCTTCAGCTCGCGCTCCATGAGTTGCAGATGGATGTGCAGCGCGTTGAGCGGATTGCCGATTTCATGCGCCACGCTCGCGGCGAGCAGCGTCAGCGCCTGCACGCGTTCGCTTTCGATCGCCTCGAACGTTTTCTGTCGCGCCTCGGTGGCGTCGTGCAGGATCAGCGCCACGCCGGAACCGCTTGCTGGCCGTGCGCTAGCACCCACGCCGTCCAGCGGCGCGGCGTAGAGCCGGAGAAAACGCGGGCGCGGATAATGCACTTCAAATTCATGCCGTGTGACCTGCTCCCCGCCGACGTGGTCGGCATGGGAAATCTTTTCCCAGTCCACCTCCGGCAAAATTTTTGTGATGAGCAGTTCATTCTCGCTCGGCTGCAGACCGATGAGTCGCGTCACCGCTTGATTGAAGTAAATTACCCGGCCATGCTCATCCACCACCAGCACGCCGTCCTCGATGGTGTTGAACAGCATTTCCAAAAAGCTGCGCTCGCGGGCGAGCCGCTGAACCACCGTTTGCAACCCTTCAGTGTCCAGCCGTCCGATCCGGCCAAGCACTTTGTCGAGAAAACTGGATTTCGTTGCTGCCATTGATGATTCGTTTATCCTTACGGTAGCAAAATGGCACAGCCTGATGATTCGTCAATTCAAAAAAGCGCATCTTGTCACAAATTGATGTAAAAATGCCTCCTCTGAAAATGGATTGAAAAAGGCGAACAGATTGCTCTGTTCGCCTAATTTATAATTCGAAGTTTAGTAACGGTAGTGTTCCGGCTTATACGGGCCATCCACCGGCACGTTCAGATATTCGGCCTGCGCTTTGGTCAGCTTGGTCAGCACGACGCCGATTTTTTCCAAATGCAAACGCGCAACTTCTTCGTCCAGTTTTTTGGACAAGCGATAAACTGATTTCTCATATTTATCTTTGTTCGCCCAGAGATCAATTTGCGCGAGCGTTTGGTTCGTGAATGAATTCGACATCACAAAACTCGGATGGCCGGTGGCACAGCCAAGGTTCACGAGGCGGCCTTCGGCAAGCATGTAGATACTCTTGTTGCCGGGGATGTGGTAGCGGTCGTATTGCGGCTTGATGTTTTCGATGCGGACGCCTTTGACTTTCTTGAGCGCGTCCACCTGGATCTCGTTGTCGAAATGGCCGATGTTGCAGACGATGGCCTGGTCTTTCATCGCGAGCATGTGCGCGGCGGTGATGATGTCGCAATTGCCGGTGGTGGTGACGTAGATGTCGCCCCAGCCGAGCGTGCTTTCGACGGTGTTGACCTCGAAGCCTTCCATCGCGGCTTGCAGCGCGTTGATGGGGTCAATCTCGGTGACTACCACGCGTGAACCGTAGGCGCGGAGCGAATGGGCGCAGCCTTTGCCGACATCGCCGTAACCGCAGACGACGGCGACTTTACCGGCGAGCATGACATCGGTGGCGCGCTTGATGCCGTCCGCGAGCGATTCGCGGCAGCCGTAGAGGTTGTCAAATTTCGATTTCGTGACCGAGTCGTTCACGTTGATGGCCGGCACGAGCAACGTGCCCGCTTCCTTCATCTGATAAAGGCGATGCACGCCGGTGGTCGTTTCTTCGGAAACGCCCTTCCAATCTTTGACGATCTTCGTCCAAAGGCCGGGCTTCTCGGTCGCGAGGCGGCGCAGGAGCGCTTTCACGACGGAAACTTCGTGGCTGTCGCCCTTGGATTCGTAGGCCCACTTGGAACCTTTTTCCAATTCGTAGCCTTTATGGATGAGCAACGTCACGTCGCCGCCGTCGTCCACGACGAGTTGCGGACCCTGGTCGCCGGGGAACAAAATCGCTTTGAGTGTCAGCTCCCAATATTCTTCGAGCGTCTCACCTTTCCAAGCGAACACAGGCGTGCCGGTCGCAGCAATCGCGGCGGCAGCGTGATCCTGCGTGGAAAAAATGTTGCACGAAGCCCAACGCACATTCGCGCCGAGGGCGACGAGTGTTTCGATAAGCACCGCCGTCTGGATGGTCATGTGCAACGAACCGGTAATACGCACGCCCTTGAGCGGCTTGGATTTTGCGTATTTTTTGCGAACTGACATCAAGCCCGGCATTTCATGTTCCGCCACGTTGAGTTCCTTGCGGCCCCATTCCGCCAGCGAGAAATCGCGGACGATATAATCTTTGCCCGCCGGCGTCTGCGCGGCATATTTCGCGAACGTCGCGCTGACTTCAGCGACAACGGCTGCGGATTTGCCGTTGCCGTTCAATTTGAGAACGGTGCGGCGTGCAGGAGACAATTTAATTTTTTCCATAATGTTTGAATCGTTGATCGGTTAAATTGCTTTTTTCAGCGCGGCGACCTTGTCCGTCGCTTCCCAAGTGAGGTCTTTGTCACTCTTGCCGAAGTGTCCGTAGTTGGTCGTCTTGCTGTAAATCGGACGGCGCAAGTTGAGCTGGTCAATGATGTCCGACGGCTGGAAGCTGAACACGCGATTGACCGCGCGAATAATTTTCTCGTTGGAAACCGTGTTCGTGCCGAACGTCTCGACGTGCACGCTCACCGGGTCAGGATGGCCGATGGCGTAGGCGAATTGCAGTTCGCAACGCGTCGCGAGTCCAGCCGCGACAATATTTTTCGCAACCCAGCGACCCATATAAGCGGCGCTGCGGTCAACCTTCGTCGGGTCTTTGCCGGAGAACGCGCCGCCGCCGTGACGACCCATGCCGCCGTAAGTGTCCACGATGATTTTGCGGCCAGTCAAACCCGTGTCGCCTTGCGGTCCACCGACGACAAAACGACCGGTGGGGTTAATGAGAAATTCCGTCTTTGGCGTGAGCAGATTTTTCGGGAGAACTTTCTTGATAACGTTCTCGATGCAAAACTTTTCAATCTCTGCGTGTTCGACATCCGCCGAGTGTTGCGTGGAGATGACGACATTGGAAATCGAAACCGGCTTGTCATTTTCATAAACGACAGACACCTGCGACTTCGCATCGGGGCGCAACCATGCCGCGCCGCCGGCCTTGCGGATGCGTGTGAGTTCGCGACCGAGGCGATGCGCAAACATAATTGGTGCCGGCATAAGTTCGCGGGTTTCATTGCACGCGTAACCGAACATCAAACCTTGGTCGCCCGCGCCCTGCTTCGCGGTCTTTTTGCCCTTGGCCTTCTTCGCATCCACACCTTGCGCGATGTCGGGCGACTGCTGCGTCACGATGACATTCACGAAAACTTTGTCCGCATGAAACACATCGTCGTCATTGACGTAACCGATTTCGCGAATCGCGTCGCGCGCGATCTTTACGAAATCCAATTTTGCCTTCGTCGTAATTTCACCGCCGATGATGGCAACATTCGACTTCACATACGTTTCGCAGGCGACGCGGCTGAACTTGTCCTGCGCCAAACACGCGTCCAAAACGGCGTCAGAAATGGTGTCAGCGACTTTGTCCGGATGGCCTTCGCCAACGGACTCGGATGAAAAGATGTAACGATTGCTCATGTATAATTATGGTTTTACGTCAACAACATATTGACGTATCTGGATAGGATGATATAACTAAATTGAAATGCGTCAAATGGTATTTCGGGAAAAATCAGACGCGACGAAATAATTATGACTTCAACCTTAAAATCTTTGCGGGCGTTGTCCGACCAGACGCGGCTGCGAATTGTCGCGCTGCTGGAAAAAGACGAATTGTCCGTCAACGAGCTTCAGGAAGTCACCCGTCTCGGCCAGTCGCGCATCTC
>CAIOUK010000010.1 GCA_903861445.1 uncultured Verrucomicrobia subdivision 3 bacterium
CAACAGTGCCAACAATGACTCCATCGGCGGGGTGCTAAGCGGTCCGGCCAACTTGAGTTTGCGCGATGGGACGACGTTTAAATATATCGGCATCGGTTCGACCAACGATCACAATTTCAACATGAGCGGCAACGTGGCGATTGACGCCTCGGGCACTGGGCCGCTGTTGTTCACGAATACGGCGGCCATCTCGCCCACGCCGCCGGCCCGGACGTTCGGCGCTGGCACTACTACGCAAACGGGCAATTCCACCGTGCAATCCAGTGATTTGGTTCCCGGCATGAAGATAGGCGGAACGAATGTTCCGCCGGGCACCACCATCACTGCTATGATCAAACTCAATGGCGTGATAACCTTTACTGCCCTGTCGAATAATTATGCCGGGGGGACGCTGACCTTCGGCAGCTACGCGGCAGGGGCGCTGACGTTGACGGGCACGAACACGGGCAACAACACCATTGCGGGCGTCATTCAGGACTCGGTGTCAGGGATTGATGCAAGTGTGGCCGTGCGCAGCTTGGCCAAGACGGGCACCGGCCAGTGGATTCTTTCCGGCGCGAATACCTACAGCGGCGCGACGACTGTCAGCGCGGGCACTCTGACGGTCAACGGTTCGTTGGCTGCCGGCAGCGCAGTGACCATCGCTGGCGGCACTTTGGCTGGCAAGGGCACGGTTCAAGGGGTGGTCACCAACAATAGTCTCATCGCTCCGGGTGGCGCGAACACGATTGGCACGCTGACGATTACGAATTTG
Organism: uncultured Verrucomicrobia subdivision 3 bacterium; assembly: GCA_903861445.1. Lineage (GTDB taxonomy): Bacteria > Verrucomicrobiota > Verrucomicrobiia > Limisphaerales > UBA11358 > UBA11358. Next base: position 755 of record CAIOUK010000010.1, read on the forward strand.
TTGACCGGCACCGGCACCCTCATCTTTGACGTGACCAACGCGAACACGGCGGGCGTCACTTATGACCAGATTAACGGCGGTGGTAATTTGCAGATGGTATTGTCCGGCCCGCTGGTGGTGCAGGTGAATCCCCTGACGGGCAATTATACCAACGGCACATATTATTTGATCACCAATGCCGCCAGCCTGAGCGGCGGTCAGTTTGTCTTCACCAACAGTCTGCCCAGTATGACGATTGGTTCGTCGCTGCTGACTCTCTCCAGCAGTGCGAGCGGATTGATCCTGACTGTCGGGGCGACGGTGCCGACCCAGTTGGCGTTCACCAGTGCGCCGGCCAACCCGCAAATCGGCGTGCCGTTCAGCGTGACGGTGGTGTCGCAGGATGCCGGCGGCAATCTGGATGCGATAACCACCAATACGACCATCACCTTGAGCCGTGGCAGCGGCAGCGGCACGTTGAGCGGCACGTTGAGCGGCGTCATGCTGGCTGGCCAGAACACCGTGACCATTTCCGGGGTGCAATATGATACGGCGGAGTCAATGACGTTGACGGCGAGCACCACGGCGGGCATCAGCCTGACGGCGGCCAACACCAATCTCGTCTTCACGCCGGTGCCGACGAAGCTGGCCATCACTTCCGTGAATGGCGGCAGCAGTCCAACGGCGGGGACGGGATTTAATGTGGTGGTGCAGGCGCAGGATGGAACGAGCACGCCACGGACGGCGATTTCGAACACGGTGGTCAGCCTGAGCTTGAACACCGGCACCGGCGCGTTGAACCCGCCGTTGACCGGCACCATTCTGGCCGGCACGAGTTCCGTGACGATCACCAATGTCATCTACAACAAGGGCGAATCAGGCGTAGTGCTGACGGCGAGCCGCACCAGCGGCGACAATCTGACCGCCGGAAATAGCGCTCCCTTCACCGTGGTGCCAAGTTCGGGCAAGAGTGTTCTAACTTTCAGCATTCTTGGCTACTCGGGAGCTATTGTTGGCACGAACATTACTGTCACGCTCCCGCCTTACACGGTGGTAACTAATCTGTCGCCGACTTACACGGTTTCGAGTTATGCCACGGGTTCGCCGGCAAGCGGGGTGGCGCGAAATTTTACGACAAACCAGCTTTATACCATCACTGCGCAGGATGGGTCGCAGCAGGTTTATCTGGCGTCGGTGACCGTGATGATCGCCAATGCTTTCAATTGGACGAACACGGTATCCGACAACTGGAGCGTCGCGAGCAACTGGACGAATAACTTCAGCTGGCCGGGTGCGCCCACGAATACGGGCGACGCCACTTATGCTCTCAACTTTAACAAGGCTAGCACTAACATCGTCACGGCGACTAATGACTTGAACAACGGGTTCCTGCTCAACCAGCTGAATTTGAGTGGCCCCACCTTGACCTTGGCCGGCAACAGCCTGACCTTCACTAACAACAGCACCGCCCTGCCGCAGATCAATCAGAACAGTAACGTCACGGTCACGGTGAACAATAATCTGGCGTTGGCCACCAATCTGACCATTGGTGGCAGCGGCAGTGGAGCAATGACGCTGGCGGGTTTGATTAGCGGTTCCGGTAGTCTGACCAAAAACACCACCGGCACATTGACCTTGAGTTACGGAACCAACACTTATACCGGTGGCACCATCATCAATGCCGGTGCCGTCTCGCTCGCTAACACGGCAAATAATTATTTTGGCACGGGACCGGTCACGGTGAACAGCGGGGGCCAGATCAACCTGAACGGAAACGGCGGTATTACGAATGCCATGGTGCTGAACGGGGTCAAGTTAGTGAACGGGAATAGTTTCTCGGCTAACTTAAATGGACCCATCACGCTGACGGGCACCAACACCTTTGATTTTGGCATCGGTGGCAATATTGGGATTGGTGGCACTGTGAGTGGATCAGGGGGAATCACTAAGATTGGAACCTCGGCGGGGTCTTTTACCATCACGGGTTCGAATACCTTCACTGGCCCGGTGGCCATTAACGCCGGCAACATTACTGTTGCCTCGCTTAACAGCGTCAGCGGCGGTAAGCCCACGAGCAATTTGGGCGCGCCCACGAATGCGGCCAGCGGGACGATTTCTCTCGGCTCGACCACGACGACGGGCAATCTTAATTATACTGGGCCAGGTGAGACCACTGACCGCATCATTCAACTTTCGGGCACCAACGGCGGGGGCACCATCACCCAACAGGGCACGACGGCTGGCCTGCCCGTTACTCAAACCGGGCAAAGCGGTTTGTTGAAATTCACCAGCAACCTTTCGGTTCCCGGCGTTGCCAGTCAGGACAACCGCAAGACGCTGACGCTGACCAGCGCGGAAACTAGCACCACCGCCGGATTTATTGCGGGTCAGGGCGAAATCAGCGGCAATATCACCGACAGCGTGCTGGGCAATTCCGGCCAATTGGCCACCAGCGTGACCAAGGCGGGTTACGGCATATGGACACTTTCCGGATCCAACAGTTACAGCGGCACCACAACCATTCAGGCGGGCAAGCTGATTTGCACGCGCCCCACCGCGCTGGGCAGCGGCCCGTTGGTGATCACCGATTCGGATATCGCCTCCAAATTGGAACTGGATTTTGTCGGCCTGCGACCGGTTACTTCGCTGACAATCAATGGCGTGGTTCAACCGAATGGCATCTACGGTTCATCAAGCTCACCGGCAACCACCAAAGATGATGTGCATTTTGCCGGAACCGGTGCGGTGGTGGTGGGTTCGCTGGCCACGGCCACGACCAACACGCTGGCGTTGACCAGCGGAAGCAATCCTTCGAGTGGCGGTGCGGCGTTGACCTTTACCGCTAGCGTGACTGGCGGCAATACGCCGAGCGGCAGCGTGGTCTTTTATGATGGCTTGACGGTCTTGGGCACGAATGCCCTGAACGGTTCGGCGCAGGCGAGTTTGAGCACGAGCGTTTTGACCGGCGGCACACACGCCATCACCGCGTTTTATCTGGGCAACTCCAGCAACGCCCCGAGCGCTTCGGCGACCTTGGCACAGACCGTGAATGATTCCCGCCCGGCGACGTCCGTGGCGTTGGCGCTCACAGCGGGAGCAAACCCATCAAGTTTGGGTGTGCCAGTGACCTATACCGCGACGGTGATGGGCGCGACGCCCACCGGCACAGTGGTTTTCTACAACGGCACCAACGCAATCGGCGCAGGGGCGCTGAATGGTTCGGCGCAAGCCAGCCTTGTCGTCAACAATTTACCCAGCGGCTGGAATGGCATTTCAGCCAATTATCTGGGCGACGCGAACAATGCGCCAAGCACGAGTGCGGTGACTTGGCAAACCGTCAAGCCAGCACCCGGGAATGGCAAGCTCAAGGTCTTCATCCTGGCCGGCCAGTCGAACATGCAGGGTAAAGGGCAAGTTGAGGTGGGACGTGACCCAAACAATACCGGCGGCGCGCAAATCGTCGGCGGCTTGGGCACGTTGCGAAACATGCTCAACAATAACCCGAACCAATATGGCTACTTGGTGGACACGAACCCGTATGCCAATGTCACGAATGTTGCCGCCGTGCCTGACCATACCACGACTCCCGGTTGGCGAACGCTGACGAACGTGTGGGTTTCGTATTTCTCCTCCGTGAGTGCAATCTCCTCAACGAACGAGGCGCGCAAAGGGTATCTGGATGCGGATTTTGGAAACAGCGCTAATAACGCAATGGTTGGACCAGAGTATGGTTTTGGATTGGTGATGGGCAGCCAGTTGGGCGATCCCGTGTTGATCATCAAGACGGCTTGGGGCGGCAACTCGCTGGGAGGGGATTTTCGCCCGCCCAGCTCAGGCACAAATATCCAGCCCGCCAGTTTGGTTTCGGCACCGGGTGCCGCCTACAGCAACATGGTTGCGAATGTTCATTCCATCTTGAATAACTTGACCAATGAATTCGGCACTAACTTCAGCTACAACCCGGCGGCGGGTTACGAGATTGTCGGCTTCGGCTGGCATCAAGGCTGGAATGATATTGGTGAACCGCAACAACAGTATGAAGTAAACCTGGTGAATTTGATCCACGACTTGCGCGCCGAGTTTGGCGTGCCCAAACTGCCGGTGGTCATTGGCACCACCGGCATGGCCAGCGCCAGCGGCAACCAGTTATTGATTTGCGCGGCGCAGGCGGCGGTGGCCAATCCGGTGTTGCATCCTGAATTGGCCGGCACGGTATTCACCGTGGACACGCGGCCCTTTGACTACGGCCAGATGTTGGGTTGTAGCTCGGAAAATTATCACTGGTATCACAACGCCCAGAGCTATTTTAACATTGGACAGAGCATGGGCTTGGGAATGATTAAGTTGCTGTCCGCGCAGGCATCGGTGACCAACAATCCGGCCAGCAGCGTGACCACCAACTCAGCGGCATTCAACGCCAGCATGGTCTGGCCGTTCGCTCCGTGTGCGGGTGTGGTCTATTGGGATACGGCCGATCATGGCACCAATGCCGGTGCTTGGGCGAACAGCGCCGTCGTGAATGCTTGGACCAATTCCATCGTGACCAATCAGTATGGTGTGGCCGGTGATTATGTTTTGGCAGGCGGTTCCTTGGTCACTCTGGCGGCGACCAACTTGAGTTTTTCGGCCACCGGATTGACCACCAATACAACCTACTATTTCACCTTCTCGGCGACGAACCAGACGGTGTTGCCGAACCCAAATTTTTCTTGGCCCCAGACCACCACCAATATTATTGGGTATGTGACCAATGTTGTGAATTTTACTAATGTGATTACGACCAATTATTTGGTTGTGACCAATGTGGCAACCATGATTTCGACCAATACCCAAGTGCTGTGGGCGACCAATACGCAAAGCTTCACGACGCTGTCAGTATCCGTCGGCACGCCGCCCGTGCCAGTGTTGCCTGGCAACGCCATCACGGTGAGCGGCGGCGGCACGCCCGGCTTCACCTTCAACACGGTGTCGGGCTACAAGTATCGGCTCGTCTTCAAGAACGCGCTGACGGATTCCAGTTGGTCGCCCGTGATTGCGCCGCCGAATTATCCGGCGCCGGATGGCTGGAGCGCGGTGTCCTCGGGGTCGCCCATTTCCCTGACAGATACCAACATCACGGGTCAGCCCCAGCGTTTCTACCGGATTGAAGTCGCGAACCCGTGAAGGTTATTTCGCTGCTGCGACGAAGTCATGCCGTATGCGGTGTGTCTGCACGAGGTTAAACTGTTGAAGTCCGACCGAAAACCCGCCGCCCGCTGACAATTGGTTTGGATGGTGTCCGCCAAGTTGATGATGAGTAAAGTCTGAAACATTTTGTATGCTGTCGCAAACCATGATTAAAATGAATCGAACCATGAAAAAAATCAGCGGGCTTTGTTTTTATACGATTGGAATTTTCGGCTGTTTATTGCTCGGCGCAATGGACGTATTTTCCGCCACGAATGCCGTGAAAGCGGTTGTTGCGCCCGCAAAACCAGCACCGCCAAAAAAAGTGCCGTTCACCAATCCCGATTTCACCAAGGGCGGCCAGCCAGATGGGAGCGCCGACTGGACGCTGGGGCCGACCGGGCTGCGGGGGTGGATCTATGGTGACAAGGGCCAGACCAGTGAGGCGCGCCAGATTCTCGTCACCGCCGTGGCGAAAGGTTCGCCGGCGGATGGGAAACTGATTCCCGGCGATGTCATTTTGGGAGCCGGTGGCCAGCTCTTTGCGGCCGATGCGCGGATTACTTTCGCCAAAGCCATCGCGGTCGCTGAGAGCGACAAGGGCGGCGGGAAGCTGCAATTGCTCCGCTGGCGTGCGGGCAAAACCGACCCGGTGGAACTCCAGCTCAAGGTGATGGGCACTTACAGCGACACCGCGCCGTATGACTGCCCGAAATCCAAAAAAGTTTTTGAGCTGGGCTGTGAGGCGATTGCCAAGCGGGGGCTTAAGGGTGAATCTGTTCCTAATAACTTGAACGCGCTGGCGTTGCTGGCGAGCGGCAAGCCCGAATATCGGCCTCTGCTGGCGGCCTATGCGAAACAGGTGGCCGACCACAAATTTGATGGTTATGTGAATTGGGATTACGGCTACGCGGAGATATTCCTCGCCGAATACGTCATGGCCACGGGCGACCAGTCGGTGTTTGAAGGTTTGAAGCGCATCGCTTTGGAGATTGTGCAGAGCCAGAGCGCCGTCGGCACTTGGGGGCATCGGGCGGCGTTGCCCACCGGCAACATCAATGGCTATGGCTGCATGAACCAGCCGGGCATCACCCTGACGATTGGTATGGTGCTCGCGCGCGAGGCCGGAGTGAAAGACCCAGCCTTGGATCGGGCGATCACCAAGGCGGCGGGTTTTCTGCGTTGGTATGCCAACAAGGGCGCCATCCCCTACGGCGATCATCAACCGTGGGCCAGCCACGAGGACAATGGCAAATGTTCCAGCGCGGCGGTGCTCTTTGATTTACTGGGCGACCGCGAGGCGGCGGAATTTTTTGCGAAGATGGCCACGGCCGCCTACAACGAGCGCGAAACCGGACACACCGGTTGCTATTTCAATAATGCCTGGGCCCTGCCCGCAGTCATCCGTTGCGGGCCGTTTGCTTCCGGCGCTTACCTCAAGCAAAAGTCATGGTATTACGATTTTGCGCGCTGCTGGGACGGTAGCGTGGTTTACCAAGGTTCGACGCGCGGTGAACAGGAGTTTGCCTGCTACAAAAATTGGGATTGCACCGGGTCGTATCTGCTGGCTTTTGCCGCGCCGCAAAAGAGTCTCTATCTAACGGGAAAGAAATCGTTTGCGTTTCCCTCGTTGAATGCCAAGCAAGCGGCGGAAGTCATCGCTGCCGGCAGCGATTTCACTTCGGCGACGCAAGCCACTGCCTACGACGGGCGCACGACGGAACAATTGGTGGCTGGTTTGTCAAGCTGGTCGCCGGCAGTGCGCATGCGTTCGGCCCAATCCTTGGCCAAGCGCCAAGGCGATTTTGTGCCCGAGCTGTTGAAAATGTTGGCTGGTTCCAATCGTTATGCCCGCTACGGCGCGTGTGAAACGTTGGCATTGCTCGGGCCGCGCGGTGATGCGACGGCGCCGCAACTGCGCGCGCTGCTCAAAGATCCAGACCCGTGGACGCAGAATCAGGCCAGCCTCGCGTTGGCCGCACTTGGACCGGAAGCCCGCAAAGCCAGTGTGCCGGACTTGTTGATGATGGCTGTGACACCCAATCCCGCCGACCCGCGCCGAGTTGCGCAACGCGCCGCCGGGATAGCCTTGTTCTCGCCGCCGCCGGGTGCCAGTGTGCCTAAGAGCATTCTCGCGGGGTCGCTGGAAGGCGTGGATCGGCGGTTGCTCATCCCAGCGATTGAGTCTCTGTTGAAAAACGAGGACGGTGCCGCTCGTGGTGGCGTTTCCGCCATCTACAGCAAGCTGACCGACAGCGATGTGGCGGCGTTGTTGCCGGCCATCATCAAGGCCGCCGAGGTGAAAGCGCCCAGCGGTGAGATGTTTTCAGAGGGTGTCCGGCTCGCGGGCTTAGATCTGTTGTCGAAGCGGAATATCCGCGAAGGCATGGCGGTTTGCGTTGCACTGAGCAATCCTGTCGGCGGCGCCAATCTCGGAAAGTGCATGGAATATCTCAAGCGCTACGGCGTCCATGCCAAAGAAGTGCTGCCGCAGTTGCGGGAAGTGCGCGGAAAATACGAAGAGCGCCGTGATAAGGCGGGAATGGCACTGTTCGACAAAACGATTGCTGAAATTGAGGCCAGCAAGGTTGCGCCCAAAATTGTGGGCATGAATGAGTTTATAGCCAAATACAAGTCGGCGAAGTAAGCCCTAATCTTAAACTCGGTAAGCCGTGAACGCTTATTTCGCGGCGGCGGCACGCCGGGCTTCACCTTCAACACGGTGTCGGGGTATAAATACCGGGTGGTGTTCAATAACGCGCTGAGCGACGCCAGCTGGTCGCCGGTGATTGCGCCGCCGAATTATCCCGCGCCGGATGGCTGGAGCGCGGTGTCCTCCGGCTCGCCGATTTCGCTGTCAGACACGAATATCGTGGGGCAACCGCAGCGGTTCTATCGTATCGAAGTCGCGAACCCGTGAAGGGGATTCTGCGGCAAACGCAATAGCAATGGGTCTTTCTTGGTTGGGTCAGTAGAAACTGGCTGACTGGGAAAGACCTAATTTTTTTACGCAGGTATTGCGACGTTGCCTGGATAAGGCCAAACTTCTGGTTTAGAAGAAAAATTATTTTTCACCATGAAGAATCTCGTCATCAGCATTTTAATTTTGTCCGCGCTGCCGGTTTTGGCAGACACACCGGTGCAAACTATCCGACTTGACCCGGCTTCACCCGGACGCGTGTTCGAGGGCATCGGCGCGGTCAGCGCGGGCGCGTCCACGCGGTTGCTACCGGATTATCCTGAACCGCAGCGCAGCCAGATTTTGGATTTTCTATTCAAGCCAAAATTCGGTGCGGGCTTTCAGCATCTCAAGGTGGAGATCGGCAGCGGTGAAAATTCCACCTGCGGCAGCGAGCCGTCGCACGCGATCACCCGCGACGAACTAGCGAATCCCCAGCCGCGCGGCTACGAATTCTGGCTCATGGCCGAGGCCCGCAAACGCAATCCGCAAATCATCCTTGATTGTCTGCCGTGGGCTTATCCCGAGTGGGTCAGTAACCGATTTTCGCCGGCAGCAGCCGACTGGTTCGCTGCGTTTTTGCAGGTGGCCCAAAAAAATTACGGACTGGAACTGGACTGGATTTCCGCCGCGCAAAACGAGGCGGGCACTGACTTGAATTGGATTCGGCAGGACTTGCGGCCGAAGCTGGACGCGGGCGGATTTTCCAAGGTGAAGTTGCAGGCGCCGGACGACAATGGTCGCCATTGGCAGATTTTCAACACGCTGGGAACGAACGCTGAACTCGACCGGCTGATCGGTGCGGTGGGTTATCATTATTTGGATGGACGCAACCCGTGGCAGATTGACCAGAAGCGTGGACACCCCGCTACGGAAAAAGCCAAAAGCTCCGGCAAGCCGCTTTGGGCCAGCGAAGAATGGAGCCAGTCGGGTCGGGAATGGGGCGGCAAAGGCGCGCTCTATCTGGCCCGGCTGATGAATAAAATCTACACGCGCGATCACGTCACCAAATTTGAAATCTGGTGTCCCATTGACTCGATCTACGATCAGATTGCCTGGGCAGACACCGGCGCGATGCAGGCGGACACGCCGTGGTGCGGGCATTATACCGTTTGGCCGGCGGTCTGGGTGATTGCCCACACCACGCAGTTTGCCAAGCCGGGCTGGATTTATATGGACGAGGCTTGCGGACAACTCGACACGAACACCTGGCGCGGCAGTCATGTGGCCTTGCGCGATCCGAAAACCGGCGATTGGTCGGTGGTCGTCGTGACCGGTGAAAAGCGGACGATTCAGCTCACCGTTTTGCCAGGACTGAAAGACGGTCCGGTTCACGTCTGGAAATCCACCGCCACGGAACAGTTCGTGGAACAGCCGCCGTTGGCCTTGAGTCACAACTCGGTCGAACTGGCACTTGAGCCTGACGCCGTTTACACGTTCACCAGCACGACCGGGCAGCAGAAAGGTTCTTATGGCACACCGCCGCCGTTGAAACCGTTTCCGTTTCCTTTCGTGGAAGACTTCGAGAGTTATCACGCGGGCGACACTCCGCGTTATTTTTCTGACCAGAAGGGCACGTTCGAAGTATGTCCGTCGCCGAAAGGTGGATTATGTCTGGCGCAGATTGTGCCGGCGGAGGGCATTCTGTGGATTGGTAGCTGGTTGCTCAAACCCCACACGCTGTTTGGCGACACGAACTGGCAGGACTGTGCGATCTCGGCCGATGTTTTGCTGGCGGGCGGCGATGTTGAAATTGGCGGGCGCTACGCCGACCGCGACAAGTTGGGCTACCGCTGGATTCTGACGCGCGACGGCCGCTGGCAATTGAATTGGCAATACACGTCGCTGGCGTCCGGCCAGATTGAAAAATTCAAGCCGGCCAATTGGCATCATCTACGGCTGGAGTTGAATGGAAACCAAATCATCGGTGTGGTGGATGGCAAAAAACTGGCCACAGTCACTGATGCTTCGCGCGCCAAGGGCATGGCGTTTCTGGCCAGCACCTACGATCATAATCTTTTTGACAACGTCCGCGTGGAACCGATTCCACCGCTGCCCGCCAAGTAAATGGTGGGTAGGATTATTTTTCCGGTCAAACGGATGGGCGCAAACCCCTGATTTCATTGGTGCATCCGGAGGGACTTGAACCCCCAACATTTTGATCCGAAGTCAAACGCTCTATCCAATTGAGCTACGGATGCCTGAAATTATTATTCTCAATAACGGTTTCAATGCGCTGTTACGCCAATGTCTTTCACAAGCCGTTTAGCCGCCTCGGCATCCACCCATTTGGTGAGGCTGATGAAGTTGACGAGCGCCGGGCTATCAGCTTTGACCTTGTGGAGGTTTTTTAGCGCGCCCAAAACTTTGGTATAAACGGCGGTGTATTTTTCATGCACCAGCCGCGTGATGAACGTCTCCATCATGGCGCGCGCCAGCGGGTCGGTCTGGCCGTTGGGCAGATACGGCAGCAGGCAGAAGATGCGGACGAAAATCATCGGATCGCTTTCCGTCAGCACCAGCCAGCAGGCCTTGACCTCGTCGGCATCGTAACGTCCGCCCATGCGTTTGCGGATGGCGGCGACAATTTCCGCCGGTGCGGCGCGGCCTGCGATGAGGTTCTTGATATTTTCCCACGCGTGCCGGTGCTCGCGTTCGGGCGTGATCTGATTTTTTTCGTTCAGGCGCTTTTCGATTTCCTGTAGCCCAAGCTGGTGGGCCACTGCCTTGGCTAAAACTTCCGCTTCTTCCTTGCGCACTCGATCCGTAACGGCCAGCGCGCGGATGACGGAGGCTTGCATTTCCGGATTGAACAGTCGCAGCACGGTGGCGAGCGTTTCGGGCTGGGGCGGTTTGCCGAGCGGCACGAGATGCTTGACGCATTCGATGGTGAGCGGGTCAATGTCCGCCAGCTTTTCCGCGCGGAAGGTCAGGGTGAAGCGCAACGTGCGACCGAGGCCGCCGCCTTTGCCGAGGTTGTTGACCACGGATTTGCGGTAATCCGGCGCGATGATGAAGGCGAGCAGGGCTTCCGCCTGCTGGATTAATTTTTCGTCCAGCGCGTCGTATTCGCCGGTAATCACGAGCTGTTCAATCAATGGCGGCAGACGCTGGGCAAACACGACATCCGGCGACTCGGTATTCTGGTTGTTGTAATAATGCAGCAGCTCGAGCGCGAACGAGAGTCGCAGAAAGGCGCTCTTTTGCGCGCGCGCGTTTTCCGAAGTCGCCTTGCTGGCGCGCACTTTGTGAAACAAGGCCAGCAGCGCCGCGTGTTTCGCACCAGCGGCGGCGGAATTTTGCGCGAGCAGATTTTCGAAATCCGGCTGGAACACGAACATGATTTCTTCCGGCTTCGGGCGTGGATTGAATTTCACATCCGTCGTCACGTCCTTGAAAAACACCTGTGCCGGCTCGCCGAATTCCCGCAGGATGCGCTCGCGGGGCAGCTGGCCTTTGACGAAACCACGGCTCGCGCGCACGACGGCGGGCAGATGAAAATGTTCCGGTTGCACCACGAGCGATTGCAGCATCTCCGGCTCCAGCGGCGCGTCCAGCTTGATGAGTTCAGCCACGGCGGGTGGCAAGGTTGCCAGCAGATCGCGCTTGGTTTTGTCCAGTTGCTTGAGAATGGCCGGTTGCAGAATATGATCTTCCAGCTTGCCCTTGGTCAGACTGGTGCTGACCTCGATGACATGCTGGTTGTGCTCCATCAGGCGCGAGACAATCACCCCGACATCATTGATGGGCAGCTTGCTGACCAGCGTGGTCAGCAGCGTGATGAGTTCGCCGTGCGATTTCTGGCGATGCTCGACGACGCGCTCCAGCAGCAGGCGCAACTGTTTGTTTTCCGCCTCCAAACCGGTGCGCTCCGTTTCCAACTGGGCCACGCGCAACTTCAGGTCGAACCATTCGCTCTGGATTTTTTCCAGCGAGGCAATGGCGATGGTGTTGTCGTCCGACGGTGACATGACGTCATCTTCTTATATCGGCGGAATTCTTTCCATCCCTTTTTTGCGGATTAACAGAACAAGGCCGCGATTGCTCGCGGCCTCATCCGGTGCAGGAATAGCTTATTTTACCAGCGTCCGGCAGAATTTATCCATGCGCTCCAAGCCCTTTTCGATGTTCGCCAGACTGGTGGCGTAGCTCAAGCGGATGTAATCATCCGCGCCGAAGGCAATGCCCGGCACAGCGGCGACTTTTTCCTGTTCGAGCAGCTTGGCGCAAAACTCGGAAGACTTGAGGCCGGTCTTGGAAATGTTCGGGAAGAGATAAAACGCGCCTTTGGCATTCACGCAGGAGACGCCCGGCATGGCGCTCAATTTGGCGTGGGCAAAGCGGCGGCGCTTGTCGAACTCGACGAGCCACGTCTTCAAATGATCCTGCGGGCCGGTGAGCGCGGCGACGCCGCCTTTTTGCGCGAACGATGTCGGGTTGCTGGTGCTGTGGCTTTGCACGGCGTCAATCGCCTTGGCGATCGGCTCCGGCGCGGCGAGGAAACCCAAGCGCCAGCCGGTCATCGAATACGCTTTCGCCAGACCGTGAACGATGATCGTGTGGTCGTAGTGCGCTTGCGAGAAACTGGCAACGCTCTTCACTTTCGCTCCATCGTAAAGCAGGTGTTCGTAGATTTCATCGCTCATGATGAGGACGTTTTTCTCCACGCAAATATCACCCAGCGCCTTCACTTCTTCCGGCGAATAAACGCTGCCGGTCGGATTGCTCGGCGAGTTGAGGACGAACAGCCGCGTATTCGGCGTAATGGCCGCGCGCAGTTGCGCGGGCGTGACTTTGAATTCCGTTTTGTCGCTCGTCTCCAAAATCACCGGCTTCGCGCCCGCGAGCTTCACCATTTCCGGATAACTCAGCCAATACGGCGCGGGAATGATGACTTCATCGCCCGGTTCGCACGTCGCGAGAATGACGTTGTAGCAGGAATGTTTGCCGCCGCAGGAGACGATAATCTGGCTCGGCTTGTAAGTGAGACCGTTTTCGTTTTTGAACTTGGCGGCAATGGCCTCGCGCAATTCGGGAATGCCGCTGCTAGGCGTGTATTTGGTGAACCCGGCGGCGAGCGCCTTGGCACAGGCATCCTTGATGTGTTGCGGCGTGTCGAAATCCGGTTCGCCCGCGCCAAAGCCGACGACATCCTCGCCAGCAGCTTTCATGGCCTTGGCCTTGGAATCTATGGCCAAAGTGAGCGATGGAGCGAGTGACGCGGCGCGTTGGGAGATTTTGTAGTTCATAAATTTTGAGCGCAAAAATGATAATTTGAATTAGCGACGGTGCAAGAAAGGAAATTCCCGCCACCAGCTTGCCGGAGAAATTTATTTGATTTTTGCTGCCTCGATGAGTTCCCAGAACTTCGGATTTTCCTGAAGCGCCTGATCTTCACCGAGCTTGATGCCGGAGCGGAAAAAGAAATCTTTCAGCGTGTGCCGGCTCATCACGCGATGCACCAGCACGCCGAGCGGGTGCCGTTCAAAATAAATCCGGTAATCACCGATGCGAAAACGGTGCAGGATATGGCCGTCGCTCTCCAGCTTGCCGAAATCTTCGAGTTCGCTGCCGACCACCTGTTGCGGCAGGCCGCGAAACTCGCCGAGAATCTGGAGCTGCAATTCCTTCGGCATTCGCGCCAGTTCGGCCGCGGCGGTCGGCGTGAAGATGATTTGAAAGGTGTTCATCAATTTGTCGTTTCATCGAACACCATTACGGCCAACGCGTCGAGCGAAATCTGCCAGCCGCGGTGGCGCTGTTGGTCGGCAAAAATCGGTGTTCCATCTGTGTGCATCTGTGGCTAAATTAGGCGTGTGAAAATTGTTGGCATCATTCCCGCGCGCTTTGCGTCCACGCGCTTTCCCGGTAAACCGCTCGCGCTCATCGCGGGCAAACCATTACTCCAGCACGTCGTCGAGCAATGCGAGCAAGCCAAATCGCTTTCCGAAATCATCGTCGCCACGGACGACACGCGCATCTGGGAAGTGGCGCAAAATTTCTGCCGCGTCGAGATGACGCTGCCAAATCATCCGAGCGGCTCTGACCGCATCGCGGAAGTGGCGGAAAGAATCGTCTGTGATGCCATCGTGAACATTCAGGGCGACGAACCGCTGATCAATCCGAACGTGATTGACGCCGTCGCGCACGCGCTGGCCGACAGCGAAATGTCCACCGCCGCCACGCCGATAAAAAATCTCGCCGAGCTGGACAATCCGAATGTCGTGAAAGTCGTGGTCAACGCCGCCGGTCGCGCGTTGTATTTTTCCCGGCGCACGATTCCCTATTTGCGCGATGCCGCCAGCCGGCCGACGGCGGAGCAGTTGGTGGCGTTTCCGTTTTTGAAGCATCTGGGCATTTACGGCTATCGGCGCGAGACGCTGCTGCGACTGGTGAAATTCCCGGTGTCGCCGCTGGAAAATGCGGAGAAGCTGGAGCAATTGCGCGCGCTGGAAAACGGCATCAGCCTCGCCGTTGTGAAAGTGGATTACGACAGCATCGGCGTGGATTTGCCGGAAGACGTGGCGCGGGTGGAAAAGATTTTAAGAGAATTCTAGCCACAGATTGAACACGGATTAAACACGGCTGGAAAAATAATTTCAGCAGCGATTCTTGTGTGGTTCTTATCTGTGTTTAATCCGTGTTCAATCCGTGGCTAATGATCAGTTTAGAAACGCCGTCAACGGACTCGTGGCACTCGCCGTTTCGCTTGGCGCGCCGAGGCCGATTTCATACGCGCTGCGGCCAGCTTCCACGGCCTGCTTGAACGCGATGCCCATGCGGTTCGGATCGTTCGCTACGGCGATGGCAGTGTTCACCAGCACGGCGTCCGCGCCAAGTTCCATCGCCTCCGCCGCGTGGCTCGGCGCGCCGATGCCTGCATCTACGACCACCGGCACCGTCGCCTGCTCGATGATGATGCGGATCTGGTCGCGCGTCTGGATACCGCGATTCGAGCCGATGGGTGAACCGAGCGGCATCACCGTCGCGCAACCGACTTCCTGCAATCGTTTCGCCAGCACCGGATCGGCGTTGATATACGGCAGCACGATGAAACCTTCCTTCACCAAAATCTCCGCCGCCTTGAACGTCTCAATCGGGTCGGGCAGCAGGTAGCGCGGGTCGGGATGAATTTCGAGCTTCACCCATTTCGGCAATCCGGCGGCGACGGCCAGGCGCGCGAGGCGGACGGCTTCCTCGGCGTTCATCGCGCCGCTGGTGTTGGGCAGGAGCAGATATTTTTTCGGGTCAATGAATTCGAGAATGTTCGCGAACGGGTCTTTCTTGCCGCTCAAGTCGGCGCGCCGCAGGGCGACGGTGACCATTTCCGTGCCGCTGGCGGCGAGCGCATCGCGCATGGCTTCCGGTGACGAAAATTTCCCCGTGCCGAGAATCAACCGCGAACGAAATTCGCGTCCGGCAATGACCAAAGGTTTGAACGACATCGGCAACAATTTAGAAAATTGCACCGAATTGTCGAGGCGGGAACCGGTTTGCGTCTTTGTCTGCGAATTTGGGTGAAAGACTTTAACTTTGCGGACGTGGAAAATGAACCGCTTACGGCTGATGGCTGGGTTGGTTTGTCGGGTTTGACCTAAAATTTACTAGATAGATTCCATTGGTAATTAAATCCAGATTAAAAATATCCGCACTTGCTGGCAGCGCCACATCATTTGAAAAAACAAACAAATATTGACCGTTCAAACGAATTGTAACGTGGTCTGGAACTGGCACATCAAAATTCCAAAAATTATCCTGTCCTACCGTCACCAAGTCGCCCTTCATCACTGAAGCCAATTCGGCAATGGCTGGGTAGTTTGTCAAAGAAACATAAGGATAATCGTGCAGTATGGCTTCCCCAGCTTGTTTTTGTAGGCTCTTTGCGTCCGCAAGTTTTTGAATTATCGTCCGACTTTGTTGCACAGACATGAGCGGATGAGACTTTTCGTATTTTAGTTTGGATTCATGAATCTCCCAAACCGCACATCCTACTGGAAAAACAACCATCGCCAAAAACAATCCCAGGCAAATAACAATGATTGCCTTGAAGAGTTTAAGCCAATTTTTCTTCATAGAGGAAGCAGTCCCAGTTTCATTGAAACATCTTATCGCTGGTTTGTGGATATGCCACGCATATCGAATCTGGCAAATTCATTTTCAATTGGCGACGAAAAAGCTAAACTGCAGCCAGCAGCTCATACCCCACCCGATGAAAATCGAAACCATCCTGACGCCGACCGAATTGCCCGCACTCGCCCGGCGCGACTTGCGGCAGACGGCGTGTGTGGTGTTCGACATCCTGCGCGCCACCAGCACGTTTGTCACCGCGCTGCATCACGGCGCGGCGGCCATCGTGCCCGTGAGCGAAATCGCCGAAGCGGTCGCACTCCGCAAACAACAGCCGGACATTCTCCTCGCGGGCGAGCGCGCGGGCGTGCGCATCCGGGCGGCGCAATCGGGCGGGATGGATTTTGATTTCGGCAATTCGCCGCGCGAGTTCACGCCGGAAAAAGTGCGTGGCAAGACCATCGTCTCCACGACCACGAACGGCACGCGGGCGTTGCGTGTCGGCGCGGGCGCACAATGCGTGCTGGCGGCAGCGTTTTTGAATCTGACGGCGACGGCGGATTTTCTGCGCCGGGAAAACTTTGCGGAAATTTTGCTGGTCTGCGCCGGCACCGGCGACAACGTGGCGCTGGAGGACGTGCTGGCGGCGGGCGCGTTGATTGAGTTGCTTACGGCTCGCGAGGACGGGCGCGTCAGTTTGTCGGACGCTTCGCAAATCGCGTTGGAAGCTTTTACGAATTTGAAATTAACTGACTCTGGAGATTTAGGCGCGGCCCTTGGCGATTCGGAAAACGGACGGCGGCTGCTGGCCATGCCCGAACTGCGCGCCGACGTGGCGTTTTGCGCGCAGCGGGACGTTTTTGATTTGGTGGCAGGCTTGGACGCAGACGGCGCGCTGCGGCGAGTTTGCGCGTAAAATAAAAAAAGGCCGTTCGCGGGGAACGGCCCTGATAGATTGGCAAATGCGTTCAGCTTTTTTTCGCCGCCGGTTTCTTTTTGGCGTTGATGATGGCCTTTTTGCGTTTGATGTATGCCTTGCGGCGTTTTTTGTGTTCGGTTTTGTTGGATTGTTGTCCCATAATGTCCCCGCACTATGAATTTTTATATGAAACGGTTCAATACAATTTTGCGGTTGTTTGTGATTTTGGCGCTCGCCGCCGGCTGCGTCACCGGCAAAAAGGAAGACAAACAACTGGCCGCCTTGCGCCTGCACGTCGAAAGCGCCGGCAATGCGCCTGACACCGCGAAGGAGGTTTCCGTGCTGCGCGCAGAGCCGATGCTGGTGACGATTGCGAACGACCCGGTATTGACGGAGGCGAATATCATTGCCGCCAAACTGCTGGAATCGCCCGGTGGATTTTCGGTGGAGGTGAAGTTCGACGAAACGGGCGGGTTGATGCTGGAGCAATATTCTGCGGCCTATCAATCCAAGCATTTTGTGATTTTTGGCCAGTGGGGTGACAAATTAAAGGAAGGTCGCTGGCTGGCCGTGCCATTCATCAGTCGCCGCATTACCGATGCCACGCTGGTTTTTACGCCGGATGCCAGCCGCGAGGAGGCGCAACAGTTGGTGGATGGACTCAACCGGGTTGCGAAGAAAAACGCCGCCAAATGAATTTCTCTTTGTCGTGCCGCTGGCTGCTCGCGGTTATCGGCTTGAGCGCACTCCAACTGAACGCGCAAACGCCGTTTCAATTTCCCACGGCCAATCACGCGCTTTACGACGTGGGCAACGAACTGAAATTTTTCGCGCCCACGTCGCCGGATCGGGCGTGGACGACCGGCAGTTTCGGTTGCGTGCGCACCGATGGCTGGCAGATGCACGAGGGTCTCGACATCCTGCACCAGCGCACCGACCGCGCTGGCGAGCCGACCGATTCCGTTCTGGCCACCGCCGACGGCACGGTGATGTATGTCAACGCCAAGTCCGGTCTGTCGAATTACGGCAAATA
Source organism: uncultured Verrucomicrobia subdivision 3 bacterium (assembly GCA_903861445.1). Taxonomy (GTDB): domain Bacteria; phylum Verrucomicrobiota; class Verrucomicrobiia; order Limisphaerales; family UBA11358; genus UBA11358. The sequence goes on from CAIOUK010000010.1 coordinate 18,878, forward strand.
CATCGTCATTCGGCACGTTCTCGAAGGCATCGAGATTTATTCGCTTTACGCGCATTTGAGCGCGGCGAATGTCACGGCGGGCAAGGCGGTTCGTGCCGGCGAGGTCATTGGCACGATGGGTCGCACGTCGAACACCAGCGATCGCATTGGCAAGGAACGCGCGCACGTCCACTTTGAACTGAATGTTTTTGTGAATGACAATTTTTCCGCGTGGTTCAAAAAAAATCTGCCCGGCGAACGCAACGACCACGGCCTGTGGAACGGCCAGAATCTCGATGGCCTCGATGCGCGCGAAATTCTGCTCGCGGAGCATAGTCCGACAAAAAAATTCAGCCTGTTAAATTTTCTCCGCAGCCAGACGGAGCTGTGTCGTGTGTTGGTGCGCGCGACGGATTTTTCCTACCTCAAACGTTACGCGCCGCTCGTGCTGAAAAATCCCAGAGCTGACCGGGAAGGCGTGGCCGGCTATGAAATCGCGCTGAATTATAACGGCGTGCCTTTTGCGCTCATGCCGCGCGCCGCGTCGGAAATCAAGGGCGCGACGAAAGTCCAGTTGCTCTCCGTGAACGAGGCGGAATACCACGCGCATCCGTGCCGCCGGCTGGTCATTCAGCACGGCAGTAAATGGCAGTTGACCGAAAAAGGCCGGCGCGAAATCGAAATGCTGACTTATTAAAATGACTTTACCCGACATCAAATCGCTGACCCGCGAGGAACTGGAAGCCCAATTCAAATTGTGGAACGAGCCGGCTTTTCGCGCCACGCAACTGCTCGATTGGCTTTACGCCCGCCGCGCGACCAGTTGGGATGCAATGACCAACCTGCCGAAAAGTCTCCGCGAAAAATTGCGCGAAAACTTTTCTCTGCAAATCCTCGGACTCGCGCGCAAGCAGGGCGCGGGCGACACCACGCAGAAATTTCTCTGGCAACTAGCCGACGGCGCGTTCATCGAAAGCGTTTTGATTCCCGCCAATCCGGCGCTTTACGGCGAGGCCAGCGACCGCCACACGCTGTGCATCTCCACGCAGGTTGGCTGCGCCTACGGCTGCCGTTTCTGCGCCAGCGGCCTCGACGGCTGGAAACGCAATCTCGGTGTGCATGAAATCGTCGAACAGATTTTGGCGGTCGAACGCTGGAACGCCGCGCAGCCCAAGGAAGAAAGCGTTGAACCAACCGCTGATCGCATCGTGAATAACATTGTCGTTATGGGCATGGGCGAGCCGCTGGCGAATTACGACAACCTGATCGCCGCGCTGAAAATTTTGAACGCGCCGTGGGGCGGCGGCATCGGCGCGCGCCGCATGACGATTTCCACGAGCGGCCTCGCGCCGCAAATCCGCAAGCTCGCCGTCGAGCCGATGCAGTTTCGCCTCGCGATTTCACTGCACGGTGCGACCGACGAGGTCCGCAACCGCATCATGCCGGTGAACAAGAAGTATCCGCTGCACGAACTCACCGGCGCGTGCGAGGATTATCAGAAGTTGAAAGGCCGGATGATTACGCTGGAATATATTTTGATTGCCGGCATCAACGATGCGCTGGATCAGACGCGCCCGCTCGCGACGCTCGCCAAGAAACTTTATGCCAAGGTGAACCTGATTCCGTATAACAAAGTCGAGGGTTTGCCGTGGGTGCGGCCGGCGGAGGAAGTCTGCGACCGCTTTCTCACCGCACTGGAAAAACTGGATGTGACCGCCACGCTCCGCCGCGAAAAGGGCGGCGACATTGATGCGGCGTGTGGGCAATTGCGCTTGAAGACCGAGCGCGAATTGAAAACGCAATGAGACAATCTTTCATCGTGCGAATTTCAGCAACGGAAATTTGTTCAACTTTTAGCCACAGATTGAACACGGATGAAACACGGATAAAATTGCCACAACAAGGCCACTATATTTTTTGCGGACATGAATCTGTGTTCAATCCGTGTTCAATCTGTGGCTAAAACTTTTCAGTAGTTCTTCCGGTGTGGTCGTAGCCGTGCCGACTTTGCCGACGACAATGCCGGCGGCGTGATTGGCCAAAATCGCCGCTTCCATCGGCGCGGCGCCCGCCGCCACTGCTAGCGTGAAGGTGGCGATGACCGTGTCGCCGGCGCCGGAAACGTCGAATACTTCCTGCGCGACCGTGGGAATATGAAACGGTTTTTGTCCGCGCTGGCACAGGAACATGCCGAGTTCGCCAAGCGTGATGAGCAGCAGCGCCGGATTTAATTCCTTCAGCAAGCGTTCCGCGACTAGCATCAGATTTTTGTCCGCGAACGGATTTTCATTTTTGGTCTCATCCGTCAAATCAGCGAGTTCAAAGGCTTCCTTTCGGTTCGGAGTGATGAGCGAGAGATTGCTCAAATTCAAATGATGCACCGGCTTCGGATCCAGGCTCAACCACACGCCGCGCGCATGACAGAGCGCCTTGATTTCATTCAGCAACGGCTGCGTCACCACGCCCTTGCCGTAATCCCCGACGATGACCGCATCGGCTTTGGTAATCTGTTTTTTGAATTCATCGAGCAACCGGGCAGTGGTTTTGGTATCGAGCGCGCCGCGCGTCTCGCGGTCAATGCGCACGACCTGCTGCTGGTGCGCCACGATGCGCGTCTTGATGCTCGTGTGCCGCGCAGCATTTTTAACGAGGCCGGTGCAGCCGATATGTTGTTCGCCCAAAAGTTTCAGCAGCTTGCGCGCGGCATCGTCGTTGCCGATGGCACCGAACAATTCCGCCGGTGTGGCGAGCGAAACCAGATTGCGGGCGACGTTGGCCGCGCCGCCGGGCATGAAGCTCTCGCGCGAAAAATCCACCACGGGCACCGGCGCTTCCGGCGAAATGCGCGAGACGCCGCCCCAGATGAACTGGTCGAGCATCACGTCGCCGACGACGAGGACGCGGGTCTTTTGCGCGGCGGTCAGGATTTGCCGCGCGCGGGCGGCGGAAAGTTTTTTGGCACTCATAGTTTCAATCACGGAATTAAATGCTGCCGTCAGCATAAAGCTTCATGGCGCGTTTCCAATCCGATTTTATTTCGGCAAACCAGCGACCAGCATCCGGGCGCGCTGGTTGTAGTCAGCCTGCACGGCTTCGACCAGCCACTTTTCCGCCTCAAAGATTTTTTGGATGTCGTCGGCCTGGCCGTCGCCGAACTCGACCATGATTTTACC
>CAIOUK010000011.1 GCA_903861445.1 uncultured Verrucomicrobia subdivision 3 bacterium
GAGAAACAACCGGCGCGGCGAATTGAGATTTTTCCAAATGGCGGCGGAATTGAGCACGCGCCATTTTTAACAGCGAACCGCCGGAAAGTAAATGCCGCGTGGCATGGGTCTGGAATCTCACAAGTTGTGAACCGGGGCCGACAAATTAAGTTGTTGCATTGCAGCCAGGTGTGCGATTGTGGTGAACATCCACCGCAACTTATCGGTCTATTGGTTGTTGGATTAAATGACGGTCAACTCAAACACTCATCTTTATGAAACCTTTCAATTGCCTCAAAACTTTAATTGCGGTGGCTGTGATTGCCGCCGCCGGCCAGTTCGGTCAGGCGCAGGATGCGTCCGCGCCCGACACGCTGCCGGCCGACATCGCGCCGGGCACGCCGCTCGCAGAAGTTGTGAAAATGGTGCAGGCGGGCGTGGCGGCAGACATCATTCAAAACTATGTGGCCAACTCGTCCAGCGCGTTCAATCTGGATGCGGATAAAATTATTTTTCTCAAAGACGAAGGTCTGCCTTCCGCTCTGGTGAATGCGATGCTGGCGCGCGACAAGGTTTTGTATGCCGGCAGCATCGCGCCGCCACCGGCGAGCACGGTCATTAGTGCGCCCGACACCGCGCCGCCGCCGACGGAAGTGACGGTGAATTATTTCAACGACACGCTCACACCTTACGGCTCGTGGGTGGAAGTCGAGGGCTACGGCCGCTGCTGGCGGCCCACGGCGGTGATTTATGATACCGGCTGGCGGCCGTATTGCGACCGTGGCCATTGGGTTTATACCGATCACGGCTGGTATTGGGACTCGGACTATTCGTGGGGCGTGACGTTTCACTATGGCCGCTGGTTCCGCCATGACCGCTTCGGTTGGTGCTGGTATCCGGACACGGTCTGGGCACCGTCGTGGGTGACGTGGCGTTCGGGTGGCGAATACTGTGGCTGGGCACCGTTGCCGCCGCTGGCCGTGTATCGGCCAGGCGTCGGATTTTTCTATCGCGGTGGGCGCGTGGCCGTGGACTTTGATTTCGGACTGAACGCTGGGTGTTTCATATTCATCGCACCGGAGCATTTCAGCGATCGTCACCCGCGCTCTTTCGCCGCCCCGCCGGAACGGGTGACGCAAATTTTTCATCAGACCACGGTGATCAATAATTACAACGTGAACAACAACGGCAACAATCACACGATTATCAATCACGGCATTCCCGTGGAACACATCAGCGGCGCGACGCATCGCCCGATTGAACCGGTGCATGTCGCTTCGCTCCCCAACGCTGGGCGACAAGGCTGGCATGGCGCGGTAGAAAATCCCGTCCGCAATCCCGGCAATGAAAACGTCCAGCTCCGGCATGGCCCGGTTCAACTAAACAATCCCAGCCACAACGAACCGGCCAGCCCCCGCCAAAATACTGTTCAGCCAGCGTCAACCCACTCATCCGGCAACCCGCCGAGCCAACCGAGTCAGCCAGCGCGGTCGCCAATCTTGAACCACCCGCAGCCCATTGCCAATGAGCACGCCCAGTCCTCCAAGGTTTTGCCGACCACTCCGATATCACGACCCACGACCACCGCCAATACGGCCGCACCGAATGAATGGCGGCAGAATCGCAATGTGGAATACCCCGCGCCGACACCGCAGCAACATGGAGCCATTCAATTGAAGCCAGCCATGCCTCCCAATAATAACTACAACCAGCAACCAGCCTATTCAGCTCCGAACCCGACTACGCCAGAACCATCGCGCAATGTCGGCAACGACCAAAAATCCGGCCGGGACAAACCAAATCACTGACGAGATTTGCCTGTTTTCAAAAACGTCGCGACTAGCCCGTCGCGGCGTTTTTGCTTTTGCCCGCACACGCCCGCTGGCAACCTGTTCGCGTGGGTATTTCCCGGCAACAATTCGAGCAGATGCAGCAGCGCCTCGGCGGAAAAATATCGCGTGTGACCGCGGTCGCCTTGCCCGTCACTCGCCACGCGTCACTCGCCACCCAAATCATTTTAGGCGTTGACCCGTCGGTGCGTGGCACGGGCTACGGCGTCATCCGCGTGGAAAAATCCAAGTTGCTCGCGCTCGCGCAGGGAACTATTTCTTGTCCGAAAGATTGGGAGCGTTCACGCTGTCTTGCTAAAATTACGCAGACGCTCCGCGACGTGGTGCGCGAATATCAACCGACGGTTTGTGTGGTCGAAGGACTTTTCTTCGCGCAAAATCTGAAAACGGCCATCATCATGGGCGAGGCGCGAGGCGCGGCGATGGCGGTGATTGCCGAGGCGGGCTTGGAAATTTACGAAATCGCCACGCGCAAGGTGAAACAGGCCATCGTCGGCTACGGCGCGGCGCAAAAAATTGCCGTCGCAAAAATGGTGCAGCGGATGTTGAACCTCGCCGAGCTGCCCGCGCCCGACGCGGCGGATGCGCTCGCGCTGGCGCTCACGCACGCGCAGGAAAATTCGCGCCACGGTTTGAACGCGCCGAAGAAAATATAGAAACTATGAAAAAACTATCTCTCTTTTTCGCGGGCATGGTTTTAGTCATTGGCCTTGTGTTTGCAGATGAACCAAAACACAGTTTCAAGCCGGAACAGGGATTTGTGCCTGATGAAAAAACAGCCATTGCAATCGCGGTAGCTGTTTGGTCGCCAATTTATGGTGAAGAAAGAATTCAAAATGAGAAACCGTTTAAGGCGGCTTTGAAAGATGGTGTTTGGCACGTTGAAGGCAGCTTGCCTCGAAATACTTTAGGCGGCGTTGCTCTAGCCGAAATTTCAAAAGACGACGCCCGAATTTTGCGAATTAGCCACGGCCAATGATCACTTTTCTCCAAGGCAAACCCGTCGAAGTATTGCCTGCGCTCACCGTGGCGAACGCGCAGGAAAATTCGCGGCATGGCTTGAACGCGCCGAAGAAAATTTAAGATATGGAATTTCGTTGTCCCAATTGCA
>CAIOUK010000012.1 GCA_903861445.1 uncultured Verrucomicrobia subdivision 3 bacterium
CCAAATACTTTGTGAAAAAATCCCGCCTCATTGCGGTCGCGTTTTGCCTTTTCGTTGGCACCCTTTACGCCGCCGACCCGAAGCCGAACATTCTGATTCTGCTGGCCGACGAGTGGCGCGGCAATGCCACCGGCTACGCGGGCGATCCCAACGTCAAGACGCCGAACCTCGACCGGCTGGCAAAGTCGGGCTTGAATTTCTGCAATGCGGTTTCGGTCTGCCCGGTCTGCACGCCTTTTCGCGCTGCGCTACAGACGGGACGCTTTCCCACTTCGACCGGCATGTTCCTCAATGACGCTTATCTGCCGTCCGAAGAATTGTGTCTGGCGGAAATTTTGCAGGGAGCCGGCTACGCCCGTGGAATCATCGGTAAATGGCATCTCGATGGTCACGGCCGCGATAGTTTTATTCCGCCGGACCGGCGACAGGGCTGGGATTATTGGAAGGTGGACGAATGCACCCATGACTACAACCACTCGGTTTATTACAGCGGCAACGATCCGGAGAAAAAAATCTGGAAGGGCTACGACGCATTCGCCCAAACGCAGGATGCACAGGCTTACTTGAAGGCCAAGGCGGCTAACGGACAGCCGTTCGCACTGGAAATCGCCTTCGGGCCGCCGCATTTTCCGGTTGACCAAGCGCCTCCCGAATACAAAAAAATGTATCCACCGCAACGGATCAAGCTGCCGCCCAACGTGCCGCCGTCCCAGCAGAAGCGGGCTATTGCCGAATTACAGGGCTACTATGCACATTGCACGGCAATGGATCATTGCATTGGCGAGTTGCTGGCGACCTTGGACGAGACCGGGCTGGCCAGCAACACGATCGTGGTGTTCACGGCCGATCACGGCGAAACCATGGGTTCGCACGGCAACAACCCGGATCAAAAACAGGTGCCGTGGGATGAAGCCTCCCGCGTGCCGTTTCTGCTGCGCTTTCCGGCGGCGCACGGCCCGGCGGGCGTCACGGTGAAAACCCCGCTGACCACACCGGACATTCTGCCCACGCTGCTGGGACTGGCCGGGATTCCGATTCCGAAATGCGTCGAGGGCGACGACCTTTCCGCCACCGTGCGTAACCCGGCTTTTGCCGAGGATCGCGCTGCGCTTTACGAGGGCATCGCGCCGTTTGCCCATCTAGGTGGGGAAGGGCAGGCCAACAATCGCGAATACCGCGCCATCCGCACCAGCCGCCATACTTATGTGCGCGATTTGAAAGGCCCGTGGCTGCTCTACGACGATGTGGCGGATCCCTATCAGATAACCAATTTGGTGAACCATCCGGAAGCTGCAGCCTTGCAAAAGGAACTCGACGCCCGGTTGCAAGCGGAACTCAAAAAACGTGGCGATGAATTTCGCAACGGGCAGTATTACATTAATCTTTGGGGATTCCATGTTCGCAACGGTGGCTCCGTCGACTATCACCCCGGCGCACCAGTGCAGTCGCCAAAAAAGCAATCGCCCGAGAAATAAATTTCACGGAACCGCGTGAAGCAAACCCTGAAAGTTAAATAACTAAAACTACATTCCATGAGAGCAATCCCATTCATCGCCATCACGGTTGGCTTCTTGGGCGGTTCACTTTTCGCGACGGAATCAACCGCCGCCAAGCCGAATATCTTATTCATCATCGCCGACCAGATGCAGGCGGGCGATTTGAGCTGCGCCGGCAATCCGTATGTGAAGACTCCGGCGTTGGACAGTCTCGCGGCGGCGGGCGCACGATTCACGCTGACCTACTGCGCCGTGCCGGTGTGCGAGCCATCGCGGTTTAGCATGTTCACCGGCGCGATGCCTAGCCGAGTGCGGTTGGAAAGAAACGAAGATAACGGGCTGGCGAAAAAAAATGTGACACCAGCCATTCTCGCGAATTCGCTGGGCCGGATTTTCCGACGGGCGGGTTATGAAACGGTCTATGGCGGCAAAATTCATCTGCCGATGACGGTTGAGGCCGCCGGTTTCAAATACATCCAAAAAGACGAAGGGCCGCAACTGGCCGAGACATGCGCCAAGTTTCTCCGCGAGCCACATCACCGGCCGTTCTTGATGGTGGCGTCGTTCATCAATCCGCATGACATCTGTTACATGGCCATTTCCGAAGCGGAACATCCCGGCAACATTTCCGGACCGAAGCCATTGCTCGATGCCACCCAGTGCCCCGCCGGAATGACGCCCGCGCAATTTGCCGCCGCCTGGCCGCCGCTGCCGGCGAACTTCGCCATTCCCGCCGGCGAGCCGGAAAATATTTTGTCCGGTGATCCGCGCGCGTTCCGCCTGTATGCGCGCGAACATTTCACCACGAACGACTGGCGGCTGCACCGCTGGGCGTATGCACGTCTAACAGAACTGGTGGACGGACAAATTGGCCAGGTGCTGACGGCGCTGCGGGAAACCGGCCTGGATACGAATACGCTCGTTGTGTTCACCAGCGACCACGGCGACATGGACGCGTCGCATCAGTTGGAACACAAGTCCGTTTTTTACGATGAGGCGTCGCGTGTGCCGTTCATTGTCAGCTGGAAAGGCGTTACCAAGGCGGGCTTGGTGGACAAGGAACATCTGGTTTCCTCGGGGCAGGATTTGATTCCCACGCTGTGCGATTTTGCTGGCATCGCCATTCCCGCGCCGTTGAAAGGCCGCAGCGTGCGGGCACTGGCCGAGGGAAACGCACCGGCAACTTGGCGCAAAACGCAAGTCGCAGAAAATGGCGAAAGCCGCATGTTGCGTTCGGCGCATTACAAATACGTCGTTTATGCGGCGGGCGCGCGACGAGAGATGCTGACCGACATGGTGGCCGATCCCGGTGAAATGAAAAACCTCGCCCTGGATCCGCAGTTCGCGCCGGTGCTGGCGGAACATCGCCGCCTGCTCCAGGAATGGTATGCGCAGAACGGCGAACGGCTGGATGCAAAATATGTCGTGTCCGGCGCGGCGAAATAGCGAATTCAGGCATCAACCAACCGCCACCATGAAAACGAAAGATCTGTTCATTTTAGCCGTCCGGCTGCTGGGATTGTATTTCATTTACGTCGGGTTGAAAGATCTGGACGTGCCGGCGTTCACGGACGTGACCATCCTGAAGGGCGATGACGCCAACGACATTATCAGCACGCTGCTGCCCGTGGTCTTCAATTTGGCCGTGGGCTGGTGGCTGCTCGGCTGCGGGTTTTTGGCACGCCGGGCGTATCCGGAATCTTCAAAAGTTTCCGACCGCCTCTCGGCATCCAAAGAGCCGACCAGCCCAACCGCCACGCCCGCCCAATCTCAAACATTGACCGACATGGAGACGGCCGAAAAAAAACTCGCAGCCTTGGTGGGAAAAACCAAAGACGGTCAGCCGCCACTTTGATTCAAGTTGGCCGGAAAAAATAAAAACCTTCGGCAGGATGGGGGAAGGTTGAACCGAAGTTCAGCCCTCGCCCATCCCGCCGACGGTGTGTTTGCGCCCGTTCGGCGCAGCGGTTTTCATGGTTTACTTATGCTTTGCTGCTGCCGGTCACTGCATTTGATCCGTTGCTCGGGGCGGTTGAGGCTGTGGTGGTGGCATTACTTGCCGTTGTCGGAGTCATTACCACCAGCCCGTCGGCCGTGACGTTACCCGTCAATGTCGCCGACGGCTTGGACGCCGTTGAGGTAGCGGTGGTCGTTCCCTTCTTGCGGGTCAGACCGCTGCTGCGCTCGTCACGAGGCACATAACCCATCGCTTTGTAGAGGCTGCTGTTGGCCCCATACTTGGCGGTGTTGCCTTTGACTCCATCCACCACGTCCAGCATGGCGCTGCTCAGGGTGGCATGGGCGGTGTCACGCTTCATCATGGCATCC
>CAIOUK010000013.1 GCA_903861445.1 uncultured Verrucomicrobia subdivision 3 bacterium
CGCGACGTCGGTTGCCAACCTACGCATTCTGGTTCACCAAGACGGCGGGCAGAGGACTGCCCGCCCTACCATTCACGCCCAATCTCGGTCAGTCAAAACAACATGAAACAAACCACAACCTAAACCTCCCACCACCATGAAACGCAATGCCTATTATCCACCTCGCCAAGCCGACCAATTTGTCTGGCTGGCTAACTTCGAGAACAAACTGCCCGGTGTCGCCGCCATTTTGGGGCTGACACCCGCCCAAGTGAACGGTGCCGTGGCGGATTGCAATTGGCTCCTCTACGTCCTGCAAACCTGGCTGCCCGCCGTCCGCAACTGGGCGCAGTCCGGCACCGATGCCGCCACCGAAGCGCAGACCGGGAGCGACACCACCGCGCAGGTGTTGCCCGTTTTCACCACGCCCGCGCTGCCCGCTGGCGTCAACCCGGTTCTCCCCGGCGCGCTCAACCGCATCTTCGCCCTCGTCCAGCAGATCAAGGACAACAATAATTGCACCGATGCCATTGCCACCAACCTCGGCATCACCGGCGGCGCGCAAACCCCGCCCGACCTGACCACCGTGCAACCGGCGTTGGACACCGCCATCAGCGGCAACCTCGTGACGGTGAAATGGGGCTGGGGCGGCAACAGCGCGTATTTGGACGCCTGCGAAATCTGGGTGGATCGCGGCGATGGCAAAGGTTTTAACCTGCTGACCATTGACACCACGCCGGGTTACACCGACACGCAGCCGTTCCCCGCCGCGCCCGCGCGCTGGACTTACAAGGCCATCTACCGTTTGAACGACGCGCAAGTGGGCGTGTGGAGCGCGCCAGTGGGCGTCACCGTGCCGGCGTGAAAAGAGAATGAAAACAAAATCTCCGCCACCGGATATGCGTCAGCCAGTGGAGCGAAGGCGTAAGCATTCCGGTGGCGGGGTAAAATTATTATGAACAAAGAACAAATAAATAAACAACTTCAAGAAGTTGATGAGTCATTCGAAGCAATACAGAAAAAAGAACACCAACAAGATATGATTTATGACGGGATAGTGGATATTGACCGCTATCTTTCAATTTCTCCCAAAATTCTTTGGATTTTAAAGGAGCCGTATGATGACTTTGATAAGGATGGGAAGCCTTGCGGTGGTGGTTGGAGTATTACTGAAGATGTTTTCGCTTGTGCCGAAAAACACACGAACAAAGCGCCGTGGGCACCAATTGCCTATGTTACTTACTCCGTATTTAACAACTTCTTAAAATATTCAGAAATGGATTATGTGACGGAAGACCCAAGAATTTGGGAAGCGTTAAAAAACATCGCCTATATCAATGTCAATAAATTTCCGGGGAAGACAACCAGCGATCTGGAAATCGTCGCGTCTTATTACCGGAAAAATCGCGAACTGCTCAACAAACAGATTAAAGCTATCAACCCGGACATAGTAATTGCTGGGAATATTCTTTATCTGTTTTACGAGGATTTTAATTTAACTAAGTCAGATTTGAAGTCGGGTGGGCCAGGCAAGTCAGCGGAATATTGCCAGAAAAACGGACGCCTATTTATTAACGCTTACCATCCCAGCTATCGAGGAAGTAAGCAAACGTATGTTGACGATTTGGTTGCGATAATCAAAGAACACAGTTCAGTGAATCATTCGGTAAAATTGTAAGAACCTATATTTTATGAACACGCACATAAAAGGTTTTGCCTCATCCTTGGATTTGCACAAGCTGGCGATAATTGCATTTTTAATTCTAGCTTCTGCGATATGTTGCCAAGCTGGGTTGTTTGACCAGATAGCAAACGGTTTGAAAGATGTAACGCAAACCGCCAATGTGCCAAGCGAGAAAAAAGTCAACATTAATCACGCGTCACCCGAGCAGCTTTTTGAAATGATTGGTAATCCACAAGTTGATTTAGATAGACAAGGCTCTGCATATAGAAAGCTGGTGGATAGTGCGGCAAATATATCCAGCCGAGAGGCTAAAGTTGTTAATATTGAATCAGCCTACTATTTGGCGGAATGCTATGTCACTGGAAAAACCGGCAAAGGCGGGCCGGATTATTTGCGAAATAAAAATGGATTTCCACCCAACCGACCAGAGGCATACAAACTTGCGATTCCACTATATGCAAGCGCAGCACAATATGACCATATCTTATCGCTTGTTAAATTGTCTTCAATATATGCGGATGGGAATTATGAACTAAAAGACTTGAATAAATCGCTGACCTATTTAGTTAGAGCTGCAAAACTAGGTGATAAGCCATCCCTTGAAAGCCTTTCACAACTTTATTCTGGTGGCTTTGTGGGCGTGACTGATGAAAATGTAATATCTACTAGCATTGAAGCCCTCGCTAGTTTAGGAAACCCTGACGCTCAACTTGCTCTCTCTAAAAAAGCTGCTGCCGCCGAAGCTCTTCAAAAGCAGCAAGACGAGGCACGGCAGACAGCCGCAGCGCAAAAAGCAGCTGCGGACGAAACTCTTCAAAAACAACAGGCAGAAGCTGAACAGGCTGCCGCAGTTCAAAAAAATGCCGCAGATAAACAGCAGGCAGAAGAACAAGCTGCTGTAACTCCAAAACCTGTTGGAAATGAAAGCCTCAAATATCCACAAGTGGAAGCACAACTGCCACCGGGGTCATACAAAATAATACAAAGAACACCTCCAATTAATGCAACAAAACAAGAGGCAGATGACCAAATAAATGACGTTAAAATATTTATTGTATGTCTAGCTCTTGTTGCCGCATGGCTGACTTTTGCGGTATTAGGAATCTCTTTAGGCATAAGAGATCGGGCTGTTATATTCTGGGGAAAACGAGATGTCTATGTCTCCGCTATGGCATCTATTATATTTATAATACAGCTAATATGTTTGGCTTTACCGAGTAGTGAAAACTCTAATGACGGCACAAAATCAAATGTGTTGCCAGTAATACTGGTAACATTAGTAATAAATATCTTTCTTTTGGTTTATTCTGCTAGGCGATCCTATATTGCTAATAACATGAGTCTTTTAAAAACGCTCGTCGTTGTTCCAGCAAAACTGGCAATTTCAGGTATCATTGTGATTTCAGGCGTTTTAACATATGGATTTGCAAAATCAGCTTTTGTATCCGCTGCGAAAGCTAAAAATATGCCTGGGTATACCGAAGAACAAAGAAATGAAAAGTTACGGCATCAGAAAGATGCACTTAGTTCTGCTGCGCTTGCCTCATTTATGGGCTATGCGACATATCGCTTATATGAATTTGTTAAAAAACTGATAAAGGAAAATCCAGCGCAAGCATTAGAAGATTCTGCTGAATAATGCTTTATCCCTTCCGCCGCTGCGGGCAACCGTGGCGGCGGTTTTGCTTTCCACGCCGTGGGCGCTTGCCGAAACGGGGAAAGCTGGTATGGTGACGGCATGAAATTTCGTGTCCATGTTGAGGCGGATGAGGACGGCGTGTTTGTCGCGGAATGTCCCACGCTGCCCGGCTGCATTTCCCAAGGCGATACCCGTGAGGCGGCGTTGCACAACATCAAGGACGCCATTGCGGGTTACATCTTCAGTCTGGAAAAGCACGGCGAGGCTGTGCCGCTGCCGGTCAACGAAGAAGTGGTCGAGGTGGCGGCATGAGCCGTCTGCCGGTCTGCTCCGGCGCGGACGCGGTCAAGGCGTTCCGCCAGATGGGCTACGAAGTGGATCACCAAACCGGTAGCCACACATCATCTTGCGGCATTCTTCCCAACGTCGCCTGACCGTGCCGAATCATCGTGAGTTGGCCAAAGGCACTTTGCGCGCCCTGATTCGTGAGGCCGGGTTGACCAAGGAACAATTCACGGATTTGCTGCATTGAGCGGGCAACCGTGGCGGCGGTTTTATTTTGGCCTCGTCAGCGTGCCGTGAATTTTCATTCCCCGATGAAGTGCAGCGCCACGCGGCGCGAGTGCGGGTGCGTGCGGTGTTCCCACAAATAAATTCCCTGCCATGTTCCCAGCGCGAGTTGGCCGTCTTGCACCGGAATGGAAAGATTCACCGTCGTCAGCGCGGTGCGGATGTGTGCCGCCATATCGTCGTCGCCTTCGGCGGTGTGAATAAACAGCAGGTCGCCATCCGGCACGAGCCGCGCAAAAAACGCATCGAGGTCGCGACGCACGTCCGGGTCGGCATTTTCCTGAATCAGCAGCGACGCGGAAGTGTGGCGCAAATGCAAGGTCAGCAAGCCCTCGCAAAATTTATTTTCCGAAATCCATTTTTCCACGGCGCCGGTGAATTCCACCAGCCCGCGTCCGCGCGTGGCGAGGCTGAGTTCGTGAAAGCATTGGCGCATGGGAAATATTTAACCGCGAAACACGCGAATTACGCGAAAAGAAAAATTTCTCCGACGGGATTCATGAATTGTCTTCCGTTCGCGTAGTTCGTGTAGTTCGCGGTTTCAATTTCTACTACAAATTCACGGCGCGACTGCTGCGCCTTTGTCGGCGAGCATTTTTTCGAGGTCGGGATTGCGCGGTTGGCCGGCGTCCAGCGCCTTCTGGTAATGCCAGCGGGCGAGTTGTGGCAACGGCGGTTCCTGGCTCAAATAAATCACGGCGAGATTGTTGTGCGCGGGCGCGTAATTGGGACTCAACTGGATGGCCTTGCGCAACGCGGCTTCGCCCTGGGTGCGCAGTCCTTTGTGGCCCAAAGTTACGCCGAGATAATTCTGGATTTCGGGATTGTTTGGGTCAATCTGCGCGGCGCGGCTCAAGGCGTTCAGCGCCTCGTCGTATTTTTCCTGCCGGAATTTGAGGTAGCCGAGCGTGGAGAGATTGTAGGCGTCGTCCGGGCTTTGCGCGACGGCGGCGGTGATGTGTTTTTCGGCCTCGGCCAGTTTGTCCTCCTGCAACTCAATGGTGGCCAGATTCGCGAGCGCGAGGCCGTTGTTTTGGTTGTGTTCGAGAATTTTTAAGTAATCCGCCTCCGCCAGATCAAATTCGTGGTGGGCAAAATGCTGTTGGGCGGAAGCCACCAGTTCGGCGGTGCCGGGGGGCAGCTCGTTGATGGATTTTTTAATCGGCTCCGGATTTTTCGGCGCGGGCTGGCGGAAGAGCGCCAGTTCTTCCGCCGAATACGGCACCGGCTTGGCCTCGGCCACGGCCAGCCGCGATTGCAGCGTTTTCACGGTATCGTTCAAAGCGGAAATTTGCGCGACGAACGCGTCGTTGTGGTTGTGGGAATTTTTCTGGCCGGCGGCCGCGAGTTTTTTCTGCAAGGCGTTGCGCTCTTCCGTGAGTTGCCGAAGACGTGATTCATATCCGGCGATATCCGGTTTCGGCGCATTGGCGAGCGCGGTCAGGCGTTTTTCCAAGGCTGCCTTTTCGAGTGCATGGGTCGCGGCCGCCGCTTTCTGGGCGGAAATTTTGGCGCGGGCCTCGGTCAGTTCAGCCGTCAAAGCCGTGGTGTCGGGCGAGGGGGCTGGCAGGACTGGCTGCACGGCTATTTTTTGGGGCTGATGGCGCGTGGCTTTGAGCAAATCATTTTCCTTCATCAGCCAGCGGATTTGCTCCTGCGCGCGGGCCAGTTCCGCCGGATCCGCGGTCGCCGGCTGGACGGCCAGCGCTTCTTTCAACTTGGCCTCCAACACGAAGTTTTCGGTTTGCGCGGATTTAAGCCGCGCGCTCAACAGTTCCACGGCGGCGTTGAGTTTTGTGGTTTCCTGCTCAAGCGCCGTTTTGGGCGGCGCGACGGCCGGTGTGGATTGATTTTTAAGTTCGGCAATTTTGTTGGCAAGATAAGTCAGCCGATAAGTGACGACGGCCGGATTCCAGTCCGGGAAAATTTTGTGGAGATCTTCCAGCTGCGCCTGGGCATCGCCGTAGGCGGCCAATGCTTCGCCGGATTGGCCGTTCGTGGCGGCGTGGTCCGCCAATTCGATGAGATTGTAGATCGCGATAAACTTGTCATCCGCCGATGGCTGTGCGCGGGCAACGGGCAGCAGTCCAAGCAGCAGGAGAATGGCGGCCAGAAAAAATTTCATGACGGGAAGAATGCCAGAGGAATATTTTTTGGCAATGCCGTCACCGAACTGTGACGCGCAGAAGCATTGACCGGCAGAACAAGTTTTGCTAACGTCCCGCCAGTTGCGTCATGAAATCCGCGCTTAACCAACATGTCTTGGTTTTGAACCGGCTCTGGCAGGCGGTCAACGTCTGCACTGCCCGTCGTGCGCTCACGCTGCTCTTTCAGGGTCAGGCTCAGGTGGTGATGAATAATCCCGACGGCTCCTTTCGCACCTTCAGCTTTCAGGAATGGCGCGATGTCTCCGCCGACGCGCCGCATGATGATTCCATTCATGCGATTTCCTTCCGCATCCGCGTCCCGAAAATCATTCTACTTTTCATGTATGACCGGATGCCGAAGAAGGAAGTGAAGTTCACGCGGCACAACATTTTTGAGCGCGATCAAGACACCTGCCAGTATTGCGGAAAAATTTTTGACCGGAAAGATTTGAATTTGGATCACGTTATCCCGCGTGATCGCGGCGGCCCGACGACGTGGGAAAACATCGTCTGCTCGTGCATCGCGTGCAATACCCGCAAGTCCAACCGCACGCCGTTCGAGGCCGGCATGAATCTCATCCGCAAACCGAAGCGTCCG
>CAIOUK010000014.1 GCA_903861445.1 uncultured Verrucomicrobia subdivision 3 bacterium
ATATCGTCTGGAAGCGCAGGATGCCGGCGTGGTGCTGCGACATGGCGACGGGCCAGGCCGCTGCGATTATCTTGGTGCCCGCGACATCTGGGTTTGGGAAAGCGGCGGCACCTACTTTATGCACTATGACGGTGCGGGAACCAACGGCTGGCTGGCCTGTCTCGCCACCAGTCGTGACCTTACTAACTGGACCAAGTTTGGGCCGGTGCTTGCCCTGGGGAAAACCAACGAGGACGATTCCGCCTCGGCTTCGTATGGCACGACGTTTTTCGACGGGACCAAATGGCATATGTTTTATTTGGGAACACCCAAAGCCACCCCCGCGCCGGATCGAATTCCGGCAACCCCTTATTTAACCATGAAGGCTAGTAGTGATTCTCCCAATGGACCGTGGGTGAAGGAGCCGGCAGTTATTCCGTTTCGTCCTAGCGCTATTCCTGCCGCCAATTATGGCGCTGCTTCCGCCGTGGTCGCCAGTCCGGGAATGATTGTCAAATCCGGAGATGAATACTTGATGTTCGTCTGCGGGGGCGGTTATTCCGCCAAAAATAATCGGGGACCTTTCGGCAATATCACCATCGCCCGCACCAAAGACCTTGAAGGTCAGTGGAGTTTTGATCCACAGCCGATGTTGCCCTGGGACGAAACTTGTGAAAATTCCAGCCTCTATTTTGAACCGGCCAACCAAACATGGTTTCTGTTCTGCAACCACATCCATCATTGCACCGACGCCGTTTGGGTTTATTGGACGAAAGATTTGAACCATTGGAATCCCGCCGACAAAGCTGTGGTGCTCGACGGCGCGAATTGCCGCTGGAGCCGGAAATGCCTCGGCCTGCCGTCGGTCGGCAAGGTCGGCAACCGACTCGCAGTTTTTTACGACGCGCCCGGCGGCGACAGCACCAGTCACATGAAACGTGATGTCGGGCTGGCGTGGTTGGAACTGCCTTTAACGACTCTTGGCGACGGTATTCCCAGAACAACAAAGCCATGAAAAAAGTTCGCATCGGTGTCATTGGCGCGGGCTGGTGGGCGACGTTTGCCCACATTCCCGCGATCAAATCGCACCCGAACGCTGAACTCGTCGCCGTGCAAAGCCGCGAACGCGCCAAGGCGGAACGCATCGCGCGCGATTTTGGTGCGCGCCACGCCTGCGCCAGCGTTGAAGAAATTCTCGCGCTGCCCGAACTGGACGCGGTAATCGTAGCCTCGACGCCAAATGTTCATTTCGCGCAGGCCAAAGCTGCGTTGCAAAGTGGACGGCACGTTTTAATCGAGAAGCCGATGACGTTCACCGCCGTCGAAGCGCGCGAGTTGGTGGAACTGGCCGCGCAGAAAAAACTTCAGATCGTCATTAGTTGTCCGTGGCATTTCACGCGGCACGGCATTGAGGCGCGGCGATTGATCCAATCCGGCGCGCTGGGCCAAATCAAAATGATTTCCGTGCTGATGACCAACCCGATTGACAAGTTGCTGCGCGGCGTGAGCACCGCGCCCACCTACGGGCTGGCAAATGTCTATGTGCCGCCGCAGCCCGGCTCTTACAACGACCCGGCCATCGCCGGCGGCGGGCAAATCTATTGTCAGGTCGCGCACGCGGCGGCGTATCTGACCTTTCTCACCGGCTGGCGGCCGGCGGAAGTTTTTGCGCGCTTCGACCGCGACGGTTCGCCGAACGATATTTACGACGCGCTCACGATCACCCTGGAAAATGGCGCGTTGGTCTCGCTCGCCAGCACCGGTGCCACGCCGCAGTCCGAGAAAAATTACGAAGTCCGCGTTTTCGGCAGCAAGGCGATTTTGCAGCTCGAACTCTGGCGCGGCACGATGACGCTGGTTGATTTTGCGGATCAGCGAACCGAATTTTCGCCGCTCGCGGAAGATGAGATTTATCCCGCGCCCGCCCCCGCGCTGAATTTTATTGAGGCAATATCCGGTCAGGCTGCCAACGGTTCACCCGGCGACCTCGGCCTCGCCTCGATGGAAATCATTGAAGCCGCTTGCGCCTCGGCGACCAGCGGCAAAAATATCCGGCTCCGAAAATTAAAATGAGCCGGGGCGTTTGTGGCGATGGTTGGAGTTTTAAGCCAAGTGTTCAAACAATGGTCGGGGCGGTGAGATTCGAACTCACGACCTCTTGCACCCGAAGCAAGCGCGCTAGCCAGACTACGCTACGCCCCGAACCATGATTTTGTCTGAAGCCGAAAACTGCTTTCGGCGGCAGCAGAAGAGCAAAGATTCTGGCAAAAAAACGCTTGAGAGCAAGTCAAATTCATTCTGCCACCGCCATCACGGATACACCATGCGGTAATAAGACGGTGACGGCGGATTGGTGAGGTTCAGAATAATCTGGCCGTTCACATCCGCCGTTTGCGTGGTGATGTCCGTCCAGTTCAAGTCGAAGAGGTTGGTCTTCATCTGTAGGCGATAGGCATAGTTCGGGAAGCCCAAGAACTGGAGGTTGAGTTTCTTGCCGCCGACCACCGGTGCTACCGCCGGGGCAATTAGTTGGAAGTTGGCGGGCAACGCCCCCAGCGCCGTGATGATGAACGAATTGGTCGTGGTAAGACCGTAAATATCCGTCGCCACCAGATTGATGGGATAATATCCGACCAACGTCGCCGTGCCGGAGAAATTACCCGTGAGAGGGTCAAAGTTTAACCACGCCGGCACCGCCGGGCTGGCGGCGAGACTGTAGCTGATGACATCCCCGGCATCCGGATCCATGAACGCACCGGCCGGCAGCGCGAAGGCGAAGGGCACATTCACCTGCACGGTCTGATTGGCCAGCGGCAGGAGCAGTTGCGGCGCATTGTCATAGAAAATGCGGAACATATAAGCATCACCGCAACGATAGCCGCCAATCAAACCATTGTATGCCCCCACCACAATCGTATTCTGACTGATGGCTACGGAGGAGCCGAAGTTGTCCGTGTTGGTAACAGCGGCAGGGAGGAATTTATCCAACTGACCCCAGTTATTGGAGCCACCCTGATTTTGCATGAAGAGATAGGCGGCACCGGCATCCACGCCATTGCCACCGTCCGCCAGCGGCACGCCCACGACCGCCACTCCGTTATCCAAGGCTACGGATGCGCCAAAGTGATCATTCGTCGCGTAGCTGGGGGAAGTCAATTTTTTCACCAGCCCCCACTGATTCGTCCCACCCTGATTGCGAGAATAAACATAGGCCGCGCCGGCATCATTGGTTCCGCCCAAATCGACCAAGGGTGCGCCGACCAACAGATTGTCACCACTAATGGCAATCGCGGCACCAAAATGATCCTGCGTCGCCGCGCCAACCAAGGTCAGTTTGGTGACCTGACCCCAGTTGTTGGAGCCACCCTGATTGCGGCCCAAGACAAAGGCGGCACCGGCGTTCACGATGTTGGAAAAGGTTTCAAACGGCGTCCCGACAGCCAAGGTGTCAGCATTGACGGAGACTACCGTGCCAAAATGTTCAGCGATTACCGAGTTGGTGGAAGTGACCTTTTTCACCAAGCCCCACTGGTTGGTGCCGGACTGGTTCTGGTCAAACAGGTAAACCGCGCCACAATTTGTCACCGAAAGGACAGTGGCTGATGGTGAACCGACCGCCACCAAGGTGTTGCTGATGGAAACGGAAGCGCCAAACTGGTCGTTGGTTGATCCATCTGCCGCCGTCAGCTTCTTGACCAAGCCCCACTGGTTGGTGCCGCCTTGATTGCGGCCGAAAACAAATGCCGCGCCGGCACCGGTGAAGACATCGCTGTTGAACGGTGCGCCGACCACCAACAAATCACCGTTCATGGCCACAGCTGAACCGAAACCGCTGTCGTGGTTGCTTGGGTTCAAAATGCGTGTCACCAGCGTCCAAGTGTTCGAGCCGTCCAAACTACGGGAATAGACATAAACCGTGCCGCCGGCGCTGGTGCCGTCATACGGCGCACCCACCGCCGCGTAATCGCGGACACAAGCCACGGACCAGCCGTATTCCATGGAGTTAAATTTGCTGGCCGGCGCTTGCTCCGCATTGAGTGGATCAAATGCAATGACTGTGGTGTTGGTATCCACCACGGTCGGCGCGAAGAAGTCGTCCACGCGGATGGTGAACCGCGTCGTTTCCGGCGCACCGGGCGTGACGCGGCTGGCTGTTGTCGGCTGGAAGACCAGCGGGCGAATGGCCGCCGTGATGTTGCTGGCCGTCACGACGCCGTTGGACGCGCCGTAAGAATAAACGCCGCCGCCGAGACTGGTGAAGTTACCCAGATTGGTCAGCACACCTTTCGCGGCGCTGTCGAGCGTGATGGTGCAGCGCAAGGCCTGCGTCTTGTCGTTGTCCACTTCCGTGATGGTCACGCCGGCAAACGGACTCAACGACAACCGGTCATAGATAATCTGGCCGGCGCGCGTGCCGGTGATGACCGGCGGATCGTTCACGGCGGTGACATTGACCGCCGCCTGATTGGTCGTCGGACTGGAAACAAATCCGTCCACCACGCTCAAGGCGAAATGAATCTGCGCCGTCGTTGGCACTGGAATATGATTTTCCACCGGCACGAACACGATGTTGTGCAGCGCGCTGGTGATGGCCGGCGCGATACCGGACATTTGGAACACGCCGTTGGAAATAACCGTAAAGCCGCCCAGATTTTGCAGGCTGCCCTTGTCCAGATTGTCCATGACGATGACGAACGTCAGCGTCTGCGGATTCGGCGGCGCAGCGGCGAGGTTATCCACATCGGCCACCGTGACGGTGGAGAACGGCAGCGTTGACTGTTTGTCGGTGATGCTGTTGGTGGCCGTGCCAACGATGGTCGGCGCGTCGTTCGTGGCCGTGACCGTGATGGTGGTGTTCGTATCCGTGACGAGCGGATACTGGAAGCCGTCATCCACGGCAATCGTCAGCAGCGTCACTTCGGAAGTCGGCACGGTGATACGGTTTTCCGTCGGCTTGAACACCAAGTTGGTCAAGGAAGCGGTGATGCCCGCCGGCGTGCCTTGCATGATGTAAGCGCCATTGCCGGCGTTGGTGAAACTGCCGAGATTGAGCAGCGTGCCCTTCGCCGCCAAATCCAGACTGACCGTCACGACGAGTGTCTGCGTTGCCAGATTATCCACGTCGGCAATCACGGCGTTCGTGAACGGTTTCACCGTCTGCTTGTCGTTGATGGCCCAGCCGCCCTGCGTGCCGGTGATGGTGGACGGATCATTGGTGGCGGTCACAAAAATTGTCGTGACGCTGTTCGTGACGGGCGCGGGCGTGTAGCCGTCGTTCACGCTGATCTTGAGCGTGGTCGTTTCCGTCGTCGGCACCGTGATGCGATTTTCCGTCGGCATGAACACCAGGTTGGTCAGCGACGCGGTGATGCTGGCACCGGTGCCTTGCATGATGTAAGCACCGTTACCGGCGTTGGTGAAACTGCCGAGATTCAACAGCGTGCCTTTCGCCGCCAAATCCAAACTGACCGTGACCACCAACGTTTGCGTGGTCAGGTTGTCCACATCGGCAATCACGACGCTCGGGAACGGCGGCACCGTCTGCTTGTCGTTGATGGCCCAGCCGCCCTGCGTGCCGACGATGGTGGGCGCGTCATTCACGGAATCCACCAGCACGGTGGTGTTGGTGTCGGTCACCGGCGAAACAACGTAGCCGTCATCCGCCTGAATCGTAAACCGCGTCCATTCGCTGGTCGGCACGGTGATACGATTTTCCGTGGGCTTGAAGACCAAGCCTTGCAACGACAGCGTGATGTTCGTCGGCGTATCCGTCATCCGGTAAACGCCGGGAGCAATATTCGCAAAGCCACCGAGATTTTGCAGAATGCCCTTGACCGCGTTGTCCAGCGACACGGTCACGGTGTTCGTCTGAAAGCCGCACTCGTCGCGGTCGCCGATGACGACATTGGTGAACGGCGCCACCGTCTGCTTGTCGGTGATGTGGAAACCGCTTTGCGTGCCGACGATGGTGGGCAGATCGTTCACACCGGCCACGGCGATGGTCACCGTGTTCGTGTCGCGGTCGGAACCGGCGCGCCGAACGGTCACGCTGACATTGGCGTTGTAAAGATTGGTGAACGCCGTGGTGTCATCCGCAAGCTGGTAGGTGAATTGATCCGGGCCGGCGTAACCGGGCGTCGGCGTGTAGAGCAGCGCGCTGGCACCGGCGTTGGTTGTGACCGTGCCGTGACTCGGCGCGCTGAAACTGAAGATCGGCCGCAGCGCGTTGGTGTCGGGGAACGGATAATCGTTGGCGCGAACGTCGAGGAAATTATTCGTCGTGCCCGAAAGCACGTTGAACACGTCATCGCGCGGGGCCAGATCGCCGACGACGACAGTGACGATGTTGGTGCCCAAATCGCCCAGCTTGTCCTGCACGACGTAACTGAACACGTCGCGGCCGATGAAGCCGACGTTCGGCACATAGGTCAAAGTGTTGTTGGCATTGGTGCCGGTCAGACCAACATAGGCATGCACGCCATTGGTCAACACGCCCACGATGGTCAAAGTCACCGACGACACCGGCAACGTATAATCGTTCGTCAACACCGCCAGCACATTGTTCGTGCTGTCGCGCGCCACGCGGTAGCAATCCGGATTGGACGGCACCGCCGAGAAATCCAGGATGGAAATCGTGACCGTGCCCTGCGCGCGCGACGGACTGCCATCGGTGATTTCATAGGTGAACGTGTCGCTGCCGTTGAAACCGGCGTTGGGCGTGTAAATGAGGCTGGTTTGCGACGGACTGATGGTTACGGTGCCGTGCTGCGGTGCGTTGCCACCCAATCCAATGTCGCTGATATGCAAATGCTGGCCAATGTTCGGCAACTCGACGTCGTTCACCATCACCGGCAGGGAATTACTCGTGCTGTTCTTGATGATGGTGAAATAGTCGTTGTTGGCGACGAAGCCAGAGGCAATCGTTTGAATGGTGGCCGTGGCCTGCGCCGTGCCACCCGCACCGTCGGAAATGGAATACGTCACCGACTCAAAAGCGGAGCTGCCGGCCGGCGGCGTGTAAAGCAGCCGCGTGCCGGTGTTGTTGACCGACACCGTGCCGAGCAAGTTGGTGGACGGGATGATGCCGGTGATAAATATATTTGTGTTGAGGCCGGAGAGATCGTTGTCATTCGCCAGCACGTCCAACGGATTGTTCGCGCTGCCGGCCACGACGGTGAAATTATCCGGGTTGGCCACGAGCGCATTGGAACGGCTCATCACACTCACCGTCACCGTGGCACTGGCCGAGTTCGTGCCGCTGGTCACCGTGTAAGTAAACTGATCCACATAAGAGCCGGAATTGGTGGCGTTGGGAACGTAAATGACCGTGTTGTTCGGACCGGTGCCGTTGAGCGTCAACGTGCCGCCCTGACTCGGCGTGCCCAACGCAGTAATTGTGAGATTCGCGGCAGACGCCGGAATGATGACGTCGTTGGCCAGCGGATTCAAAATGTTGGTCGTGCCATTAGCCACCGTGAAAGAATCATTCACGGCAAACAGCGTGCTGCCTTTCACGGTCACGCAGACCTTCGCCCAATCCTTGCCGCCCAAACCGTCGGCGTTGGTGTAGAAGAAAGTTTCCAAGCCGACAAAGCCAGCCGCCGGCGTATAGACAATCGCATTGTTCGAAGCGGTAATCGAGATCGTGCCGCCGCCGGTCGGCGACGAAATGCCGATGACGGTGAAAGCACCGCCCACGGCAGACAACACGACATCGTTGGCCAGCACCGGCAACACGTTGTTGGAAGAACCAGCATTGACGGCAAAATTATCATCGGCGGCGATGCTCAAGCTGTGATCCATCATCACATAGCGGAACGAATCATAATTCGTGTCGCCCTGCTTCACCCAATCGAAGACCACGCGCGGGTCGAAGGTGAAACTGCCGTCGGCATTGATAACAACGGGCGCACCGCCGTTGGTGCCGGTGTCGCAATTGGTCACCGTGTTCAAGGTGAACGGAACCACGCGAATCAGGTCATGCACATCGTGGTCGTAGTCATTGCTCAAGACACCGCTCACCGCCGAAATGGTCAGCGGCGTATTCTGGTCGGTGAAGTAATTATCAAAATGGGAAACCGGCCGGTCGTTTACGCCCGCCACGGTGACCGTCACGGTCGTGCCGCTGTTGGTGCCCCACTGGTCGGTCACGACGTAAGTAAACGTGTCACTGGCATATTCCTTCTGCGCCAGACCATTCAAGTTGGTGGAAAGCGTCGGATCATAAACCACATAATTCGTGCCGGTGATATTGGTCAGCCACACGCCCGCACCGAGCGTGCTGGTCGCAGAAACGCTGGCAATGCTCAAAATGGCGTTGTTGTCTATGTCGGTGTCATTGGTCAGGAAATAGGAGGCTGGGACGACCAACCGCGTGTCTTCATCCGTGGCCAGAGAATCCGGATTCGCCACCGGTCCGTTGTTCACGCCGCGCACGAGAATGCTGATGGACGCCGTGCCCACGGCACCATGACTGTCTTGCACCGTGTAGTAGAAAACGTCATTCGTGGTTTGATCCTGATTCAACGCGCGCAGAATCGCCGAACCGGTCGGATCATAAGTGATGTGCGCCTGATTGCGGTTGTAGCGGATGTCCAGCACCGCCGTGGCCCCCAACACCGTGGTGATGCTCGCCAGATAAGGCACAAACCCGTTGGTGGCATTGATGGCGACGATGTTGAGCGTGGTGCCGTTGTCGTCGCTGTTGGGATCCGTGTCGTTTAACAACACATTGGTAGCCGTGGTGAAATCAAGCAGCAGGTTGGCATAGGTCGCCAAGTTCGGATTATTTGTGCCATAATCGTTCTGCGGCGTGGGCGCGGAATTGACGCCCACCACCGTGATGCTGACGGTCGCGGTGGCCTTGACCCAATTATTAGAAATCTCCGTCCCGGTGGAGCCGCGGCTGTTCGGCCCGGCGTAAGCATTCGAGTAATCCAAAATCGTATATTGGAACGAATCGTTGGTAATCACGCCTTGCGGCAACGACTGCAAGGTGGTCGAAGTCGTGGGATCGTAAGCGATGGTGCCGTCGGCATTCACCGACAACGTCGCGCCCAACAAACTGAATCCGGCCGCATTATTGTTCACTCCGGGCGTAGCATCCGTCACGCCGATCACAGAATTAGTTCCCACCCAAACCACGCCGAGCGTGTCAATGATGTCCGGATCAATGTCATTGGTCAGCACCGGAATGCCGGCGATGATCGTATGCGCATCCGTGATGGCCGTGTCGGCATAAGCCGTGGGCGGAGCGTTGCCGCCGCCCAAAGATTTGCTGGTCGCGTCGAAGCCGGGATTTTGCGTGCCGGTATCCGTGCCGCCCGCGAGTGTCACCACGCGCTGATACGGCAGGAAGACGCCCTGGAACTGCGGCCACAACACCAAGGACTGATTGGCGGCGGTCAAATGACCGGCATCCGTGGGATCGGTGGAGGCAAAACTGCCCAGATAATCCGCCTCGAAGACGATTTGATTATTCGCGTTCATCACCGTGATGACGCTGCCGTCCGACGTTAAATTCAAGCTGCTAACGTTCGTTTGCCGCAAAACTCCCGTCGGCGTGCTGATGGTCAGGCTCTTCGTCAGCACCAGCGCCTGACCCGGCTGCACCAACTGGTTGGAGAACGTGTAGCATTTCACGCCATCCACCAACACTTGATAGCCACCGACGTTCAGCGGAGCGGAATCGCGCGGCACATAAAATTCGATGAACTGGTCGTTGGCACTGACCGGATTGAAACCGATTTCCTCAATGATTATTTTTTGCGAAGCGCCCAGCTCGAACGCACCGATGTCCGGCGTATTGGTGCGGAAATAGCCGCGCTGGTCGGCGCCCGCGACGTTGGTATTGAACGGCGCGGCCGGCACGTTGGACACGGCGTTGTTCACGGCGAGGCTGTTGGTGAGCAGCGCGTAGGTCGCCGTCGGTCCGGCGTTATTGGCCAAAGCGGAAAATAAATTCGTGGCCGGCCGGTTCGTGTAATCGAGCGGCGCGTGGAACACATAATTGTTCACCGGTGTGCCGCCGTTAGAATACGTTTGATGTGTGGCGTCGTCGGAAATATTTCCGCCCAGCGAAGTCACATGACCGCTCAAATCCAGTTCCAGATTGTTCCCCTGCCCGTCCGCCACAATGGTATTTTGCAGCAGCACCGTGGCGTTATCGTCGTTGGGACGAATGGCGGTGCCGTGGCCGGCGGCGTCCACGTTGTCGTGGAATGTGCAGTTCAGAACGTAAGCGTTCAAGACGGGCGGGAACCGCAAATCAAGATAATCTGGCTCGGCGTAAATAGCCCCGCCACCCAGACCGGTATAGACGCCGTCGCCAATCGCGTTTTGGCGGTTGGTGGCAAACGTCGTGTCCATGAACTTGCAAGTCTGGTCGGTGTAGAGCGAGACGGCACCGCCGCCGGCGCCCAATTGCGAACTGGTGCTGTTGCCTTGGAACAGGCAGTGCTCCACGTCCAAAGCCCCGTCGGTCACATCCACACCGCCACCGTATTCATCGGCGCGACAACCGGTGACGGCGCAATAGCACAACTTCAAATTGCCGTTGGCGTTCACCTCAAATGCGCCACCGTTGTTGGGCGAATAACCCTTGGTGAAAGTCAGACGACTCATCGTCACCTTGGCGTTGACGACGAAGAGCTGGGTGGTCGGCGTGCCCGTGCCGGCGGAATCACCACTGATGGTCAACCGTTCGGCACCCGGCCCGTCGAACACCAGGTCGTTGTTCAGGTAAATGGGCGCTTGCAGGGCGATGACCTGCGGCGCGGCGGCGGCTCCAAGATCGAAAGTGATGTGGTCGCCGCTCCCCGCGTTGGCAATGGCGTTGCGCAAGGTGCCCACCGTCGTGGTGGTGCCATCGTCCGTGAACTGCGTGACGATATGCGAAATGCGGGAGCTGCGCAGCACGATGGAGTAGGTCTTCGTCGTGATGCCCGGCGGCGTGAGCGAATTGGTCACGCTGAGGGTGAAATTAATCACTGTGCCGGCCAGCAAATTCGAGCTGGGCGCAAAGGCGAGCGCACTCAGAGCATTCACGATGTTGCTGGCGGCTCCGCTGATGAAATATTTTCCATTGCCCAAGCTGGTGAAGTTGGTCGCGACGGAGTTGGTGGCGAAATTACCCTGCGTGATGTCATTTACCGTCAAAGCCAGCTTGAACGGCTGGGCTTGACCATAGATGTTAACCGTGTTGGTGAACGGAAAAACGAACAGAGAAACGTTCGTATCGAATCTCAAGGAGTAAGGCAGCGGCGACGGCAGGTTCACGATGGGATTGCCAGACGTGGACTGCACGCGCACCACCGTGCTGTTGTTCTGAATCTGGCCGCCGTGGGGGGTGTCAGACACCACAATTTGAAAGGTTGTGTTGGTGGTCAAGCCGACCGGTGCCAAGCCGGGCGTGGGCACGAAAACCAACTGGCGGATGCCGGCGGTCAGATTGGTCGGCGTGCCGGTCAACTGGTATTTCCCGCCGGTGAAGATAAATTGCAAGTTTGGATTGGCCGAGGCGTTGGTCAGCACACCCGTCGTATTGTCAAAGCTGATCTGGCAAACGTTGGTCTGCTGACCCTTTTCATCCACGTCCGTGATTTGAACGCCACTAAAAGGCGTGGCCGTCTGGCTGTCCAAAATGCTCGTCAACGGCGTGGTGCCCGACATCTGCGGCGCATCGTTGACCGCCTGAATAGTCACGGTGGTTGACAAATCCGGCACGTTGGTGCTCAACCCGTCGTCCAAATCAATCTCGAACAGGGCCGTGTCAAAACCGGCCGGCCCGATCCGATTCGGCACGGGCTGAAACACGAGCGCCCGAATGGCGGCAGTGACGGTCGAACTGGTGCCGGAAAGCCGGTAGGCCGAATTTGTCGGCGTCGTGGTGCTGGCGAAACCAAGGCTACCGGCATTGATCAACTGACCCTGCGCATCGTTGAGCACGTTGGTCGTCTTGACCGTGAGGTTGACCGGATTGCCGTTGCGACTCTGGATGTTGACGTTGGCAAACGGGTTGATCGAGCTGTTGTCGTAAACCAACTGCCCCGGCTGCGTTCCGGATAAAATTACCGGCAACACCAAGGTTGATAAATCAATGTAAAGGTTGGAGGAGAGGATTCCGCCATGGCGGTCATTCGCCGTAACGGTGATTGTCAGAAAATTGGTGCCGGAAACATTCTGCGACGGCGGCACATAACTGAACTGGCGCAAGTTGATGCCCGCCGTGTATTGGTCATTGGTGAAAGTAAAACTGCTTCCAGACTGGGAATTGAACTGCAAATTACCCACCGGCGTCGAGATGCCGGTCAGCGTCACCGTCCAAGCCAAATCCTGACCGTTGAGATTGGTCGGGTTGTCATTGTGATCCACGTCCGCCAAATTCAAGGTGGCAAAAGGCGAAGGCGTCAGCGGTTTGCCCGTGTAAGCCACAATGTGCGTCGCCGGCAGCCCGCCCAACGTCGGCACGTCATTGGTGGAATAAATCACCACGCTCAAACTCGCATTGGTCACGCTGGCAAAACCGTCGGAATCCACAATGCTCAACACGTTGGTGGCATAAGTGCCGACCGGTAAAAAATTGTTGACCGGCTGGAAAATCAGATTCCTCAACGCGGTGGTGACCGTCGTCGGATTCGTGGTGCCCAGCGTGTAAGTGGTCGGGTTGTTGCTGACAAACCCGCTGTTGGTCACCACCAAAAAGCCGTTCGTGTCGGACAATCTCACCGTGACGCTTTGCAATTGCACTCCTGATTGATCGACGTCCGTGACCGTGACGTTCACGAACGGATTGGTCGTCTGCTGGTCGTTAATATGA
The DNA here is from genome assembly GCA_903861445.1 of uncultured Verrucomicrobia subdivision 3 bacterium. Lineage (GTDB taxonomy): Bacteria > Verrucomicrobiota > Verrucomicrobiia > Limisphaerales > UBA11358 > UBA11358. The sequence continues at coordinate 12,797 of CAIOUK010000014.1, forward strand.
GCAACACCGGAACCCGTGACGACGGGCGCATCGTTGGTGGAATAAACCACCACGCTGACGTCGGTGTTGGTTACAGAAATATAGCCATCGGAATCAATTATAGTTAACACGTTGGTGAAGAACTGACCCACCGGATAAATATTGTTGATGGGATGATAAACCAGCACGCGCATCGCATTGCTGATGGAGTCCGGCGTCACACTGGTCAGCGTGTAGGCCAGACTGTTGCTGACAAATCCGCTGGCTCCGACCGTCAAAAAACCGTTGGTGTCGGACAGCGTCACGGTGACCGTCTGCGGCTGCAAACCTTGGTTATCGGGATCCACCACCGAGACGTTGATGAACGGATTGGTCGTCTGCTGATCGGTGATACGCGCCCAATTGGTGGCGGTGAACTGGGGCGCATCATTTTGGGACGTGATTTGCACGACGGTAGTCTGAGTGGACGAATAGTTGCCGAGCGCATCCATCGCATACACATTCAACACCGCGTTGGAAGCGAACGATACGGGTATGTAATTATTGGTGGGCGTGAACGTCAAATTTTGCAACAGCGTCGTCACCGCATTCGTAGTGTTGGGACCGATGTGGGCGACCAGATTCGTGCCGCTCACCACCGTGCCGGCCACCGGTGCCAAGCTGCCCAGATTCGTGGGCGAATACTCGATAAAGACGGTCACCCAATTCGTGGCTCCCGCGCTGACACTCGCCCCGGAATACAGATTGGTCGTCTGCGCGTCGGTTATGGCGACGTTGGCGGTGGTGCCGGAGATGGACACCGGTGGCAGCGCAAGCGCCGGCAGTGCAACCAATGAGGCCAGCAAAACCGGCAACCACCAGCAAAGCTGGCGACCGATGCCGCGCTTGGAGTAGGAATGGGATTTCATGTCTAAATTTTTAGGGAGTGACCGACAGAACAGGCAGCGGGTTGGGCGCGTTCTTATCGGGATTGGGTTTGGGATAATCAACGGTGGCCAATAAAGCCGCGTCTATGGAAACTTGGGCCGCCACGCGCGCGGCAGACTGCAACGCCTGCCCAACGGCCTGCTGCTTGGCTGCCAACAAACGGTGTTCAATCGCGGAGCGCGCTTGCGCCAGCGGCGTGACGCTCGCCGGCCGTGAATCCATTTGTTTCACAACGTAAAAGCCATCCCGCCCGCGCAGCACGGACGAAAGTGCGCCGGAATTTTTCAGCGCAAAACCGGCGGCCAGAATTTCCTTCGGCCAGCGCGTCTCCAAACTGTCGTCCGCAAACCAGCCGGCATCGCCGCCGCGATAGCGCGTCAATTGGTCATCCGAACCCTCCGCCGCCAGTTGACCAAAACCACGAACCTCCGTTGGCAGCGTGGCCGCTTTGGTTTGCGCGTCCCGTGCGCGCGCCGCGACGGTGGCGACCTGATTGCTGTCCGCCTTGGCATCCACGGCAAAAAATAAAATCGCCAACTTGACCTTGGCCGGTTGGGTGTAATGCGCCAAGTCGTGCTCGTAAACCGCCTGCACTTCTTCCGGTGTCACTTTGACCGCCGCAATCTTGGGCGCAATCTGCGTCTCGCGAAATTTTCCGAGCAGCACATCCTCGCACGCCCGGCGGACCTCGGCGTTGTTTTGCAGCTCGGCGGCGCGCGCCTGCTGGAGACTGGTCTCGCGCTCCACCATCAGCTCAAGCAACGCCTGCCGGTCGGGGAGCGATTGGTGCAACTCCAGCCGTCGCTGATATTCCGCCTTGAAGTCAGCCACCGTAATCACCTTGTCGCCCACGCGCGCGAGCACGTCGGCGGCGGGCTTTTTGCCGCAACCGGCCAAAGCGACCGCCAACGCGAGAACCGCGCCGGCAATCCATGATGGCTGAAGCAATTTCATCCTTTAGGGACGTTGATATTTTATTGCGGCTGCAACAAGACGCGCATGAACTGCTTTGGCTTGCCGCCAACAGCGGAGGTGGCACGATAGGAGATCATCTCCGGATCGTTTGTGTTCACGTCCGGCGGCGTGAATGACTGAATCTCACTTGAGAGCGAACTCCAGTTCACCAAATCATCGGACACCTGCGTCACATAGTTGTAATCGGTCACGGCCAGCGGATGCCGGAACGAGACGCAAAGATGGCCATTGATCACCCGATAATAGGGCAGGCCGCTCGTGGCCACCGGATTCGTCGGGTTCAGGCCGAACGCGTAGCGGTAAAGATTCTTGATGCCCTTATTGCCGGTATCGGTATTGGCAAAGGCGCCCCAGTTGCCACCGGTGCCGTTGAAATACTGTTGCTGCCAAGTCGCGCCGGTCAGCAACTGATTCACGAGGAACACGCGGTCGAAGCCCGGACTCATCACCACATAGGTCGAGTTGGTCTTGAGCGTGATGGTGACCGACTTCGCGCCGGCGATAAGGTTGGTGGTCGTGGATTTGGGTGTGACAAAAATGAACGCTTCCGTCTGATTCACCCCGAAGTTCAGCAGCGGGAACGACGGCGTAATTGTATTACCAGAACCGTCCGTCAAAGTGTAATCCAAGTTGCTCGATGCCGTGCCGCCCAGACCGAGGCGCACGGAAATCGCGCTGTTCAAAATGCCCCCGCGTGTGACCGAGAAAATAGCCGGCGTCGAGCTGGATTTTTCCGCCACGTCAGCCACGGCCTCGATGCTCACCTGCGCGGAGAGCGGCGCAATGGTCACTTGCGCAGAGTTTGCCGCCCCGATGTCATAGCCCGTGCCGGCGGTAAGGGCAATTTGCACAACTGTCGGCAGCGTGTCGGCCGTCAGATACGGATTCACCGCAATGGTGGCGGTGCGCAGGCCGGCGGGAATGGTCACTTGGCTGGCAATCAATTGATAACTACTGCCATTCACTGCCGAACCGGAAATGGTCAGGTTCACCGGCAGCGCCGCCAGCAGCGAGCCGCTGCGCGTCACGGTGAATTGGCCGGCCATCGGGCCGTTTTCGCTGGCCGCCGGTTGCGTGGCCGCGATGGTCACGCTGGGCGAAAGCGCCTTGACGCCGGTGAGCAGAAAGCCGCCGTCGCACAACGCGCGCAGGTTGGTCTGTGAATATTGCACACCCAACAGAGTGATGGTCATGTTGGTGAAGCCGCCGGTGCCTTGATAATTGATGCCGAGATAGGTGTTCGTGCCGACCGTCGTGAGTTGAACGTAATTCGTGAGCTGCCACGCCGAGCCGAGCAGCACGCGGGAAATGTCCAGTGCGTCCATGTTGTTGGTGGAAAAATCTTCAATGGTATCGTTGCCGGAATTGGGACCGGAAATGATGAACAAATCCGAACCGCCGTTGCCGCGCAACACGTCGTTGCCACGCCCACCGACAAGAATGTCGTTGCCCGCGCCGCCCACCAACCGGTCGTTGCCGGAACCGCCAACGAGGACATGCGGCAGTTCGCGGTCTATCGTGACCACCGCCGCCTGATTGGTGCGGGAAATCGCGAAGCGAGAATCATCGGCGATAATATAACCGTGGTCGCGGCTCAAATAATAGTTGATGAGCATCTGTTGTTCGCCGAACGCGAGACCGGGGATGTCACTGAAACCAAACGGCGCGTTGGCCGCCGCCTGCGCGGCCTGACTCACCGCGTCGGGATAGTTCGGCCGATAGACGTTGAGCCAAACGACATAGTTGGTGGCGTGCGCCGGATTTTCATCGCGCAAACCGAGACTGAAACTGGTTGGCCCAGCATAGGCGGCGGGACCGTTGTGCGCGAAAATCAGCCGACCACGATTCACGTCATCCACAGTGAACTGGCTGCCGAGCCCCAGCGGCACATCGTTGGTATAGTTGCGCAAATAAAAATATCCGTTGCCGGGAACGCTATTCAGCGTAAAAACAATATTCGTGCTGGCGCTGTCGGAATCCAGCACCGCCAGCGGAATTTCCGTCAACCCGTCCGCGTAAGCCCAGTATTCAGTGGTGAGCAAAGTGGGAAACCGGTTGTCCTGATAAGGCGTGCCGCCCATCAGATATTTTTGCAGGTTGGACAAACCGTCGGCGGAGGTGACGCCGTTCGGATCACTCACGCCATAGAGCGCTTTCCACCAGTCGGGAATACCGTCGCCGCTGGTGCTGGCGAGTTGATTGGTCAGTTCCAAATCCAAGCGATAAGTAGAAGCGCGCAAGCCCTGACCGACGATGAACGAACTGCTGCCGGGGGCGACGATGCTGGCGGCATTGGTGTTCACCATCATAGACACAATCGTGCAGGTGGCCGCCGAGGCGGACAGCGGCACTTGGCTGGAATCCACTGCCAAACCATAGGTCAGCACCTGATGGGGCACAGAAAGGCGATAGGAGTAACGACCGTTGCTGAGCGGTGCCAAGGAAGTATGGACAGTAATCATCTGACCGTCCGGCCGGGCGATGGTCCAAGTGAGTTTGCCGCTGGTGATGAGGTCAATCTGCGCCGTGGTTCGATTGATGACTTCCCCGTAGAAGAGGGTGTCCGGCTCGATGATTTGGGCGTTGGCCAATGCCGAACCCAGCGCCACACCGCCGGCGACCACGCGAAGGAGTTTTAGGAAATAATTTTTCATGACTTTGCCTCTGGTTGATCAGTCGCCGGAATATCCGTAAGTGGAAATGTTGAGTTGAATGTCGTCCACAGTGCTCATGAACGCCTGCAAGCCGGCCTTCGGATCGTTAAGCAACGACGCGCCGGGGATGATGAGCAGCCATTGCGTGTTCCACACCGAACGCCCCATCAACCGCTGATCCGCACTGGGGAAGGACGGCGAGTTGGTGTAGTTATTGATGTAATACCAGTAACTGTTGTTGGCATTGGCCAGGAAGCTGGAGTATTGCCGGATGTCACCGAAGGTGCCGCTGCTGCCAGTCACGCTGTCAATGAACGGCCGCCAGTTGGGGTTGCTGAAATCCGCGCTGGTGGCCGGATACGGCAGCGGGATGTTCTGGTCGCAAACATTCCAATAGCGCACGTTCAAGTTCGGGTCGTTGGGAATCGTCATGACATCGGCCCCGACTGGAATCAGATAGACGCGCGGCGAAGCGGACATCGATGTGTTGGCGCCGTTGATATAGCCGTTGTAATTATTGAAGCCAACGGCCACGGACGCGATGCGCGTGGAGTAAACCGACGGATCGTAAGACACGTCGGGATTGGCTCCCAGCGGATTATTGAAGAAATTCTGGCCCGACTTGATGACGGTGGTGAACGGAATGACCAAGCCCGGTTGCGGACCGTTGGCTTGAGCCGCAAACGGCCGGCAATAGCGCGCGAATTCGGCGACGTCCCACAAGTTGCTGTGGTAGTAGTTGGCCAAGGTGTTGAACCAAGCCTGATCGTCGGCCGGCTGGTTGGTCGGATTCGAGTCAGTATTTTCAAACAGAGAATAGCGCAGGGAGATCGTTTCGTTTTCCTGAATCGGATTGAGCAGCCCCATGCGCGAACTCAACACCTGATAATTCGCATTCAGTTTTGCAAGATCCTCCGCCAAGCCTTTGCCGCCCACTTGCGGCGTGCCGGTGCCATCCACGAAACCGATGCTGCGCTGATGAATGATGTCCGACATGATGTCCAGTGGAGATCCGGGATCGTCCGAACTCAAATTCAAATCGTAATCGTAGGCCGAAGCCGCCAGATACGCGTAGCGTGAAGCGAGATCAAAGGCGGAACGATACTGCTCCAGCGCGGTGTTGCGCGAAAACCGGAAGGTGAAGTCTTGATATTGCGCCTGCTGGTTTTGCACGGCCACCTGCTTGTTGTAGTTCGAACGTTCCTGAATCAAACGGGCGCCATTGGCCAACGTGGTGCGGTAGTCAGCGCCGGCGGATTGTAAAGTTTGAACCGCTTTGAATACGGCGATGCGCTGGTCAGCCTCCTGTTTCACCAACGATTGGATTTCATACAAACTGTTCAGCAATTCTTCCTTGGCTGTGATTTGGTTGATTTGTGTATCAATCGCCAAATCAGAAATTTCCTTGCCGATATCCGCCGCCAAACCGATGGACTGGACGGCGATATCTCCGGCCTGGGTGGCGGCCTGCGCCACTTCCACCGCAATCTCGATGCCACCGCGCGCCGGCGCCAGAATGTCACCCGCGCTGTCCGCCAACCCGACTTCCGGCGTCATCGTCGGAATCATTTCGGCAACCGCCTTGCCTGCCTCCTCTTCATCTTGATTCAAATAGTCGAGAACGTTCTTGGCCAGATCCGCCGCGCCTTTGGCGGTGTCAAAAGCGATATCCAAAGAACCTTTGGTGATCTGCAAGTTATAAATGCTGTTGTCCCATTGAAACTTCTGGTTCATGTAAGTCAACTTGTTGATCATGTCGCTGGAGATTTGTTGCCAGACATTGATTTCATGGGCCAGATCCGCCTGCGCCTGAACCATGTCGCCAAGATTTTTCTGCAATGTTCCAGTGGAAGCGCGTTGACCCCATGACGCCGGAGCGACATAGGAATAGCCGCTGGCCATGACCGGCAATTGCAGATTCTGCAACATCTGGTTGGTCGGCACTGAACCGGCAGCGAAGTCGGTGTAATTCGGCGTGTTCAACTGGCCGTTGAGGATGGTCAGGTTAAACTGCTGCTGCCAGGTAGCGGAGTTGATACTCACAAAGGATTGGTTCTGGAATATGCTCGCACCGCTTCCGGTCTGGCTCTGCAGACTGCTGGCCAACGCCAAACTGGGCGCGGGCACAGTGCTGTCATTGACCGTGTTGACATTGACGTAGTTGTAGAGCGCCAAGTCCGGCCCCTGATAACCTGCCGGATACAACTTACCCGAGCCGATGGTTCCGGCATACGGCGTGCCGAAAATTTCAATCAACTGATTGCGGTAGGACAAGTCCTGATCCCGCACCGCGTTTTGCAAATCCGCCTGAGAAGACGCCACCTGCCGGATGAGGTTGTTGAACTGGTTCGCGTTGTTGAATTGCGACAAGGCATTGTTCAAGGCCGCAATTGCCTTGGCATACGTCTGGTTAAAAAAGCTACCCTGAGTCAAATCCACGGCGAATGAAAGTGCCCCCTTGTGCAAACCCAACGGATTGTCGCCGGTGTCCACCTGATCCATCGTTGACTGGATGGCCGTGAAATTGGCGACCACAGAGGAAATATCCGTCACCGTCGTGCGATCCACCTTCTGGATGCCAGTGTAATTGGTGTTCGGATGCACTGCCGGCAGCAGGGCATTAGCCGTCACCCAATCGAAGAGCGCTCCCTGCCCGGCACGCCGCGCCCATTCGTCCACGCCCCACGCCTGCGCCGGATCAGTGTCCATATAGCCCTGCCACTGACCACGCGGATCAGCCACATATTTCTGCCGGTATGTGAGACTGAGAATCTGCGCGCCGGCGGCGGCCTTGGCCGCCGCAACCTTGGCGAAGTTGCGCTCGTCCAAATAATCCACCGGAATCACCACGTTCTGGGAATTGATATATTCCGAGCGCGACACCCAATTGAAATACGGATTGCGCAACAGGTCGTAATCCATCCGCTCGGAGGTGAGATAATGCCCCCAGGCATCGCCATGCCCCTGTGGATAAAGTGTCATCGCGTCCTTCACGTCAATGACGCCGTCGTTGTTGACGTCAGTGATGTTGTATTTCATCACATAAGCCGCCTCACCCTCGGCACCCGTGAAATTCCAGTAAAGACGATTGAAAACTGGCGAGCCATTGTTTGCCGCCTCCCCGCGCAGCAAGCCAAGTTCCTCGTCCAACCGCGTGGACAACTGATTCTGGAAGGCGAGAATGTTCGGCTCCATCGCGCCGTAGCCCGGACCGGCACCGGAAAGATCGTTGCCAGGACCACTGCCGTAACCGATGGCCGGATTCATGGAATCCGAATACGCCTCGTTGCCCAACAACAAATAAAATTCGCTGAGACGGGTGGAGGCTAATTCCAACGCGTTGGCGATGGAATCATCGCAAATCGGCGTGGACAGGTTGATGCTCAAATCCTCGCCGCGCTGAAGGATTGTTTGATACAACTGAATCAAACCGACGTTCTGAATCACGTTTGGATCCGAATTGAGCGCCACCGGCCCGGTGTAAGCCGCGCCGAGCTGCTGGATGATGCTGTTATACACCGCCGGCGCATTTTGTGTGAAGTCAGTAATGCGCGTCTCGAACGGGTTCACCGCCGTCATCACGCGCTTGATCCAGCCTTCTGCAAGCTGAGCCACATAATCTGGCTGGCCGAACACGTTAAAATCCGTCGTCGGTGAAGAATTGCCCGCACCAATCCAGTCATACGGGATGCCGTTGGTATAGTTGCCCAAAATATCCCGCTGCTCGCCGTTGGGCTGCGTCACTTCCCAGTTCACACCATTGACTGTCTCGTTTTTGTGGCGGTAGCGCAGGAAAAACCAAGTGTCGCCCAGCAACACCTGCGGCGCGCTCGGGTCGCCTTTGAGCACCAATTGAGAAAAGCCGAGACCCTGATTACCACTCGGATCGGCGAACAATTTCCACGGCGTGGGCGAAGGCTGCCGATCCGGCGGCAGCGCGGTGGTGCCGTCCTCCGGCCGATACCACCATTCAAACACCAAATCGTCGGCGTTGCCGCCGAAGTCGGCGGTGTGGCGGAGCGTGATGTTCTCGTCAAAGGGATTGGATGACAGGATGGTCGCAATGGAACCGCGATACCGCTCGGTTTTGTCCACCTTGATGATGTGCAACGCCACTGGCGCGCTGCCCAACGCATCGCTGTTATTTTCCGCGACCGTCACATAACTGATCTGCACCGGATTGGCCGGATCCAGAAAATTACCATTGGCC
>CAIOUK010000015.1 GCA_903861445.1 uncultured Verrucomicrobia subdivision 3 bacterium
AGTTCGTTGCAATGATGCGTGCGTTTCATGTCAAAATGGAACGGACATCTTGACCGGAAACCGGCGCGATTTCAAAAGAATAATTCTCTCCCGCCGGAGCGATTAGATTTTCACCTTGAACTGCTCGCCTTTTTTCAGCGATTGCACGAACGCCGCCATCAATTGCGGGATCAACTCCAAATCTTTCAGGCTCACGACTTCGACGGGCGAGTGCATATAGCGATTCGGCAGACTGATGAGCGCACTGGCGATGCCGCCGCGCGTCCAAAAAATCACGTCCGTGTCCGTGCCGCTCGTGGCCGACATCGCCTCATGCTGGAGCGGAATCTTTTGCTTCGCCGCGACGGCTTCCAACCGCTTCACCACTTCGGGATGATTGCAACCGCCGTGCGTGAGCGCGGGGCCTTTGCCAACTTTAATATCGCCGTGCTGCGCCTTGCTGACGGTCGGATAATCCGTCGCGTGCGTCACATCCACGACGAGCGCGATGTCCGGCTTGAGCGAATACGCGATCTGCCGCGCGCCCAGCAGGCCGACTTCTTCCTGCACGTTCGAGACGGCGCAGACTTCACAATTCAATTTCACCTTGGATTCTTTGAGCAACCGCAGCGCCTCGGCCACGGCGAACGTGCCGATGCGATTGTCAAACGCGCGCGCCACCGCGAGATCGCCGCGCAAAATATCAAATTCATCCGCCAGCGTAATTGGGTCGCCGACCCGGACAATTTTCTCCGCGTCTTTGCGGCTGCTGACGCCGATATCAATGAAAATGTCGTGAATCTTTGGCGGTTTCGGTTCGCCGTCCGACTTCATCAAATGCGGCGCGACATTACCGACGACACCTTTGACCGCGCCGTTACGCGTGTGGATGATGATGCGTTGCGCCTTGGTGATGGCCGCGTCAATGCCGCCCATACGCCGGACATAGATGAAGCCGTTGTCATCAATATAATTCACCGCCATCGCGATTTCGTCCGCGTGCGCCGCGAGCATGATGCGCGGTCCGCCGCCCTTGTTCAGCACGGCGACGCAGTTGCCGTAGGCATCGGAAAAAGTTTCATCGGCGAACTGGCCGGCGTAATCCAGCCAGACGCGTTGACCGCGCGTTTCGTGGCCGGTGGGGCTGGGCGTGTTGACGAGGGTTTTAAGAAAATCAATTGAGGCTTCGCGCATGGCGGCAGGCTAATCGGCAGAAAATTAAACGGAAAGGGAAATTTGCAAAAGTCGGGGCGACGAAACTCTGGCTAAATGGCGGGTTATCGTGCGATGCCTGGTAGTAAGGTGAGCCGCGCCACGCTGCTGGTAACGCTGCCGCCAGCGCCGGTAATAATCACGGAATAATTCCCTGCCATGCCAGCTCTAACCGAAGTCAGATTCAAATTGGGTTGATCGGTTGAATATACTTTACGGATACACTGGTTAAAAGTATCAGCAATCAACAGGTTGCCATTGGCATCCACCGCCACATCTTTGGGATATCTTAATGTGGCATTGGTTGCTGCGCCGCCATCACCGGAATAGCCTTTTGTGCCATTGCCCGCCACCGTCGTGATGATACCGCTCGTAGAAACCTTGCGGATGCAATTGTTGTGAAAATCCGCAAAGAAAAGGTTGCCACTGGCATCCACCGCCACGCCGCAGGGTTTTTGTAAACCCGCATAGATTGCTGCGCCATCACCGGAATAGCCTGCTTGGCCAGTGCCAACCACAGTCGTAATGATGCCGTTGGTGGAAACTTTGCGGATACGATTGTTACCATTATCCCCAATGAACAAGTTGCCGCCAGTATCTACCGCCACGGAAGCGGGATTGCGAAAAGCCGCGTCGGTTGCTGCACCGCCATCACCAGAATAACCTTGGGTGCCATTGCCCGCCACCGTCGTAATAATGCCTTTGGTAGAAACCTTGCGAATACGCTGGTTGCCGGAATCCACCGCCAACCCGTGGGGATTGTGTAAAGCCGCATTGATTGCTGCACCGCCATCACCGAAATAACCTGCTGAGCCATTGCCCGCCACCGTCGTGATGATGCCGTTGGTGAAAACCTTGCGGATACGATGGTTACCAGAATCCGCAATGAACAGGTTGCCACTAACATCCACCGCCACACGGTATGGATAGTTTAGTATGGCATTGGTTGCTGCACCACCATCACCGAGGGAAACTTGTCTGCCATTGCCCACCACCGTCGTGATGATACCAACATTCGGTAAATTCGTGCCATTGAATTGCCATTGGTAGCTGAATGGTCCAGTGCCGGAAACCGCAACCTTAAATGTGACGTTTGCCCCAACATACGCTGATTGATTTTTTGGCTGCTGTGTAATCACAGGCGGCGTATAAACCTTGCCGACATTTGTCTCACTTGGGAGAAACTTGTCTTCAACGGGAATAATTTGCACCAGTTGGTTTGTCGGTGCTTGGGTTTTTATTTCTGTTTTCTGGCTGGCAACGTCCGCCTTATCAGTTTCCGAAAGGTTAGACAATTTTGTCGTGACTGGGCTTCTGCCAGTTGCCGTTTTATTTGTCACATCCGCTCGGTTTTTAACCAGAATGACAACAATCACCAGTATCAATAGCGCTATCACTGATAGCAGTAATATGATTAGTTGACGGGATTTTTTAGGCTGTGGTTCACCGCGCAAATCATCTTGCGGTGGGTCGTTTTCCTGTTCGGTGCTATTATTAGCGGCTTGTTCTGACGAATCCTCGAACTGGTGATCCCCGCCCGATTTGAAATATTCCTCAAGGATCTCGTAGGCATTGTTAATGGCCTTGAGCTTTTCTTGAGCCTTATGCTGTAACTCGGAATTATTTGGAAATAAATCGGGATGCCACACCTTGGCAAGTTGCCGCCAAGCTTTTTTTACTTGGTCTAATGAAGCATCTGGCTCTAGCTCAAGGATGCGGAAGCTGTGAAGAATTTTACTATTCATGGTCGTGGCCAAACTCGTTTGAATGCTTTTGGCACTTGCGCGGGTGTGCGATGCAACTCAAGGCTTCGGCGGTTTTAGTGGCTGGGTTTTGAAAATATTTAGTTTTGCCGAAATGGAGATTGCCTATTTGTTTATTAGGCACACAGCGGTAGGTGTTTGCAAGCCGGTTTTCGGCTAAACGCGAGTATGAAGATAGCCGCGGGCGTCGGCGCAGATCTTCACAAAGGCGAATTGACAGCGGCGGAGGCATTTTCTACTTTCTTCCGGCAAAGACCCCGCCGCTTTGCCCCGGATTTCCGTCCGGGGATTTTTATTGTTCCGCGCGGCGCGGCTCGCAAAAACTTTATGGCAAACACAATTCTGGTCGGCGCCCAGTGGGGTGACGAAGGCAAAGGCAAAATCATTGAC
>CAIOUK010000016.1 GCA_903861445.1 uncultured Verrucomicrobia subdivision 3 bacterium
AAGTCGGCGAATTTCTGTTCAGCAAAGTTTCCCGCCGCCCCGCGCGCTGGGTGTTGTGCGTGCCGGAAAATTCGCCGGTGAAATCCGTGAAAGATTTGCAGGGCAAACGCATTGCCACCGAAGTGGTCAATCTGACCAAACGCTATCTCAAAAAGAACGGCGTGAAGGCAGAGGTGGAATTTTCGTGGGGCGCGACCGAAACCAAGGCGCACGAATTGGTGGATGCCATCGTGGACGTGACCGAGACCGGTTCCTCGCTGCGCGCGAACAAGCTGCGCATCGTGGATGAACTCCTCAGTTCCACCCCGCGCCTCATCGCGAACTTGGACGCGTGGAAAAATCCATGGAAACGCCGGAAAATCGAGACGATGGCGCTGCTCCTCAAAGGCGCGCTCGACGCCGAGGCGCTCGTCGGCTTGAAGATGAATATTGCCGAAAAAAATCTCGCCAAGTTGCTGGCCGATTTGCCGGCGCTGCGTAATCCCACGATTGCCAATCTTTCCCTAAAAGGCTGGGTGGCGGTGGAAACGATCATTGACGAGAAGATTGTGCGCGAACTCATCCCGCAACTCAAAGCCGCCGGAGCCGAAGGCATCATTGAGTATCCGCTGAACAAAGTGGTATATTGATTTGCGCTTTTAATTCAGACCCCGCATCACCGTGCGGGGTTTTCTTTTTGGTGTGAGGGAAAATTCATTCTCGCCAAAACGTGATTTTCGGCTATTTTTCCTGCCTGAATTAAAATCATGTTCACCGGCACCTACACCGCAATTGTCACCCCGTTTAAAAACGGTCAACTGGACGAACCCGCGCTGATCCGCCTGATTAAAAATCAGATCAAGGGCGGCGTGGATGGCATCGTGCCCGTCGGCACCACGGGCGAATCGCCCACGGTGGATTACGATGAGCACATCCGCATCGTCGAATTGGCGGTGAAATATGCGGCGGGCAAGATCAAGGTGCTGGCTGGCACGGGCGCGAATTCTACTACCGAAGCAATTTTTCTTACGCAGGAAGCCGAACGCGTCGGCGCGGACGGTTCGTTGCAGGTCGCGCCGTATTACAACAAGCCGTCGCAGGAAGGTTTGTATCAACATTTCAAGGCCATCGCGAAAAATACGAAGCTGCCCATTATCCTTTACAGCATTCCCAGCCGCTGTGGTATCGAGATCGCTGTGGAAACGGTGAAACGTCTCGCTGCCGATTGCAAAAACATCATCGGCATCAAGGAAGCCGGCGGCAGTTGCGACCGCGTTTCCCAATTGCGCGCGGCGCTGGGGCCGAAGTTTGAGATTTTGTCCGGCGACGATTCGCTGACGCTGCCGTTCATGTCGGTCGGTGCGCAGGGCGTCATCAGCGTGGCGTCCAACGTCATTCCCCGCGAAGTGTCGCAGATGGTCAAGGCCTTTGCGCGTGGTAATGTCAAGAAGGCAGCGCAATTGCACGCGAAATTTTATCCAGTGTTCAAGGATTTGTTTGTGGAAACGAATCCGGTTCCCGTGAAGGCCGCGCTGGCCATGCGCGGAGAAATCACCGAGGAATACCGCCTGCCGCTCGTGTCGATGAGCGCCGCCAATCGCGCCAAACTCAAGACGACGCTGAAGGCGTGCGGAATCCTATGATTAAAGTCATTATCAACGGCTACAAAGGCCGCATGGGGCAGGCGCTCGTTAATTGCGCGCCGCAACATCGCGGACTCCAACTCGTTGGCAAAGTGGATGCGGGCGACGATCTCGCTGCTGTCATTGGCAATGCCGACGTGGTGATTGATTTCAGTTTCCACGCAGCAACGGCGAGCGTGGCAGCGCTTTGTGCGAAAAACAAAAAGGCTTTGGTCATCGGCACCACCGGACATTCGGATACGGACACGTTTGAAATCCGCCGGTTGGCCAAGGAAATTCCGATGGTTTGGGCGTCAAATTTTTCCACCGGCGTCAACACACTCTTCTGGCTCACGCGCAAGGCGGCGGAGATTCTTGGCCCCGACTTCGACCTCGAAGTTATCGAGATGCACCATCGCTTGAAGAAAGACGCGCCCAGCGGCACAGCCAAGACGCTCGCGGAGATTCTCGCGGACGTGCGCAAGCTAAAGTTGAACGAAGCGGCGCGGCACGGTCGCAACGGCATTGTTGGCGAACGCACACAAAGCGAGATCGGCGTGCACTCAATCCGTGGCGGCGACGTGGTGGGTGATCACACGGTTGTTTTTGCTAACATTGGTGAGCGTGTGGAGTTGACGCACAAGGCGTCCAGCCGCGACACCTTTGCCAACGGCGCGTTGCGGGCGGCGCAATGGGTCGTGACACAGAAGCCCGGCATCTACGATATGCAGGACGTGCTCGGACTGAAATGAGCGCGGAGTGTGGAGTGCGGAGTGCGGAGTTTTCAAATCTTGCTTTCATCGCACTTGGTTCCAACCTCGGCGACTCGCGACAAATCATTCTTCAAGCATTTGAGCGACTACAGGAACTTTCCGCCGGACCGATTCATAAATCTTCCCTCTGGCAAACCACGCCGGTGGATTGTCCGCCGGGTTCGCCGCGGTTTGTGAACGCGGTGGCCGGACTGGTTCCTTTGCCAGGTGAAAGTCCGGAATCGTTGCTTAAAAAATTGCGAGAACTGGAAAAAGAATTTGGCCGACAGCCAAAATCAATTGTCAATGAACCGCGCCCATTGGACTTGGATTTGATCTCGTTTGGGAATGAAACCCGAAATACACTGGAGCTGATTCTGCCGCATCCGCGCGCGCATCTGCGACAGTTTGTGCTACAGCCGTTGAGAGAGATTTCGCCGGAATTGATTCTGCCGGGGCAGGAAAAAACAGTGTTGGAATTGCTGGCGGCACTGGCGGCAGACGAAACGGTTACACGACTTTAATTTTCTCACCGAAAATTCGTTCGCATTCGCTGATGGCGTAGCGGTCGGTCATGCCGGCAAGATAATCGCACACGGCGCGATGGAGGCCGATTTTTTTGATCCGTTTCCGGGAACTGTCGCCGATCTCCTTCGGATGCTTCAGGTGGTAGTGAAACAGTTGCTCCAACATTTTCACCGCGCGCAGGTTGGGTTGATGCACCACGGGGTTGAAGTAGAGATTTTTGTAAAGATAATCGCGCAGCTGCAGATTCAGCCTCCGCCGCTCCGGGCTGTATTGAATCAGCGCCTTCGGAAACCGCCGCACATCGTCGGCAGAATTCACGCCGGCGGCGGCGATGAGCTGCTCGCTGTTCTCCACCACGTCGCGAATTTGTAGGTCAATAATTGTGCGAATGATGAAGTAGCGCCGGCATTCGTCCGGCAAAACGCCGTATTCTTTTTTCACGGCGCGCGTGGCCTGCGCCCAGACGCGGACATTTTTGGTCAGATGTTGTTCCGATAGCAACCCGGAGTCGAGGCCGTCATCGAGGTCGTGGCTGTAATAAGTGATTTCATCCGATAGATTGGCGACCTGCGCTTCGAGCGAGGAATTCTTGGCATCAAAACCCGCGCGGCGACCGGGATGATCATAAGCCGTTTGATGTTTTGCCAAACCTTCGAGGACTTCCCAGGAAAGGTTTAAGCCGGAAAATTTGGGATATTTTTCCTCCAGATCCTCAACGATACGGAGGCTGTGCCGGTTGTGTTCAAAGCCGCCGTGACCTTTCATCAATCTTGCCAGTGCAGTTTCCCCCTTGTGGCCAAAGGGTGAATGGCCTAGGTCGTGTGCGAGTGCAATGGTTTCCGTCAGGTCGGTATTGAGTTTGAGCGCGCTGGCGATGTTGCGGGAAATGGAGGCAACTTCAATCGTGTGCGTCAGGCGCGTGCGGAGATGGTCGCCGCTGCCGTTGAGAAAAACCTGCGTCTTGTATTCCAGCCGGCGAAAGGCGCGCGAGTGGATGACGCGGTCACGGTCGCGCTGGTATTGCGTGCGCCAACTGGGCGGGGGTTCGGGATATTTGCGCCCGCGTGTGTCGCCGCTGAACTGGGCGTAAGGCGCGAGAATCTGGCGTTCCAGTTGCTCAAGTTCCTGGCGGGTGCGCGGCATGGGCTGAAATTATTTCTTCAACAGCTCTTGCACCGAGATGCCGCGCAGTTCAAACAGGCGACGAAGTGTGTCCTCAATCAAATTGTTCGGGCAGCTCGCCCCGGCGGTGATGCCGACGGTGATGTCGCCAGCGGGCAACCAGTCGCACGTCTCCACTTCCTCTTTTTTGTGCTGGTTGTAATGACGGATTAGCTTGTCGGACTCCATCTTCGCCGCATTTTTGATGAAGTAAGTCGGCAGCTTGGCTTCGCCCATTTCCGCGAGGTGCGACGTGTTGGAAGAATTGTAGCCGCCGACGACGATCAACAGATTGGGTGGATTCAACAGCATTTTTTCCAACGCATCCTGCCGATCCTGCGTCGCGCCGCAAATCGTGTCGAAGAAACGGAAATGACTGCCGATGCTATCCGCGCCGTGTTTTTTCTCCATGACGGCTTTGAACCGGCGCTGCACCTCCTCCGTTTCGCCGCGCAACATCGTGGTCTGGTTCGCCACGCCCACCGCATGCAAATGCAAATCAGGATCGAAGCCGGCGGAATATGCGCCTTCAAATTTTTTCAGAAACTCATGCTTATCGCCGCCGTTGAGAATGTAGTTACAAACATAATCGGTTTCCGCGAGATTATAGACGACGAGATAGTGGCCGCTGCCGTAGGCGCGCGCCTGCGACGTGGTGGCCTTGGTTTCCTCGTGTTTGGCTTTGCCGTGGATGATGCTCGTGACGTTTTCCTTCGAGTATTGGCGGACGCGTTTCCACACGCTCATCACGTCGCCGCAGGTGGTGTCCACCAAAACGCAGCCTTTGGTCTCCAGTTTTTTGCGCGTGCTGACCTCGGTGCCGAAAGCGGGAATGATGACGACATCGCCGGATTCCAACTGCGCCACTTCTTCGTCAGTCGGCTTCGGCGCAATAATTTTGATGCCCATTTTGCTGATTTGGTCGTTCACCTCCGGGTTGTGGATGATTTCGCCGAGTAGATAAATCGGCGTCTGCGGCGACACCTCGGAAAAATATTTTCGCGCGGCATAGGCGAGATCAATCGCACGCTCCACGCCGTAGCAAAAGCCGAATTCCTTCGCCAGCTTCACCGTGAGGCCGCCCGCTGAAAGCACGCCGCCGTTGGCGCGAATGCTCTCGACGATTTCACTGCGATAGTGCGATAGCACTTGAGCTGAAACCGCCTCCATCACGTCGGGACGGCGGAGATTGATTTTCTGATGCGGGGCGTGGTGGCCTGCGTGAGCACCGTGCAATTCCTTTGACATGACAAAAAATTAACCGTGTCCGGTGGCAGCGTCGAGCAGGATTTGCCGGTGGCTGACAATTAAAACTGAATCAGGCTGGACAATGCCATTCGCGTCTTTGCGGGTGATTCGTGCAGAATGGCCCGCCAGCCGCGTGCGGCTCCGGCGGCAATATTTTCGGCTCGGTCATCGAGATAAATCAAATCCGCGCCGGAGCGTCCGCACATTTTCTCCATCGCCGCGTAAATTTCCGGCTGTGGTTTCATCGCTCCCACTTCGTATGAAAACAGGTAGCCATCAAAGCCGCCAAAGAATGGAAAATTGCGCCGGACGTGCTCGATGGCGAGGTCGTTCGTGTTGGAAAAAATGAAGGTTTTGAATCCGCGCCGCCGCAATTCTGCGTGCAAGGCAATCGTCTCCGGCATCTCGGAAAAGATGTCCGCAAAAAAACTGCCAAACTCGGTCAGGTCGCCGTGAAAACCGATGGCCGCGCTGACCGCCTGATAAAAACCCTGGCGCGTCAGCCGGCCGGATTCATATTCCACCAGCAGCGGCGAACTGCCGAGAAAGGCGTGCAAATCCGCCGGTGCGCTGGCGCTGCGCGCGGCGATTTTGCGCGCGGCGATGGAATAATCAAAATCCACCAGCACTTTGCCGAGGTCGAAGATGAAGACGGGAGCCATAAAATTACGAATTGCGAATTTCGCGTTGCGAATAGAAATAGAGTCGCCGGCGGTTCGTCATTTGCAATTCGCAATTTCAAACCATTTCCCGGCGGCCTTCGAGCGCACGGTTGAGCGTGAGTTCATCAGCAAATTCCAAACCGCTGCCGGCCGGCAGGCCGAAGCCGATGCGTGATATTTTCAATCCGGCTCGCACCAGTCTTTTCGCAAGATAATTGCTGGTCGCATCGCCTTCCACGTCGGTGCCGAGCGCAATGATGATTTCTCTGACCGGCTCATTGCCCAGACGTTTTTCCAGTTCGATGATACGCAAATCATCCGGCTCCACGCCGTCGAGCGGAGAAATCTTGCCGCCGAGCACATGAAACTTGCCGCGATAAGTTCCCGAGCGTTCGATGCTCAAAATATCCACCGCTCGTTCCACGACGCATATCAGCAAACCATCACGGCGCGAATCGGTGCAGGTAGAGCAGGGGGAAACTTCCGTGAGTGCGCCGCAGGTGTCGCAAAAGCGGATGCGTTCGCGAGCAGAGAGAATAGTTTCGGCGAGATGTTTAACCGTCGCAGAATCAGCTTGAACGATATGCAATGCCACGCGTTCGGCGGAACGCGGCCCGATGCCGGGCAGCTTCGCCAGCGCGGCGGTCAGGGCAATGATGGGTTCAGGAAGCGGCATTTTTGTAGCGGCGGTTTGTTGACCGCCGAAAGGCGACGCTCACAGGCGCCGCCCACAACGTTCACATTCCGGGCAAACTCAAGCCCGCCGTGACCTTACCCATTTCGGAATTGGAAATTTCCTTGGCCTGGCCGAGTGCTTGGTTGGCGGCGGTGAGAATCATGTCCTCGACGATTTGCGCGTCGGCTGGATTCAGCGCCTGCGGGTCAATCTTGATGGACGCAATCGTGCCATCGCATTTGGCGATAACTTTCACCGCGCCGCCGCCGCTGGTGGCCTCAACCGTGCGCGTGGCGAGCTGCGCCTGAATTTGTTCCATCTGCTGCTGCATTTTCGCAGCCTGTTTCATGAGTTTGCCGAGTGACATGGTTTGTTTGTTTTAAGTTTTGAGTTTTTAATTTTCAGTTCGGAATCAGGCGCGCACTTCGACAATGGTGCCTTTGAAAATTTCCAGCGCTTTTTTGATGAGCGGATCGTTCTTGAAATCATCCTTATTGAAGGCCACCGGCGTGGATTTTTTTTCTGAAGCGGGCACCGGCGAAACTTCGGCCGGCTTGGGCGCGGTTGCCGTGGGCGCAACTTTGGCGGTGACCGGCGCGGGCGAAGCGGTGGGTGTAGTCGCAACCGGGCGCACCCAACCAGCAGGTGCATCGGCTTTGACAAACCGAATCATTGCACCGTGGTGACCGAGTTCCGCCAGCTTGGTGGCGAGCAGCGTGTGATTGCGCGAATTGTCCACGAGACCTAGGTAATCTTCAAACTCCGGATCGAACCCGATGACAAAAATACTTTTTTCAAACGAAACCGGATGCGCGTTCAAAAGATAACTGCGCGTGAACGTGCTGGCGCGGCCAACGGCATCGACGAGTTGCGACCAAAGCTCCGGCAAATTCCCCGCGTATATAGGCGTGGCGGCAACCGGCGGCGGCGTGGGCGCGGCGATGTCGCGCGACGGACGCGAAGGTGGCGAAGGCGGAGCAAGGCTTGGCTTTCCTTCGCCACCTTCGCGAGCTTCGCGCGACCCCATTGGGTTTGCGGTGGTGGTGCCAGCGTTGTTTGATAGTGAACTGGTGCGCAATTGGTTGAGCTGTTTCAGCACGGCGTCGAGCGACAGCGCGTTGCGGGCCTCGATGGCGCGGAGCAACGTAACTTCGAGCAAAATCTTTTTCGACGCGGCGTCGCGCAGGCGGAGTTCGGCGTCAGCGAACACTTCCAGCACGCGCGTGAACGCATCGGTCGTGGCGAGCGCGGACTGTTCCTTCAAAGCGGAAACTTCCGCTTCGGACGCTTCGAGGAGCTTCAAGTCGCCCTTGGAAACCTGATAAATCAGCAGGTTGCGGAAATGATTTAGCAGATCGCCGAGCAGCCGGCCAAGGTCTTTGCCGCCGCGAGCGAGTTCATCGAGTTGCGTGAGCGCGGTCTGGATTTCGCCGGCCAGCACGGCATGACTCAATTTCAAAATCTGATTTTGCGCCGCCAAACCGAACATCGAGAGCACATCGGCTTCCTCGATTTTGTTGCCGCAAAAGCTGATGAGCTGGTCGAGCGTGGATTCGGCGTCGCGCATTCCGCCGTCAGCACCGCGTGCGATAGCGTGCAGCGCGGCGGCGTCAATCTTGACCTTTTCCTTGTCGGCAATTTCCGCAAGATGTTTGGTGATGAGCGCGCTCGGAATCCGGCGCAGATCAAACCGCTGGCAGCGCGAGAGAATCGTCGGCAGAACTTTTTCCGGATCGGTCGTCGCGAACATGAACTTCACATGTGCGGGCGGCTCTTCCAAAGTTTTCAGCAACGCGTTGAATGCCGCTGTCGAGAGCATGTGAACTTCGTCAATGATGTAAATTTTGAACTGCGAATTAGCGGGCGAATATTTGCAAGTCTCGCGCAGTTCGCGCACCTGCTCGACGCCGTTGTTGCTCGCGCCGTCAATTTCCAAAACGTCGAGCGCACGGCCGTCGGTGATTTCCTGCACGCGGGTGTCGTTGTCGTCAAAATCAATTTTCGGGCCGCCGGTGCAGTTCAGCGCCTTGGCAAAGATACGCGCGATGGTGGTCTTGCCGGTGCCGCGCGGTCCGCAAAACAGATACGCGTGGGCAATGCGCTTCTGCGCGATGGCGTTGGCGAGCGTCTGCGTGACGTGCTCCTGACCGACAACGTCGGCGAAACGCTGCGGGCGGTATTTGCGGGCGATGACCTGGTAGGACATGGCGGAATTATGAATGAAGAATTATGAATGAAGAAACAAAATTTGTGTGGCGGGAGCGAACTGGATTTACTTCATCATTCTAAATTCTCACTTCTTCATTCGGGCGGCGGGGAAAAAGTGCCAGGGTGACTGCGGCAATTGCAAAGCATACTGCCGTTGCTGCCTTCCGGCCCTGGCGGGGTTCGTAAGTCCACACTCCACAGGCCCTGACATAAAAATTCTGCCGCACGCGCCACCTGTTGTCGAGCCAAAGCGCGCGCCGCTAATGTTTAAATTTTTTTTGTAGCCGCCCGCGCCCAGCTTTCGTCATAATTACCGCATCCCCAAATTTTAAAACCACGATTTAACCGCCTTGAAACTAACCGCCTTGATCCTCTGCGTCTGTGGAATTTTGAACGCCGCCGAAACGTCCACCCCAAATTATTTCAATGTCCGCACCTACGGCGCGGTCGGCGACGGTGAAAATCTCGATAGTCCGGCGATTAACAAGGCGATCAACGCCGCCGCCGAAGCGGGTGGTGGAACGGTGCTGGTGCCGGCGGGAACTTATTTAAGTGGCTCGATTCATCTGCAGAGCAATATCCATCTGCTCATTGATGCCGGGGCGACGATTCTCGGTGCCCCGCAGAAGTTAAATGCTTACGATGAAACAGAAGTCTTTTCGGGCGTCGCCTATCAGGACGGCGGACACACTTATTTTCATAACAGCCTCGTCTGGGGTGAAAATCTGACGAATGTTTTCATTACCGGCCACGGCGTTATTAACGGTGGAGGGCTTGTGAGCGGTGCGGCGATTCTCGATAAGATGTGCGGCTACAAGCATTTTAGGACTCCCAATAAGAATCCCGATTGGAAAACCAATCCACCGGTGAGAATCGGTAACAAATCCATCGCCCTCAAACTGTGCCGGAATGTCCTCATCCGCGATGTGACAATTGTCCACGGCGGGCATTTCGCGATTCTCGTTACTGGTTGCGACAACCTGACAATCGACAATGTCACCATCGACACCAACCGGGACGGCATCGACATTGATTGCTGCCGGAACACCATGGTTTCGAATTGTCGGGTGAATTCACCGGGCGACGACGGAATTTGTCCGAAAAGCACCTATGCGTTGGGCGAGGCGCGCGTCACGGAAAATCTCAACATCGTCAACTGCCAGGTGTCCGGGTTCATCGAAGGCACCTTGATTGACGGCACGATGAAACCCGCGAAACACGGCAATGGCCGTATCAAGTTTGGAACGGAGTCGAGCGGCGGTTTCCGCAATTGCACCGTGGCCAACTGCACCTTCCGGAGTTGCCGTGGCTTCGCCCTCGAAGAAGTGGACGGCGGTATTTTGGAGAACATCACCGTGAATAATCTGACGATGACGGAGGTCGTGGATTACGCGATTTACCTCACCACCGGCAAACGCAACCGTGCGCCCAACGTCACGACCAACAGTCGGATGAGAAATATTTTGATCTCGAATGTCATCGCCGACGGCGTGGGCAAGCTGAACGGTATTCAAATCATGGGTTTGCCCGAGCAGCCCATCGAGGGCGTGCGGCTGGAAAACATCCGGCTCATCAGCCAAGGTGGCGGCACGGCGGAAGACGCCGCAATCAACCCCAAGGAACTCGGCACCGGATATCCCGAGCCGAGCAAGATCGGCACGCTGCCGGCCTACGGAGTTTATGCCCGCCACGTCAAGGGATTGGAGCTGGCCAATATCACCGTTAGTTTCGCGGCGAAGGATTTCCGACCGGCGGCTTCCTTTGCGGATATTCAAGGATTGGAGATTGATAACTTCAAACCGCAAGTCGCCGAGGGTGGAACAGCGGCGGTGTTTGCGGACAATGTCACCGGCATCAGCATCCGCAATTCGCCGGCGCTGCAAAAATAATTTCCCCTATCACTTTTTCATCGGCCAGTCAGCCGCGACCATGCCCTTGTAGCCGCCGATGACAGAGTGGACTTTTTTATAGCCCATCCGTTGCGCGGCGTCGCAGGTCAGCGCAGAACGGAAACCGCCGCCGCAATACATGATGATTTCCGTCTGCGGGTCAGGATAGAGCTTTTCCAGGTCGCGTTCTAAAATGCCTTTGCCCAGATGCACGGCTTCCACCGCGTGGCCGGCGTTCCATTCGGAATCTTCGCGCACGTCCAGCAACACGGCCTTGGGGTTGGTGGCAAGTTTGGCGCGGGCCTCGGCCACACTGATTTCGTTGACGGATTTTTTGGCGTCGCCGACGAGTTTAAGAAAACCGGGGGAGTGATTCATGTCAGGCAAATTAAATTTTATCGCGCGCGGGTCAATGCAATTTGCAGCCGCCGCGCGGCGTTCTGCCGGGTTTGGGCTGATGAAAATTACCCCTTGCAAATTTTCAAAATTGGCTCAATGGTTGATTATGAATCCGACCGTGCAACCCATGAGTGGCAGCGGTGCCCATGCCGTCCTGCACGCGCATTTGCTGGCGATGGAGTTCGGCGGGCGGTCTCTGCGGGAAAGCCCCGAAGAAGTCATGCGGGAAGTCGCCTTCCGGTCAACGCATGTTAGCCGGCTGCTGGAAGAAATGTTCCGCGAAGCCGAAACCCGCAACTTGGTGGAAGTGGACGAGCGCTGGGATTGAGCTGCCGAAAAGTGCCAAAGTATGTTGTTCCCGCAATCTTGGCGGGAATGAAAACGGTATTTATTAGCAGAAAAGGATGGTTACTTCTTCCCGCTGGCCAGATAGTCGAGGTATTTGACGAGTTGCGCCTTCATTTCCTTGCGGGGAACGATGGCGTCAATCAGGCCATGATCGAGGAGAAATTCCGAGGTTTGAAAACCCGGCGGCAATTCCGCCTGCGTCGTGTCCTTGATGACGCGCGGGCCGGCAAAACCAATCATCGCCTTCGGTTCGGCGAGAATCAAATCGCCTAGGCTCGCGTAGCTGGCCATGACGCCGGCGTAATCGGGATTCACGAGGATGCTGATGTAAGGCAGCTTGCGCTGCGCGTGATAGGCGAGCGCGGCGGAAGTTTTTGCCATCTGCATCAGGCTGAACATTCCTTCATACATCCGCGCGCCGCCGCTGGTGGAAATAATGATGACCGGCCAGCCGCCTTCCGTGCCGCGTTCGATGAGGCGGGTCAATTTTTCGCCGACGACCGAACCCATTGAGCCGCCAAGGAAATTAAAATCCATCACGCCGAGCGCGACCGTGTGTGCGCCCATTTTGCCGATGCCGGTGACGACCGCGTCTTTCAAGGTGCTCTTCTTTTTCAGCGCGTCGAGTTTGGATTTGTAAGTGGCCACTCCCTTGAAGCCGAGCACGTCCACGCTGGCCATCTCGGCGTCCATTTCCTCAAACGAACAGGTCTCGACGAGCGAATGAATTCGCTCGCGCGAGCCAATGGGGAAATGGTGTTCGCACTTGGGGCAAACTTGAAGATTTTCGTCCAATTCCTTATCAAAAATCATGGACGCGCACGATGGGCATTTGGTCCACAGCCCCTCGGGAATCTCGCGTTTCCGCGTCTTCGATTTGGCGGAATCGAGCTTTGGCTTCTTGGCGAAAGTTGCCTGCGCGCCGCCCGCCGTCGGCGGAGTCAACGCGGGTTCGACTTGCGTGACGCCGCTGATGGTTTTCTTCAAAAACGAAGTGGTATCCATGAACGCCAGATACTACGAAATTCACAGCCCGCGTGCAACTGTCCAGACGCATACCGCGTCGGCACCCGACATCCGCAAGGCTTGCGCGCACATATTCGTCGTCGCGCCGGTGGTGAACACGTCGTCCACCAGCACAATTCTTTTTCCGGCGAGCGTCACGCCGCGCCGGACGGCAAAGGCGTTTTTCATGTTGGCCGCGCGCTTTTCTCGCGAGAGCAGGGTTTGCGTGGCGGTGGCATGGACGCGGCGGAGAAATTTTTCCGCTAGCGGAATTTGCGTTGCCCGACTCAAATGCGCGGCGAGGACAGCGGCCTGATTGAATTCCCGCTCGCGCAATTTGAGCGGATGCAACGGCACCGGCATGATGAAATCCCAGCGCTCGCTTTGCAGCACAGGCGCCGCTGCGCGCACGAGCAGGTCGGCGAGGAACGGTTCAAACCACAGTGCCCGGCTGTATTTGAATTGGTGAATGGCCTCCAGCACGACCGTTTTCGCCACCACCGCCGAGCGCGCGGAAGTAAAATGCAGCTTCAAGTCATGGCAGTTCGTGCAGACAAAATTGGTAGTGATTTCCCCTTCAAACGGCAGGCCGCAGCGCTCGCAGAACGGCGGGCGGATGAAGCGAACGCGCGACCAGCATTTGCCGCAGACCAATCCCGCACGGGCGGACGCGCGTTCCTTTTTGCAAAGCTGGCAGATTTCCGGATAAATCAGCCGCACCGCCGCGCCGCACCAATCTGGTAATTTTCTCGCCGCCGTCACCTGGCGCAAATTTATTATTCTCCGGTCCGGTGGAAAGAACTTTCTTGAGAAAGTTTTATTTGCCGTGTCCGCGCCGCTTTTCGATTAAGCGGCGAGCGCCGTCAAGCGCGTGCGTTGGAAAACTTCTTCGGCCGAACCTTCGGCGCTGATGTTAAACAGAAGTCCGCACTGCTGGTAAAAATCCAGCAGCGGTTGCACGGCTTTTTGGTAGGCCGCCAACCGCACCCGCACGGCTTCCGGTCGGTCGTCCTCGCGTTGGAATAATTTTCCACCGCACCGGTCGCAGAGGTCGGAAAACTTTGGGGGTCTCGTGGTGAGATGGTAGGCCGTCTTGCAATTCGCGCAGGTGCGCCGACCGGAAAGGCGCGCCACCAGTTTTTCCACGGGCAGTTCGTAGTTGAAAACAGCCGTTAATTTGATGTTGTGGGTCTCGAGCAATTGTCCCAGCGCCTTGGCTTGGGCGACGGTGCGCGGAAAACCATCGAGCAAAAATCCGCCGGAACATTTCAGACAGCGCAGACGCTCGCCGACTAGGTTGAGCACGGTTTCGTCGGGGACGAGTTCGCCGCGTTTCAGGTGGTCAATGGCATTGTGCATTGCCGGGGAAAGCTCTTTATCATCAGCGCATTTGAGGGTGCGGAAAATATCGGCGGTTGAGAGATGGCAGGCACCCAGCCGGTGGCAGAGCAAATCCGCCTGCGTGCCTTTGCCGACGCCGGGTGCGCCGAGCAGGATGATTCGTGACGCCGTGCCGAGCGGCTTGTGCGGAGACATCTGGCATTCGGCCCTGCCGCCCTTGAGCCAGGCAGTGCGGTCAGGCTGGCGCGCCGCTGACGAATCATCAGCCTTGCTGGAGAAAGGGTTTGTGCTCATACCCAAACCTTATCAGCGGTTTGGGGAAAACCAAGGGACGGTGGCGGATTTACCAAAAACCGGGGCGCATTTGCCAATAAATGTGAACTGCTGGAGCAGTGGTCAGCGCTTTACTTTTTCGCCAGCACTTTTTTCGTGGCCGCTTGCAAATCGTCGAGTTCCGGCTGCAATTCCGCTTTGGTCTTTTTGTCCATGCGGTCAATGAACAGCAATCCGTTCAGGTGATCCGTCTCGTGTTGAACGGCGCGCGCCAGCAAGCCGCCGCAGCGGAAAGAAATCGGTTTGCCCTTCGCATCCAGCGCCGAAACATCCACGGTGCCGGGTCGCGTAATCTCCGCGAAAATTTCCGGGAAACTCAAGCAGCCTTCGCCGCCGGTTGCCGGTTCGCCGGCGGGCGTGACGACGGGATTGATCAGCACGAGTGGCATGATGCTGGCAACTTCCGCTGGCTTGCCGTTAATTTCCAAAGTCGAAGGCCGGTCCGTTACCCCGCGCACATCAATCACCGTGAGCTGCTTCGCCACGCCCACCTGTTGCGCTGCGAGGCCGACGCCGTGGCTCGCTTCCATCGTCTCAAACATGTCGGCGATGAGCTTTTTGATTTCCGGCGTGATGGTTTCGATGCGCTCGCCTTTTTTGCGCAGCACGGGATGGCCGTATTTGACAATTTCTAAAATCATTTTATCGAATGGAAAAGGATAAATCGCAGATCAATCGGCGTTAACGCCGAGTTTTTCCAACACACTTTGCAACTCGTCGTCGCTGAAGAAGGAAATTTCCACCGCGCCTTTGCCGTGCGCGTATTTCAATTGCACCTTCGTGCCGAACTGTTCGCGCAATTTTTCCTCAAGCCGGCCGATGTTGGAATCAATCGGCACGATGACTTTGGTCTTAGCTGTCTCGCTGGTGATTTTGCCGCCGCGTGCCGACAACTTAGCGATTAACCCTTCCGTTTGGCGCACGTTCAAGCCGTCCTTGAGCGCGCGTTCGGTGGCTATGATTTGCTGCCGCTCGTCGCTCAAGCCGAGAATCACCTTGGCATGACCGACCGACAGCCGGCCTTCGCGCACATAACCTTGCACGGACAACGGCAATTTCAGCAGGCGCGTCGCGTTCGCCACGGCGGCGCGGCTCTTGCCGACCTTGACGGCAATTTGCTCCTGTGTGAGTTGAAACTGTTCCGCGAGCTGCGAATAGCCGAGCGCCTCTTCGATGGCGTTCAGGTTTTCGCGTTGCAAATTTTCGATGAGTGCCAGTTCCAGCACCGCGCGGTCGTCGGCCTCGCGAACGATGACTGGAACTTCCGGCAACTTCAGCAACTGCGACGCGCGCCAACGGCGCTCGCCGGCGATGAGTTCAAAAAATCCGCCGCGCTCGCGCACGATTAGCGGCTGCACGATGCCTTGTTCGCGGATGGAATCGGCGAGTTCCTTCAGCGCGTCGTCGGAAAAATTCTTGCGCGGCTGCATCGCGGACGGACGAATGCGGTCGAGCGGCACGCGCCGGACGCGGTCGCGCGCATCGGGCAGGGGAGCGGGCGCGCTGGCGGGCATGGCCGCCGCCGGAGCGGTGGTCATGGTGGCGGGACTGCCGGACAAAAGTGCGCCCAAGCCGCGTCCCAATGCGGGTTTCGACATGGATTCAGAGTGCCGTCGTATCGTGACAAAGTCAATTTCACTTCGCACGCCAGCGGAGTTGCACATTTTTGTTTTCGACTTAAAGTGTGCGCGTGAACAAGCACGAGCGCATCGCGGAACTGGCGCGGCAATTTGCCGCCGATGGCGTTGACCCGCGTTATGCCGGATATTTTGTGCTGTTTAACCAGCAGAAATTTTACGAGGCGCACGACATTCTGGAAGATTTGTGGCTGCCAGACCGTCACGGTGTGAACGGGAATTTCTACAAAGGACTCATCCAGCTTGCAGGCGCGTTTGTGCATCTGCAAAAGAACCGGCTGCGTCCGTCCGCCGCGCTGTTCAAGCTCGCGCAGGCAAATTTGGAAAAATATCCCTCGTCGCACGAGCGGCTGAACTTGGCGGCGGTGCAATTGCTCATGGCTGGCTGGCTCCGGCAACTGGAAAAAAACAATTTCGCGGTCAACCCGCTTTCCGCTTCGCACGTCCCGCAGTTGGCCTTGCATAAATAAATTATGAACCAGAAACGCATCGTCATTGCCGGCGGCAGCGGCTTCATCGGCACCGCGCTGGCGCAGGAATTTATCCGACGCGGCTATGCGGTCATTGTGCTCACGCGCTCGCCGCGCGCGCGGACGGATGGCATTCGCGAAGTGGCGTGGGATGCCAAAAACTTCGGCGATTGGGCGGCGCAACTCGACGGCGCAACGGCGGTTATCAATCTCACGGGTAAAAATATCAATTGTCCGCACACGCCGGAAAATCTGCGCGCCATCACGGCTTCGCGCATGGATTCCGTGAACGCCGTGGCTGCGGCCATAGCGCAAGCCTCGGTGCCGCCGCTGGTTTGGGTGCAAGCGAGCGCCGTCGGATTTTATGGCGATACGCGGGATGCGGCTTGCGACGAGTCAGCTCCGAGTGGCACCGACAATCTGGCCAACATCTGCCGCCAATGGGAAGCGGCTTGTGCAAACCTTGCGCTCCCGCAGACGCGCAAGGTGATTTTGCGAATTGGCTTCGTGCTGGGGCGTGATGGCGGCGCGTTGCCAGTGCTGGCGCGGCTCACAAAACTATTTCTCGGCGGCGCCGTTGGCAGCGGACGGCAATATATAAGTTGGATTCACCTGGCCGATCTCGTGGCGATGTTTCTCGCGGTAGTGGAACGGGAAAATATGTCCGGCACCTTCAATGCCGTCGCACCGAACGCGGTGACGAATGCCGAATTCATGCGGGAACTGCGCCGCGCGCTGCATCGGCCGTGGAGTCCGCCGGCACCGGCGTTGGCGGTGAAGCTGGGCGCAAAGTTGATGGGTAGCGATCCGTCGTTGGCGCTCATCAGCCAGCGTTGTATGCCGAGGAAATTTCAGGAAGCAGGCTTCCAATTTCAATTTCATGAACTGCGCGGTGCGCTGCAAAATCTTTGCCGCAAGGAATAATTATTATTCCAGCGCCTCGGCCAGCACTTCGGCCATGTGCTTGGTGCGGACGGTAGCGAGGTCGCGGATTTGGTGGCGGCAACTGGTGCCGGATAAAACGACGGTCGTGCCGTAGGGTTGATGTTTGATTTGTTCCAACAACGGTTCGGCAATTTTTAGCGAAAGTTCATATTTGTCGGCCATCATGCCGAACGCGCCGGCCATGCCGCAGCAGCCGGTATCGAGCAGCTTGGCGGTGCGCCCGGGCAGCCGCGCGGCGAGGTGCTGCAAATCCTTCGGTTCGGTCAGCGCCCGCGTGTGGCAATGTGCGTGAATGACGAGGCGTTCTTCCAGCGGCTTGAATTGGAGCGCGTCGGGTTCGCGTTCCAGAAGCTGGCCGATAAAATCTTCAAACAAAAAACAACGTGCGCTGATGTGCGCGGCTTCGGGCAAATTTAGTTCG
>CAIOUK010000017.1 GCA_903861445.1 uncultured Verrucomicrobia subdivision 3 bacterium
GGCGTTCAGGCGGTGGATGTCGGATGGTTCAAGACCTTGCATTGCGATAGGAAAACCGTTGCGCGCGGGATTGGCAAGGCGGCGTGATTGGAGAATTTTCCCGCAGTTGCAAACGGCACGGAACAGGTTAATTTCTTGGCGTTATGAAAATCATTATTTTCCTGCTGCTGGCGGTGGCTTGCACGTTTTCCGCGGCAGCCAAGCTAGTCACCAAAACGGTTGAATACCAACAAGGCGAGGCGACGCTCGAAGGCTATCTGGCCTACGATGATTCCTTCACCGGTAAACGACCTGGTGTGTTGGTCGTGCATCAATGGCTGGGCTTGACCGATTATGAACAGAACCGCGCGGTGATGCTCGCGAAGCTCGGCTATGTGGCGTTCTGCGCGGATATTTATGGTAAAGGCATTCGTCCGCAATCCATCGCCGAGGCTGGCGCGGAGGCGACAAAATACAAGACCGACCGCGCGTTGCTGCGCCAGCGCGTGAATGCCGGCTTGGCGGAATTGAAAAAATGCGAGCGCGTGGATGCCAAGCACGTCGCGGCCATCGGTTATTGTTTCGGTGGCACGACGGTCATCGAGCTGGCGCGCAGCGGCGCGGAACTGAATGGAATTGTCAGTTTCCACGGCGGCTTGGATTCGCCGACACCGGCGGATGGCAAGAACATCAAATGCCAAGTGTTGGTCTGCCACGGCGCGGACGATCCGTTTGAGAAACCAGCCGACCTCGCCGCGTTCGAAAAAGAAATGCGCGACGGGAATGTGGACTGGCGGCTTATCAAATACGGCGGTGCGGTGCACAGTTTCACGCAACCGCTGGCCAACGACAATCCACCCGGCGCAAAATACAACCGGCGCGCGGATGAACGTTCGTGGCAGGATATGAAGTCGTTCTTCACCGAAATTTTTAATCCATAGGAAATCAGACTCGCGAACTGGTTGTTAAAGACAATGAACCAAAAACTTAACCTGCGGTTTTGCACACTGGGAATTGTCTTTTTAATGCAGACAGGTTGGGCGACGATGAGCTATCTCACCAATAGTTGGGTGACGGTAGGCATTGATTTGGCCAAAGGGGGTTCGATTACCTATCTGGCGCAGACCGGCACGACGAACAACATCATCAACAGCGAAGACCTTGGCCGGGAAGTTCAGCAGTCGTATTACGCCGACCCGGCACTCTACAATCCGAGCAACAATATCAATCCCGGTTGGTCCAACTGGTGTTGGAATCCGATTCAAACCGGTGATTCCTATGGCCACGCCTCCCAAATTCTCTCGAACTCCAATAACGGCACCACCATCTATGTGAAGTGCATCCCCAAGCAATGGGCGCTCAACAACGTGCCGGGCCAATGCACGTTCGAGTCGTGGATTACACTGACAACCAACGTGGTCATCGTCAGCAACCGGCTCGTGAATATGCGCACCGACTCCTACACCAATCCATTTAACGCCCACTCCCAGGAATTGCCCGCCGTCTATACCGTCGGGACGTTGTATAATCTTTACAGCTATGTCGGCAACGCGCCGTTCACCGGTGATGTGGCGCTGGCGAATTTCGTGAACAGCGGGCCGCCGTGGACCAACTGGTCGGCAACCGAAAGCTGGGCGGCGTTCCTCAATACGACCAACTGGGGCTTGGGTATTTATACTCCGGGTGCGGTGAGCTTTATCGGTGGCTTTGCCGGCACGCCCGGCAGTGGCGGACCGAGCAGTCCCAACACCGGCTACATCGCGCCGTTGTATAGTGAGATTCTCGACCCCAACATCACCTACACCTACAATTATCAACTCATTCTCGGTTCGCTGACGGATATCCGCAACTGGGTCTACACGCAATCCTATCGGCCCGGCCTCAATTCCGTTTTCCAAGCGGATCGGCAACATTGGTATTTCAATAACACCACGGACGTCGGCTGGCCGCTCACAAACAATTGCATCCGGATGAATCTCGCCGCTGCCAGTCCACGGTTGATTTCGTCCACCTGCGCCTTTTTCGCCACCAACGCGCCGACCGTTTACATCACCGCTGCGCATCACATCGCCAATCCCGCCGGCCACACCTCGGCCACCTTGTATTGGCTGACCAACGGCGGCAGCAGCTTCACCGCCGGCGCGAGCGTCACCTTCCCGATCACGGCGGATGGCCTCTATCACACCTACGCCTTGAACCCCGCCACTAACAGTGCTTACGCCGGCCTCATTACAAAATTGCGCCTGGATCCGGCCGTCAACTGTGCGACGGGAGATTACGTGGATGTCGCCGCTGTTTCCTCGATGCCCTTGCCGTTAATCAACTCATCTGTCACCGGCCTGACCACCAATCAAGCCACGCTCAATGCGACCCTCGACTGCATCGGCACTAATGCCAGTGTTTATGCTTATTGGAACACCGTCAACGGCGGCACCAACGCCGCGCGGTGGACTAACTCCACTTACCTTGGTTCTTGGACTAATGTGCTTTCAACCAATCTCAGCTACACGGTGACGGGGCTGACGCCGAACACGACCTATTACTTTACTTTCTACGGCACGAATGCGGCCGGCAACCAGTGGCCGGCCGCCGTGCAAAGTTTCACGACGCCCCAGCCGCCCACGCAGTTGGTTTTCACGTCGGTGCCAACTAATCCGCTCATCGCGGGACAGCCGTTCAGCGTGACGGTGACGTCGGCGGATGCCGGCGGCAGCCCGCAGAATGTGACGAACAACACCACGGTGCAATTGGGCGTTTTCTCCGGCTCCGGAATTTTGAGCGGGACGACAAGTGGAACGATTGCCACCGGCAGCAGCAGCGTGGTGATCGCGGGGGGTCGCTTATTCGGGGGCGGATACGCTGACGTTGAGCGCCACGGTTACTTCAGGAATAAGCCTGACGGCAGCCACTAGCTCACCAATCACGTTTGGAGCGAGCACACTGGTCTATGCCAGCGTCACCAACAATGGGAATGTGATCATCACCTTTACCAACGGCAACGGTGCTTGGACGACGCCAGCGGGCGTCACCAACATCGACGTGCTGGTGGTGGGCGGTGGCGGTGCGGGTGGGCCCAATGGCGGCGGTGGCGGTGGTGGCGGTGGGGTAATTTACACCAACGGTTATGCGGTTGCTGCCGGCGCCAATTACACGGTGACGGTGGGGAGCGGTGGGATGCCGAAGACGTATAATTCAAGTTGGACTGCCATTAGCGGGACAAATTCGGTTTTCGGAACTTTGACAGCAATAGGCGGTGGTGGCGGCGGTTCTCGCGGAGACTACTCTACTTCTGCGACCGGTCTTAACGGTGGATCAGGCGGCGGCGGCGGCAGCAAGCCCGGAACCGGTGGAAGTGGCACCGTTGGCCAGGGTAATAGCGGCGGCAACGGAGTGAATACCAGCCCATCATACGGCGGCGGCGGCGGCGGCGGTGCCGGTGCCGTTGGAACTAACGGCACGGGCAGTGCCGGCGGCAACGGCGGTGCGGGCACGACCAACGTGATCACTGGTGTGAGCGTGTATTATGGGGGCGGTGGCGGTGGAGGACTGGCGTTGGTGGGCACTGGTGGCACGGGCGGATCAGGCGGTGGCGGGAATGGAAACAGTGCAACCGGTGGAGCAGGCACCAACGGCATCGCCAACACCGGTGGTGGCGGCGGCGGTGGTGGCAGCACCTGCGGCAGCGGCGGTTCCGGCGTTGTGATTGTGCGATTCGCCGCCAGCCAATTAAGCGCGCCGCCCACCATCACCGGGCAGACGAATTTTGCGAACGCATTTTCCACGACCTACGGCGCGGACTCGGCAGCGCAGACGTATTCGGTCACGGGAACAAATTTGACGGCGAACATCACGAACACGGCCGCCGCTGGCTTCGAGGTTTCCGGCAACGGCGGTGTGACTTACGGCAGCACGGCGATTGTTACGAACGTAAACGGCAACGCGAGCAACACGGTTTATATCCGGCTCTCCGTCACGGCACCGGCGGGAACTTATAATTCATCCAACCTCGTGGTGCTGACCAGCACGGGGGCCACGAGCATCACCAACACCAGTTCAACTAGCGGCAACGTGGTGAACAAAGCAGCTTCGATTTGGAGTTACACCAACAGTGGCCTATTTGCTTACGACGGCGCGGCGCATACGCCGACCATCAGTTTCAACGGTTCGACTGGGACGAAGACGACGAACTATGTGGGCACGGGCGCGACGACGTATACGAGCGTGAACGCGCCGACGAACGTGGGAACGTATTCGGTGTCGAACACGGTGGCGACGGACATCAACTATTTGGGCGCGACCAACAATCAGGCGTTCACGATCAAAGGGCCGGGTAATTTTGGCGGCGGCAGTGCGGGCGGCATCAGTGTCAGCGGCCACACATTGGCGTTGAATGTGACGAACGGGACGCCGGGCGGCATCTGGATTTTGCTGCAAAGCACGAATGTGGCGAAACCGGTAAATCAATGGCAAACCAACCGCACGGGAACCTATGATGCCAATGGCAATCTCTCCACGAACATTGCAAATGCGGCCACCAACCCGCTGGAGTTTTACCTCTTAAAATAAGGCGCATGCGACCAAACGATCCGGATCGGTGCGGCTTCTTCTATCCGCATAGACGGCACCGGTTGCGTCTGGCGCAACTGCCACACGAGCCATTCGGGACGTTCATTTTTGGATTTATTGACTGGGTGAATCAGTCTTTAATTCGGGGATGAATTTGTTTGGGTTGGTCAAGCGATGGTTTTGCAAAAAACCACAGCCGGAGCATCTGCGGCGAGGCGCTTTGGGCGAGCGCGCGGCGAAAAAGTTTTTGCAGCGGGCGGGACTGAAATTTCTTGCGGCCAATTTCCGTTCCGAGCACGGCGAGATTGATTTGATTTTTCGGGACGGCGATGGCCTTTGTTTTATCGAGGTGAAAACGCGTTCGTCCGAGGAGTGGACGCGGCCCGCTGACGCCGTGGACGCGCGGAAGAAACGGTTGTTGTCGCAGACGGCGCTGGATTATTTGCAGCGGCTGAAAAATCCCGAGGTGAAGTTCCGGTTCGACATCGTGGAGGTGTTGCTGCGCGACGGCGAAGTCCGCGAGGTGCGGCATCTGCCCAACGCCTTTGCCTTGAACCGGCCGTATCGTTATGCGTAAGATTTCCTCGCATTTTTACTTGCATTAAACGGTATTCAAGCCGATTGTCGTTTTTTTGAAAATTGGACTGGAGGTTTTCTATTAACTGCCCCTGACTTGACGCGGTGAATCTGACTGCCGTAGCGGGCAGGATTATTCCGGTCATCGCTGGGAGCGGAATTGCGCTGTGGGGAGCCGCGCGGTTAATGAAAGAAACTAACTTTAATAACTAGTAGGATAGTTCATGTCGCGAGGAAGTCATAACTCCATGCAAAACAATTTCCCGTCTTGGTTTTTGCGGTTGGTGCTAGTGGGCAGCGTTTGGCTGGCGCAGCTGGTTCACGCCGCCACCCCCTTGTGGTATGGCGCGGGGAGCGTGACCAACAACAACTTCAGCAACCCCAGCAACTGGACAAACGGAACGGCGCCGGTGGGTAATAACATTACCAATCTGGCTGTCAATTTCGGACCGCTGGCCGTTGGGGCGACGAACACGGCCAATTGCGACGCCACTGGCAATTCAAAAACTTGGACGTTCAACAGCGGCACGGTGCCGATGATTGTCACCTTGAACGGCCAGCAGCTGGGTGCGGCCAGCTCGCAGGATATCTTTATCAACAGCAGCACCAATCTCCAGACCGTCAACGGCACGTTTTCGTTGTTCGATATCGGCGGCACCACGAACACCCGGCGGTTCAGTGCGACCTCCGGCCCGCTGGCCATTTTGCCTTCGCAAATCAATATCCGTAACGATTCAGCGCCGACCAATTGGGCCATTGAACTGGCCGGGACGAAGAACGGGACGTGGAACACCACCTTCGTCAATGTCAACGGCACGAACATGGTGGTGAATTATCTCAAGACCGGCACCGGCACCTGGGAGGTGCAGTCCATATTGCCCAACTTGACCCTGACCAACAAAACCTCTTCATTAACCGTCGCCGGCGGCACACTGCTGCTGGATGCGGCCAACACCTACACTGGCCCGACCATTGTTTCGAATGGCGCGACGCTCAAACTGACGACGCTGCCGACCGGTGCCGGTGCCTATTTCGTGAGCAACTCTGCCACGCTCGGCGTGACGCTGGCCAATGCCGGCGGGGTGTTGACCAATGCGAGTCTGATCCTCGGCACCACGGGCGCGGACACGCTGAAGCTGACGCTGGATCTGGCCAGCTTTGGCAATCCGACGAACGCCCCGGTCACCGTCCTCGGCGCGCTGACGGTGAACGGCACCTGCACGGTCAATCTCACCAACGGAGTGCTGGTGCCGGGCCGGTTTCCCCTAATCAAATACGGCAGCCAGACGGGCAGCGGGAGCTTTGTGCTGGGCACACTACCACCCGGCGTGACCGCCAGCCTCACCAACAATGTTGCCGGCAATTCGCTGGACTTGATCGTCACGGCGGCGGTGGGCGTGAACAATATCATCTATTGGAATGGCAACGTCAGCGGATTATGGGACCTCACCAACACGCCGAATTGGAAACTGAACAGCCAGACCAACCTGACGTATGCCGACACGAACCAGGTGGTTTTTGACGACAGCGCCAGCACCAATTTTAACATCACCCTGAACAGTGCGGTGCGGCCGATGAGTGTGACGTTCGACAACAGCACGAATAATTATTCGCTGGCCGGCAGCGGCAGTATCGGCGGCTACACCTGGATGAACCTGACTGGCGGCGGCGTGGTGACGATCAGTAATGCGAATTCCTTCACCGGGCCGACGACTGTCAGCACCGGCGCGCTGGTGTTGAGAAATTTGGGGGCGGTGGCGGGCAGTTCGCTGAACATCGCGGATGGCGCGGTGGTGCAGCCGAATCTGGCGGGCACGTATTCGAACGTGACCACGACGATCAACGGTTCAAGCCGGGCGAACAGTTCGTTTGGCGGTTCGCTGGATTTTCATGCTGGCACCACGACGACGTGGCCGGGGCAAATTATTTTGAACGATCCCAGCGCAACCATTGGTTGCTACGGAGCCACCTGCAAGGTGACACTCTCGGGTCAGTTGACCGGCAGCGGCAGTTTGACTATTCGGCCCGAAGGCGGAAGCGCATCGAGCCACACCGCCATTTTCACGCTGTCAAATCCGAGCAACAATTATGCGGGCAGCACCACCATGCAGGTGGGCACGGCAGAACTGTATGCGACGTTGAAGGCCGGCAACAACAACGCGCTGCCGGTGACGACGGCGCTGACCTTAGATCGTGCTGGCAGTTCGGGCGTGGTGTATTTTGACTTGGCGGGCTACAGCCAGACGCTGGCCGGGCTGACAGCGGATTTTGGATCCAACGCGGTGATCAACACCAGCAACACGCTGGCCACGCTGACGGTCAGCAATAACGCCGACACAGTTTTCAACGGCGTCATCGGGGCCAGCACCAATAAGGGCATCACCTTGATCAAGCAAGGTGCCGCCAGCCTGACCCTGAGCGGCACGAATCTCTACACGGGCAGCACCACGATCGGTGATGGCACGCTGGCCGTGAACGGTCTCATCACGGCGACGAGCGGGTTGCAGTTGAGCAACAACGCCACGTTGCAGCTGGCGTTGGGCGGGGCGGGCGGGCCGACGAATATCGTGGTCAATGGCAACGTGACGCTGGCGGGGCAAATCAACGCGAGCGATTTTGGCATCGTCAGCAACACCCGTTATCCGGTGATTTATTACACCGGCGCGCTGACCAACAACGGCATTAGCGTCGCGTCCGGCGGGCCGTGCGTGTTCACCATTGACACGAGCACGCCGCACGTCGTCTATCTGGACGTCACACAAAAGTTTCCGCCGGCGGAATTCACCAGCGTGAGTTCCGCTGTCAGCACGCTGACGACGAATTTGAGCGGCGTCCTGCATGGCATGCCGACAGGGCCGATCTGGTATGAGGTGCGCGACCAGACGAACAAACTGTGGGATTTCGGGGCCACGCGGGCGGTGTCGCCGTGGAGCATCACCGTGCGGCATTTGCGCGTGGGTATCAACACGGTGACCATCTTCGCGCAGGATGGCGTCGGCAACATCCAGAGCAACAGCATTCAACTGACTTTGACTCTGGGCACAAATACCAGCGTTCGGCCACGGCCGATTCCTTCGGAAATCTGGTGGGGCGGCTTTGTGGACAACGCGCAACTGACGAACTATTCGCAATGGCCGTTTGTGCAGAAATACGAGGACGGTTTTTTCTTGCGGGGCGTTGATTGGCCGGTGCCGGACACGGCGGCATTGCAACAATCGCTGGCGACGAATCTGTCGGGCTTCAACACGAAATACACGGCGGTAATGCCGGGAATGTGCTACACCCCCAGCACCAACTGGTATCAAAGTGAGACCGATTCTACCGGCGGAATCGTGGGCGGACTCCAGTCGAGCGGAATCATCTTGTCGGAGATCACGCACGATTACCACATGGAAAATATGCAGACTGTCTGTCAGGTCAATCCCACTTGGAAGACCAATGACGACATCGCGTGGTGGACGGGAGATGTGTCCATCGCCACGACGAATTATCCCTACACCAATCCGCCCAGCGGCATCTGGCGCGATACATTCAACGGCTATTACCAGATGTTTCCGCATCTCAAAGTCGGCCACATCAGCCAGCCGGAGTATTGGCCTTGGGGCAATTTCCCATCGGGGGAGCCGAGCCAGAACCAACTTGCCTTCACCATCACCAACAGTTTGGGGCAGAACATCAACATGTCGTTCAACGCCTCGAACATTTTCAGTTCCTTCATGAACATGGCGGTCGCGATTGGCCATCCCTATTACAATATGCAAAGCGATACGCCGTGGGACTATTTTTACGGTGGCGCGGGAGGCTCGCTGGCCACGGCGACGACGATGCGCCAGATGATCCGCACCTACGAGAAATATTTTCAGTCCCGCGGCGGGCGTCACACGCTGACCTGCAATGTCAGCGATGCCAGCCAGCAGACGACAACCAATGCCACCGATCTCTATTATGAGACCAACAGTTTTAACAGTATGCGACTGCATCAGCAGGAAGGCGGACGGGCGAACTGTTACCGTTTTCAAAGCTGGTATCAGGGGATTCCCTATGTCCTGGTGCCGGAGACGCAAGCTGGCAATTACACTCACCTTGCGCTTTCGGCGATCAAGTATCTGAAAGGCATCAAGGACACGAATGGCGCGCTGGAGACATTGAGCTTCGGCGTCCTCAGCACCGGCACGACCAACCAGCTTTCCATCACGAACAAGGGCGATGTGGCGTGCCTGCCCGCCATCACCGCCAGCGAAAGCGGCAGCGGCTACATTGTCGCGCATTACTTCAACGCCGCCGGTCAGGACGTGACCAGCGCGATGTTGAACGGCGAAGGCTATTGTCACACGAATTTGCTCGCGACCAACCAGTCCACCACGTTCACCGTCGTGTTCAGCGCACTGCCGAACACGCCGTCCAATGCCACGCGCAGCGTCACGTTCGAGGCGTTTTGGAATCCGCAGGATCCAACCGGCGTGGTGCGCGACCGCAAAACCATCAGCGTGACGGCCTCCAATCTCGTCGCCACGCCGAATCCGCTGGCGTGGTATCAACTGGAAGGTAATGGGAACGACAGCAGCGGGAATAATTTCAACGCCACCGCGTCCAATGCCGTGAGCTTTGCCACCGGCGTGGTCGGCACGAATGCAGCCTCGTTCAATGGCTCCAGCAGTTACCTACAAATTCCGTGCAGCATCAGCAATGATTTCACCATTTCCTTCTGGGTGAAGACGACGCAGACCGGCGGCGCCGGCCAATGGACCGCCGGCAAAGGGTTGGTGGACGCGAGCGTGACCGGCACCACGAATGATTTTGGAATTTCGCTCGTCGGTGCCAACGCCGCCTTTGGCGTG
This sequence comes from uncultured Verrucomicrobia subdivision 3 bacterium, assembly GCA_903861445.1. Classification (GTDB taxonomy): domain Bacteria; phylum Verrucomicrobiota; class Verrucomicrobiia; order Limisphaerales; family UBA11358; genus UBA11358. The sequence goes on from CAIOUK010000017.1 coordinate 9,960, forward strand.
GGCAACCCCGACACAACGATCACCTCGACCGCCGGCATCAACGACGGCCAGTGGCATCATGTGGCCGCCATTCGCGCCAATGGCAGCGGCGCGATGAATTTATATGTGGACGGCGTCTGGCAGGCCGGCACCAATGGGCCGACCGGCACGCGCGCCGCGCCGCCCGCGATGCGCCTCGGCAGTTTGCAGACGGCGGCGAATTACTTTTCCGGCACAATTGACGACGTGCAACTTTACGGCAGCGCGCTCAATGGTGCGCAAGTCGGCGCGCTCGCCCTGCTCGGGCCGGCGAACACGGAACCGATGCTGGCGGCGATTGGCGACCGGTCCATCATCGCCGGCCAGACACTGAATGTGACCAACAGCGCGAGTGATTCTGACGTCCCGGTGCAAACCCTGACGTTCAGTCTGCTCAGCGCGCCGACCAATGCGACCATCAATGCCACCAATGGCATTTTCACCTGGCGGCCAACACTGGCGCAGGCCCCTTCGACCAACCTGATTTCCGTGAGCGTGACCGACAACGGCACGCCACCTTTGAGCGCGACGCAAAGTTTTCAAGTGATCGTGACGACCCCAGTCAGCCCGACGTTTGGCGGCAAACCGGGGCTGACGGGCGGTGGGTTCTCGCTGCAGGTGAATGGCGGCAGTGGGCTGAATTATTATCTGCAGACGGCCACGAATCTGACTCCGCCCGTGACGTGGGTGACGGTGCAGACCAATTTGTCGGCCACGCCGCCGTTCACCTTCACCGATCCAGCCGCAACCAACTTCAATCGCAGGTTTTATCGCGTGCTGATTGGTCCTTGAAGCGGCGGCTGGTGCGGATTCAGTTGGAATTTCAGGGCAAAAAAAACGCCGGGCGCGCAGCCCGGCGTTGTTGACTAAAATATTGGTTTGAAATACGGCTTACCGCGCCAGTTGTAGCGCGATTTCCTTTTCCAGTTCATGCACGAGGTCGAGGTCACGCGTGCCCCATTTGGTGCGGGCTTGCACATCCACCTGTGTGGTCTTGGGATCCACGGATTCGACGCGCACCCAGACCTTGCGGTCGTTCACGCGGCCGAGCAGCGAGCGGACGGCGTTGGTGTTGTCGTGCGGGATGAATTCCTGGATCAATACGCCGTTGGCCTGAATGACGGCGACGGAGGCCGCATAAACTTGGTCCAGCGAACGCTGGTAACGGCCAGCTACGGAGTCCTTGCCCCAGGTGGACGCAAAGGTGTGGGTGTCGCTGACGGTGCTGACACAGCCGGTGGTGATGAGCGCGGCGGCGGCGAGAACGGTGAAAATTGATTTCTTCATAGGTGGACAATGCAACCGAAATTCGACACGCGCGTCAAGCACGATTCGCACGGGGAATTTTTGCAACTTTCATTCCGCGCCGGTTTTGAATAAAGGTCTATATGGCGCAGTTTTCCTACAAAGCCCGCAAACGCTCCGGCGAACTCGTCGAGGGCGTGCTCGAAGTGCCCGACCGTGCTGCCGCGCTGGCGCAAATCCAGCGCTCCGGTCTCTTCCCGATTTCTGTGACGGACGCCAAGGTGGGCGCGGCCGTGGCCGTCAAATCGGCGGGCAAAGGCGTCAACCTCGCGTCTTTTCTGCCGCCGGCCATGCAGGCGCAGCTCGCGCAAAAGCGGAAACCAAAATTGCAGGAGCTGGCCACGTTCACCACGCAGCTCGCGAACCTGCTGAATTCCGGCATGGCGCTGACCACGGCGTTGAACAGCATGACACATCTGCAGACCAAGGGCATTCCCGCCGAGGTCAGCCGCGAATTAAAGCAGGAAGTCACCGAGGGCAAAGGTTTGTCCGACGCGATGGCCAAGCAGCCGCGCATTTTTTCGGATTTGTATGTTAACATGGTGAAGGCGGGCGAGCAGAGCGGTTCGCTGGTGCCGGTGCTGCGGCGCATGGCCACGCACTTCCAGCAGTTCGCCGACGTGCAGTCGAAGTTCAAATCCGCGATGATTTATCCGGTGATGGTCATTTGCATGGGGCTGTTGCTCGTGACGTTTTTCATGATTTTCATGATGCCGCAATTCACCGGCATGTTTAAGGATTTCAATATCGAGTTGCCGCTGCCGACCCGGTTCCTCATGGGCACGAGCAAAATGTTCACGACTTACTGGTGGCTGATGCTGCTCGTGGTCATCGCCATTTTTATCCTGTTCAAACGCTTCCAATCCAGCGCGGCGGGCGCGCGCAAGCTGGACGAGTGGCGGATGAAACTGCCGGTGTTCGGCAACGTGGTGAAAATAAATTTATTCGGCCAGTTTGCCCGGACGTTGGGCACGCTGCTGCAAAACGGCGTGCCGGTGCTGACCGCGTTGAAAATCACCGAGCAGGTCATGTCCAACTCGCTCATCAAGGAAGCCATCGCCAACACCCGTTCGGCGGTGACGGACGGCAAGACGCTGGCGCAGCCGATGGCGCAGAGCAAATTGTTCCCGCAGCTCATGGTGGATCTTGTCCGCATCGGCGAGGAAACCGGCGACGTGCCCGCCGCGTTGAACAATCTGGCCGACACTTACGAGGGCGAATTGCAAATCGCGCTGCGCGTGATGACGCAGCTCGTCGAGCCACTCTTGATCGTCGTGATGGGTGCCATCGTGGCGTTCCTGCTGTTGAGTATTTTCCTGCCGCTCTTCAAGATGATTTCGTCCATCCACTGATGAAATTACGAATTTCAAATTTCGAATTTCGAATTTTCACCGGCGATCTGGCTCGACAAAATTCGTCATTCAAAATTCGCCATTCGCAATCTGGCTTCACGCTCATCGAAATCATGGTGGTCGTGGCCATTATGGGTCTGATCGCGGCGATGGGTCTGCCGTCCATCATGAAAGCGTTGCAGAAGGACGGCATGAGAAAAGCGTTGAGTGACGTGACGGATGTCTGCGCGGCGGCGCGCGCCAAGGCAATTTTTTCGCACCAGCCCGTGGCGGTGGTTTTCCATCCGGGTGAACGCACCTTTGCCGTGGAAGGTGGCGGCCCCGGCGGCGGCTCGACTTATGTCCATCAATCCAAGCTGCCGGACGGCATCGAACTAGCGATGCTCGACATCAACCTCCAGGATTTTGGCGCGTCGGAATGGGCGCGGGTTCGTTTTTTTCCGAATGGCACGAGCGACGAGATGACCATTGTGCTGCACGACCGCGCTGACTGGCGCAAAATCACTCTGGAATTTTCCACCGGCCTCGCGTCGGTGAGCGATGTGGGCCGATGAAAATTATTTTTCCAACTCGCGTGCGTCGGGCGTTCTCGCTGATCGAAGTGATGATCGCCATCGGCATCTTTTTTCTGGCGACCTTCGCCATCCTCGGCTTGATTTCAAGTGCGCTGGCGAACGCGCGCCGGTTGCAGCGGCCGATGGTGGACGCCAGCGCGCTGCTCTCGCAGATGTCGCTGACCAATAAGCTCGTCGAGGGCACTTACTCCGGCAATCTCGGCGACGCGCTGGGTCGGGCTTACGCCGATTACCGGTGGACGGGAGAAATTATCGAGGTGGGTTCAAATAAATTATTTCAGGCGGATTTCATCATCCAGCCCGCGCGCGGCGGCAACGAGGTGATTTCCCGCGTCACCACGTTGTTTTACCGGCCGCAGTCCGATCCCGGCAGTTTGGACGGCGGCAACTTCATCCATAAATGAAATTGCGAATTTCAAATTTCAAATCGCGAATCGCGCCGCGCGGCAGGCGGGGCGTGAATCCGCAATTCGCAATCCGCAATCCGCGATTTGCTTTCACCCTCGTGGAAATCATGGTGGCCATCATGGTGTTCATGCTGGTCATCGCGGCGATTTACTCGACGTGGATGCTGGTGGTGCGCGCCACGCAGGTTGGCCAGGACGCCGCCGCGCAGGCGCAACGCCAGCGCATCGCCATGCGCACCATTGAGGACGGCCTGATGAGCATCCAGTCGTTCCAGGCGTCGCTGCAATATTACAGTTTTATTTTAGCCAACGGCGAGGACGCCACTTTGAGCTTCGCGTCGCGCGTGCCGGAGATTTATCCACGCAACGGCAAGTTCGGCGATTTCAACCTGCGCCGGCTCACCTTCTCGGTCCAGCCCGCGGCGGATGGTGAAAAAAATCTCGTGTTGCGCCAGAACCCGATTCTCATGGATGTGGATGAGGACGAGAAAAAATATCCGCTGGTGCTCGCCAAGAACGTGAAAAAATTCATCGTGGAATGTTGGGACACCAACAAGCTGGAGTGGGCCACGCAATGGGACAATACCAATTTCATTCCTCCGCTGATTCGCGTTGGCCTCGTGCTGGGCGGCAACACGGCGGCGGGCAATGCCGCGCCGGAATATTCCGTCGTGCGCACCTTTGCCGTGCCGTCGGGCATGATGCCGGTCGCCGTTCAGCGCGGCGGCGCGGGTGCCAATTCCGGCGGCAGCCTCATCATTAATCATTAACAAATAAATGATGAAAATTTCCCGCGCCAAAAAAAAATCCGGCTTCGCGATCATCATCGCGATGGTCGCCGTCACCGTGCTGACGTTGTTGGCGGGCGCGTTCGCGTATTCGATGAAGGTCGAGACGCGCTTGGCGCAGAATTCCGACAACGACGAACAGTTGCTCTGGCTCGGTCGCGCTGGTGTGGAACGCGCGCGCTGGATCTTGGCGCAGGAACCCGGGAACTATTCATCGTTGAATCAAGTCTGGGCTGGCGGCGGCGGCGAAGGCCCGGAAACGAACGGCCCGCTCGCGGGTGTTTCTCTGGATAATTTCCCGGTCGGCGATGGCAATGTCTCGCTCAAAATCATCGAGCTGGAAAGCAAGATTAACATCAACACTGCGCCCGCGCCATTGCTGCAGCAGGTGCTCACCACGCAAGGTGCCAATGCCGGCGACATCAACACCGTGTCGGATTCCATTCTCGACTGGGTGAACGCGGGTGACGCGACGCGGCCCGCCGGCGCGAAGAGTGATTATTATCAGGGACTGAATCCGCCGTATTACGCCAAGGATGCGCCGATGGATGACATCTCCGAACTGCTGCTCGTCAAAGGCGTCTCGCTGGCGATGTTCAAGGGCGGCAGCGTGACGAACGATCAAGGCGCGGCGTTTCAGCATCATCACCTCGGCTTCGGCAACGCGCCCGGGCAGATGCCGGATTATGCGTTTGGCTTGCAGGATGTGTTCACGCCCTTTTCGTTGGGCAAGGTGAACATCCTCACCGCCAGCGACACCGTGCTGCAATTGATTCCCGGCATGGATACCACCGCTGCGCAGGACATCCAAACTGCGCGCGCTTCGGATCCGCCTATTCGCAACATTGACCAGTTGCTTGCTGCTGCCCACATTCCCGCAGCGGCACAAGCGCAAATCAAAAACTATGTCGGCGTGCTGGGCAGCACCTACGAAGTCCACGCCACCGCGCATATCGGCGATTACAGCCGCGAATTTGTTGCCATCCTTTGCCGCAACGGCCCGAACGTGGATGTCTTCGGCTTCTATTGGAAATGAGTTGAATTCACGCCGCCGCCCGCTATCGTTTGACCATGCGCACGCTGCTGATTTTGTTGTTCACGCTGGGCGGTTTTGCCGCCGCCACCGCTGCCGATTCCGCCGGCCGCGTCATCAAAGTGCTGCCGCTTTTTCTCGACCAGCAGGGGCGCGAAGCCAAATCGCCCAGCCTTTTTGACCGTGACGCTTATCAAGCCTATCTGCTTGCGCATACCAATGAAATTTCCGCCATCCGTTACGATGTGCAGTGGAAAGCGGAAAAAAATCCGGCGGAGAAATTCAAGGTGCGCGTCGAACTGCGCAGCGTCGGCGCCGCGAACCAGCCGCAATTGAAAACGCTCGAAGTCGAAGTCACGCCCGGCCGGTTCAGCCAGTGGACGGAACTCAAATTGGGCGGCGCGGACTACCAAAAGTTCGGCAACGTCGTCGCCTGGCGCGTCACGCTCTGGCGCGGAGACCAGCAATTGGGCGAACAGAAATCGTTCCTTTGGTGATTTCCCCATGGATTAATTGAAGGAGTTTAAGCGGTGGTGCGGAATTAGATGCCGCCTTTTAAGCTGTTAGTCGGCTTAAGCGTTCATGAAAACACCCAAGTTTACCATTTTAGAATCAGCCGTTATCTCTGTTGCATCCTTTTTGCTTCAGAATCTTATTTTGTTTGCATCTTTCCTTAAGTTTAACGACGCCGTATGGGGCGTTTACAAGCATCATGGGGATTTATACGATGCAATTTTACTTAGCACATGTTTCTTGATGTTTGTTTGTTCATGGGCAGTTTGGCTTTGTGCAGATATTCAGTTATCCAAACGGTTTCTTATTGCTGGACTGTTGTTTGCTGCCTATTTCATACTTGGGCTTATTTCAATTATCATCACCGGCTTTGTTGGCTTGGTAGCTGTTGGAGGATATTGATTAGGCTAAAACACGCATCATGAAGATAAGGCATTCATTTACATTTCGCTGACCATCACCGCGATGACGTCTCCTAGCCTTTCCGGTTGTCGAGCCGGATTTTATTTTGCCAGAAACGGTTTCAATTTTTCCACCAGTTCCGACGGCAGGCGTTTCGGTTTTTCGTCGCGGCTGGTGCAGCAGTGGCAGGTTTCAGCTTCGAGAATAAGTTTGCCGTCCTGATTCACGATGCGGTGGCCGAAGTTCAGCCGCACGCGCTCGACGAGCGTCATCCAGACTTCAATCGTCAGCTGGTCGTCATACCGCGCGGGCGCCTTGTAGCGCAGCCGCGCCTCGATGACGGGAAAAATGTAATCCGCATTTTGCAGTTCCAAAACCGGCGAGCCGAGCGCGCGCATGAATTCGCCGCGCGCGGCTTCCAGCAGGTCGAGGTAGCGCGCGTGGTAGATGTGGTCGCCGATGGTGCATTCGGCGTAGGTGACGCGGTGCGCGTAGCGGAACGGTTCAGCCATGCGGCAAGTTTATGGTTTGGCGGCCGGGGTTCAAGGGTCAAAGTTGTCGCGGGCGGGACAAAATCCGGTTGCCGCCGCAGGAAAATTCCATTTGCGCGATTCCGGTTTGCGATTATGTTGGCGGCATGAGCTGGCCGGATATACTAATGCTGGGAATCGTTTTAGTTGTCGCTACTTTTTTCGTGTGGCGTAGTTCGGGCAAGAATCACCAGCACGGCTGCGGTTGCGGTTGTGAGCACGGCGACGAATCAGAATCCAAGAAAGAAACCACCGCACCTTGACGGTTTTAATCAGGACAAGCATTCCAACCCTCATTTTTGTATGGCCGTCACCAAAAGCAGTTCCACCACCCATTTCTTCCAGCGCGCCAACGGCGGCGAGCCGGCCACCGGCCGCTGGACACCGAACACGGATATTTACATCACCGATGCCGGCCTCGTTATCAAAGCCGAACTCGCCGGCATGAAGAGCGACAGCCTGGAGTTGATTGTGGAAGGCCAGCGCCTGCGCATCAACGGCGTCCGCCCGGACTGCTGCCGCGCGCCGCATTGCAGTTTTCTGGTGATGGAAATCAGCTATGGTCCATTTGAAGCGGTGCTGGATTTGCCGGCGGGTTATGATTTAAGTCAGGCGAAAGCGGTTTATGTGAACGGCTTTCTGCGCGTGGATGTGCCGCCGGCACAAAAGCCGCAGTTCAAGGCCACCAAGGTTCCCATCAGTCAGGGAGTTTGACCGTGCGTGAACTTTTCCGGCACGGCAGCATCTAATTATTAACGGATGGATAACACGAATCAATCAGCAGAGACAGAATTTGTCAGCATCCTCGGCTTGAATGAAAAGAGCGAAGTGCCGAATCGGGTTTCGTCGCGTTCACTGCCGGACATGCTGCCGATTCTCGGCTTGTCGGACATCGTGATCTTTCCCGGCGCGGTCGTGCCGCTGCTCGTCGAAACCGGCCCCAGCCTCAAACTCGTGGATGATTTGGTGGCCGGCGATCGGCTGTTCGCCGCCGTGCTGCAAACCAATCCCGATGTGGCCGAGCCGTCCCCCGGCGATTTGCACCAGATTGGCTGCGTCTCGCGGCTCAACAAAATGGTGAAATTTCCCGACGGCACCGTGCGCATCCTCGTCGAAGGTTTGTGGCGCATCAAACTCGACAAATTTCTGCCGGCCAACCCGTATCTCCGCGCCAACTTTGAACTACTCCGCGACGAAACCGAAGATTCCGTCGAGCTGCAAGCCATGCTCCGCAACGCGCACAAGCAGTTTGAGGAAATCGCCAAAGTTTCTCCCGCGCTCTCCGATCAGGTCAAAATCGCCGCGCTCAACACCGAGCATCCCGGCCATTTTGCCGACCTTATCGCCGCGAACCTCGGCCTGCCGTTGCTCGACAAACAGAAGCTGCTGGAAACCGTTTCCGTCCGCGAGCGTCTGCAAAAACTCCTGCCGCTGTTGAGCCGCGAACAGGAAGTGCTGAATTTAAGCTCCAAAATCCAGAGCGACGTCGCTTCGAACATTTCCAAAACGCAGCGCGATTTTTTCCTGCGCGAACAGATGCGCGTCATCCAGCGTGAACTCGGCGACAGCGACCCTAATGCGAACGAGATTCGCAACCTCCGTGAGAAAATTGACAAGGCCAAATTACCGGATGACGCGCGCAAGGCGGCGAATCAGGAACTGGATCGGATGCAGCAGACTTCGCCCGCCGCCGCCGAATACGGCGTCTCGCGTAATTATCTCGACTGGATTCTCGCGCTGCCGTGGCAGCAGGAGACCGAGGACAAGTTGAATCTCAAGGCGGCGGAGAAAATTCTCAATGAGCAGCATTTTGGTTTGGAAAAAGTCAAAGACCGGCTGCTGGAATTTCTCGCCGTGCTGCAGCGGCGCAAGGAAATCAAGGGGCCGATTCTCTGTCTCGTCGGCCCGCCCGGCGTCGGCAAAACCTCGCTCGGCAAAAGCGTGGCCGACGCACTCGGCCGCAAATTCGCCCGGATTTCATTGGGCGGAATGCGCGACGAAGCCGAGATTCGCGGCCACCGGCGCACCTACGTCGGCGCATTGCCGGGACGGATTTTGCAGACGCTCCGCCGCATCGAGAGCCGTAATCCCGTCATCCTGCTCGATGAGTTGGACAAGATCGGTTCCGATTTTCGCGGCGATCCGGCGTCCGCGCTGCTCGAAGTTTTGGATCCGGCGCAGAACCACACGTTCACCGATCACTACCTTGATTTGCCGTTCGATTTGTCGCGTGTGCTGTTCATCGCCACCGCGAACTGGCTTGACCCGGTGCATCCTGCGCTGCGCGACCGGCTGGAAGTCATCGAGCTACCCAGCTATACCGAGACGGAAAAGCTTCAGATCGCCAAGCGTTATCTCGTGCCGCGGCAGTTGGAAGAACACGGTCTCACGCGCAGCGACGTAAAAATTTCCGACGCCGCGCTCCGCGAACTCATCCGCGAATACACGCGCGAAGCCGGCGTGCGCCAGCTTGAACGCGAGATTGCCGCGCTCGCCCGCAAATCCGCGCGCAAGATTGTTGCCAAAAATGGCGCGGCGGAAACCGTGAAGCTGGAGCCGAAGGACGTGAAAGATTTTCTCGGTCACGCAAAGTTCGTTGCCGAAAGCGCGGAGAAGATTCCCGAAATCGGCATTGCCACCGGCATGGCATGGACACCGGTCGGCGGCGACGTGCTGTTCATCGAAGCCACGCGGATGCGCGGGCGCGGCAGCCTGATTCTCACCGGTTCGCTCGGCGA
>CAIOUK010000018.1 GCA_903861445.1 uncultured Verrucomicrobia subdivision 3 bacterium
AATAAATTGCCGGAAAAAATTTCCACGCTGCTTATCGGCCCCGGTTTGGCGGCGTCCAAACCGGCCGATGAATTGCGGGAATGCACGCGGCGGCTCTGGCGTGTGGCGGAGTGTCCGCTGATCGTGGATGCGAACGGACTGGATTTTCTGGCTGCCGATCCTTTCCCGAAAAATTTCACCCGCGTGCTAACGCCGCATCCGGGCGAAGCGGCGCGATTGCTTAAAACTACGGTCACGAACGTCCAGGCAAACCGCCTGGCCGCCTTGCGCGAACTTTCACAAAAATACGGTGACTGCTGGGTGGTGTTGAAAGGCCATCAAACCCTCGTGGGCCGCAGCGAAGGAAATGTTTTTGTGAACAGTTCCGGCAATCCGCACCTCGCGCAGGGTGGCAGCGGCGATTTGCTGGCAGGCTTCATTGCCGGTTTACTTGCGCAACCGGCCTTGCAAGCTGACGTGGAAAAAACATTGCGCTACGCTGTGTGGCAGCACGGTGCGGCGGCGGATAAACTTTCGCTCACGCGTGGCAACTGGATTGTGGAAGATTTGGCGGCGGAGATCGGCAACGTCCAGTAAAACCATCGTCATTCTTTCGAGAACTTCGGGCTGGACAAAAACTCACCTCAAGCACAACCTCAACTCGCATACTAATCATCTGTAAAAAAACTGAATATTTATGGAAGACAAGACATCGGAACAGCGGCGTAGTGGCTTGATTTGGCTGTTTGTTGGTTGTGTCTTCTTCGGAACTTTCATGACCATACGAGATGAGTTTTCATCGGTATTAATTCGCGCTGTCATTGCTGGATGCGCTGGTATTGTTTTGGGATTGTGTTTACGGAAGCTTAAAATATGAGCCTTGGCCTTTCGATATGATGCGAAGTTTAAGATTCACAATCAGACATTGTGAGCATCACCCTAGATAGTGGAAAATCTAGCCGTAGAAATTGGGCAGTCAGTGAAATGACTTTTTCCGGCGGCAAAAATAATTAACCTCTTCGCGTGTCTCTTAAACTTGGCGATAAAATCAACCTGACCATTCACGACCTTGCGTTCGGCGGCGAAGGCGTCGGGCGCGTGGATGAATTGGTGATATTCGTGCCGTTCGTCATTCCCGGCGAAACGGTCGAGGTGGAAATCACCGAGGTAAAAAAGAATTTTGCGCGGGCGAAACTGCTCCGCGTCCTCACGCCATCGCCGGAGCGCGTCGCGCCGGAATGCGGCTATTTCGGCGCGTGCGGCGGGTGCCAGTATCAGCACATTGATTACGCGGCGCAGTTACAGTTCAAGCACAAGCAGATTGCGGATTTGTTCGAGCGTATTGGAAAAATTCCGGCGGATAAAATCTCGCCGGTCATGGGCTGTCCGCAGCCCTACGGCTATCGCAACCGCATCATGATTCGCAGCCAGTGGAACGGGCCGGCGAAAAAGCTGGAAATCGGATTTATCCGCACGGACAACAAATTTGTCGAGGATATCACGGAATGCAAAATCGCCGAGCCGGCGTTGAATGAACAAATCACGCACGTCCGCGCCAATCCGCCGCCGAAGGGCGGCATCAAAGTGGTGCTGCGCGTGCAGCCGGAGAATTGGGAGGTGCCGCGCGATTCGTTTTTCCAGAATAATTTTTTCCTGCTGCCGAAGCTGGTCGAGACCGTGCGCACATTTTTGCAGGCCAGCGGCGCGCGACATTTGATTGATCTATATTGCGGCGTGGGCTTTTTTGGCATCGAGACGGCCGGCGTGGTGGATTCATTCGTCGGCGTGGAATACGACAAACTGGCCATCGCGGCAGCGCGACAAAACGCGGCGTCACGCAATATTCACAATGGCGAATTTGTCGCCGCCAAAGTGGAGGAAGTATTGCCGGAGTTGCTGCGAAAGTTTTCCGCAGAAAAAACGGCGGTGATTCTGGATCCGCCGCGCAAGGGTTGCTGGCCGGAAACTTTGGAATTACTGCGCCAGACCAAACCGGCGCAGGTGATTTATGTGTCGTGTCATCCGGCAACGATGGCGCGGGATTTGAACATTTTGTGCGCGGACGGTGTCTTTGAACTGGCGCAAGTGCAGCCGCTGGATATGTTTCCCCAGACCCAGCACGTCGAATGCGTGGCCGATTTGCGCCGCCGAAACTGAACTTGCCAATGAGTTGAGTTTGAATTCAAACTGCCCACACTAAATGCCTAAAGAAAACCAGATTGACCCGCGAAAAAATTTCGTGCCGCGCCTTTTGCCGTGGCTGCTGGGTGTGGCGATGCTCTTGGTTTATGCCCTCACGTTAAATCGCTGGGTGAACCTTCAGAACCTGGGGCAAGTCGCCAACATCTCCGGCTGGGTCTGGCAACCGCAATTATTCGGTCCGCTGCAATTTCTCTTCACCTATCCGTTCCGCTGGTTGCCGGCGGCGGAAATTCCGCTGGCCCTGAATTTATTTTCCGCTGTTTGCGCGGCCGTGACTCTGGGTTTGCTGGCACGGTCGGTGGCACTGCTGCCGCATGACCGCACGGAGTTGGAACGTCAGCGCGAGAAAAGTGATTTTTCATTTCTGACCGGCTGGCCGGCGTGGTTTCCGCCGGTCGTGGCAGTTTTATTCGCAGGCTTTCAGCTTTCCTTCTGGCAACACGCGACGAGTTACAGCGGCGAGATGTTTCAACTCCTGATATTTGCTGTCATCGTCTGGCTGCTGCTCGAACACCGGCTGGATGAACAGGAATGGCGGCTGACGGCGGCGGCGCTGATTTATGGCGCAGGAATCACTGACAACTGGGCGCTGGTGGCATTTTTTCCGCTCTTCATCACGGCACTCATCTGGCTGCGCGGACTGGAATTTTTCAACCTGCAATTCCTCGTCCGCATGGCGCTGGCGGGATTGGCGGGAATGTTTTTTTTCCTGTTGCTGCCTCTGGCGGCCAAAGTGCATGGCAATATTCCGCTGACGATTTGGGAAGCGCTGCGGCCGGTTTGGCGCATGGATTGGCTGGTCATTAAATCCATCACCGATGGCACCGTGCTGCACAATGTGGCACTGATCACCATGTCAACCCTCCTGCCACTATTGATCGCTGCGTTCCGGTGGAGTTCCAGCTTCGGCGACAAAAGCCGGATGGGCATCGCCCTCGCCGGCAGTCTGCTGCACTTGGGCTATGCGGCTTTTGGTGGGCTTTTGGTTTGGGTGATGTTTGATCCGCCCTTCAGCCCGCACTTTTTAGGCCTCGGTTCACCAGCCCTGACACTTTATTATCTGGCGGCGCTGGCGTTGGGTTATTACAGCGGTTATTTTCTGTTGGTCTTCGGGAAAAAATCAGTGCCATCCCGTCGCAACCCGCGCGCGGAATCCGCCTTGCCGTCAGACTGGCGCTGGCTTGGCCCGATAATCGTGGTTGGAATGCTCGTGGGTTGTGCGTTCGGCGCAACCTTGTTGGTTTATAAAAACGCCTCCATCGTCCGCGCCGATAACGACGACACGCTGCTCAAATACGCGCGGCTCACCACGAAAAATCTTCCGTCCGCTGGTGCCATTCTGCTCTGCGACAGTGATGACCCCAATCAAATGCAGCCGCGCCGCGCCTTCTTGATTCAGGCAGAGCTGGCCCGCGAAGGTCGTTTAAAAAACTACCTCGTCGCTGATACGCAGTCCTTAAACTGGCCACCATACCACCGTTTCCTTCATAAAAAATATCCCCAGAAATGGCCGCTGCTGGTGGGCGCAAAAGACGTCAACACGGTTAACCAAATCGGCTTGCTGGCCATGATCAACAAGCTTTCCTTGAGCAATACGGTTTATTATTTGAACCCCAGTTTCGGCTATTACTTCGAGCAATTTTATCAGGAACCGCATGGCTTGGTTTACCGGCTGCAACCACTCCCTACCAATAATCTCGTGGCACCAATACCCGACCAAAAACTGATCACGGAAAATGAATCCAGTTGGACACAACTCGGCAGGGAGTTGCAACCCGCCATTCAGCGCGCGCTGAACCCGCCGGATCCCAACAATCCGGCTAACTTCTTCGACTGGTTCCTGATGCACCTCCATGCCCAGCCGGAGCCTAATCCCAATGCCATATTCACCGGTTTGTATTGCTCGCGCGGCATCAATTATTGGGGCGTGCTGCTCCAGCGCGCCGGCGAACTCGACCGCGCCCTGCTCTGCTTCAATGCCGCTTTGCAGTTCAATCCGGAAAATGTTGCCGCCGCCATAAACTACGATTTCAACGCCAATCTCCGACGCAAATCTACCGCCGCCGTCAATGTTTCCAGCGTCACCGCCGACCGCTTTGGCCGTTACCGCAACTGGAACGAAGTTCTCAACGCTAACGGCCCGTTCGACGAAACCAGTTTCTGTTTTGAAAACGGCGTGCTGCTCGTGCAAGGCGGATTGTTTCGTCAGGCCATTACCTCGTTCACTCGCGTCCGTCAACTCTCGCCGGATCATCTGCCCACCCGACTTTGGCTGGGGCAATGCTATCTGTTCAACCGCTTGCCGGAACCGGCGCTCGAAGCCCTGCACGATCCACTCACCCACCCGACCCGCTTTGGTTTGACGGAAAAAAATTCTACGGAGCTTAACATCCTCGCCGCCGCCGCCTATTTCCAGAAAAACGACCTGACGCGCGGCAGTGAATTTCTCGAAACGGAAATTGCCCGCCATCCCAATGACGACAATTTGCTCATCGCCGCCACACAGGCGTATTTTCTGCGCGGCCTCTACACCAATGCGCTGCGCGTTATTGACCGCAAACTCGCCCTGACGCCTGACGCTCCGCAATGGCTTTTTGGCAAAGGCTACGCGGAGATTCAAATCGGCGCGTATCCCCAGGCCATCGCCGCGCTGACCCGCGTTTTGGCGATTGCCACCAATGACCCAACCGCACGCTTCAATCGCGCCCTTGCCTTTCTGCAAAGTGACCGATTGAACGACGCCCGCGCCGACTACCGCCAGTTACAAACGGTCTATACTAATTCCTTTCAAGTCGCTTACGGTCTTGCCGAAATCGCCTGGCGGCAGCACGAAACCAACGATGCCACCCGCAACTATAAAATTTTTCTGGCCAACGCCCCGACTAACACCGTCGAATTCAAAACCGCCCGCGAACGCTTGACGCAGTTGCGCGGCAAATGACGCATGCGCGTCACCCACATCATCACCCGGCTCGTCCTCGGCGGCGCGCAGGAAAACACTCTCGCCACCCTGTGCGGTTTGCGCGCGAAATCTGGTCTGGAAGTGAAATTGATTGCTGGTCCAACCATCGGCCCGGAAGGTTCGCTGGAAAACGCGGCGCGGAACATTTTTAGAAATCAGCCATCTGATTTAATCATCGTTCCCGAACTGGTCCGCCCCGTCCATCCGCTGAAAGATTTTATCGCGCTCCGCAAATTGGAAAAAATCTTGCGCGCCCAGAAGCCTGACATTGTCCACACGCACAGCGGCAAGGCGGGAATCCTCGGTCGCCTCGCCGCGAACCGCGCCGGCGTGCCGATCATCATTCACCACATCCACGGGCCTTCGTTTGGCAATTTTCAGAGTGCGCCCGCCAATTACATTTTCACCGCCGCCGAACGCTACGCGGCGCGCGTGACCGACCACTTCTTCTGCTCCGCCGCGGCGATGACGAAAATTTATCTCGCCGCCGGCATTGGCCGGCCGGAAATGTTCACGCGTATTTTCAGCGGCTTTAATCTGGAGCCGTTTCTGAATGCGACGAACGACCTGCCCTTGCGAAAATCACTTGGCCTGACCGAAAACCACTTCGTCATCGGGAAAATTGGCCGCTTGTTTAAACTCAAAGGCCACGCCGACTTGCTCACGACCTTCGCCAAAATTGTGCTGCAAGTTTCGCACGCGCGGCTGCTGTTCATCGGCGACGGCGCACTGCGCGTCGAACTGGAAAATCAAGCCCGCGCGCTCGGTCTTACGGACAAGGTGATTTTTACCGGCGTCGTGCCACCCGCCGAAGTTGCGCGCTATGTCGGCATCATGGACTGTGTTGCCCATCTGTCCTATCGCGAAGCCTTGTCGCGTGCGTTGCCGCAGGCGCTCGCCGCCGGCAAGCCGGTCGTCGCCTATGATTTTGATGGTGCGGACGAAGTCTGCCTCGAAAATGAAACGGGGTTCATTGTTCGCATCGGTGACACGGATGCCGCCGCAAAAAAAATATTGCAACTCGCTCGCGATGCCGTGTTCCGCGAAAAACTGGGCCAGACTGGCGCGGCTTTTGTGAAGGTAAATTTCTCCGTCGAAAAAATGGTGGCCGACCAATACACTGTTTATCAAAAGCTCGCCGCTGAACGCGGCCTCCGCGCGTGACTTTTCCCTTCATTTTTTTTGCCGCCGCCTTTGCGGGCGCATTGTTGACGACGCTGCTTGCGTTGCCGCTCTGGCGCAGATGGTGTCTGTGCACAAATCTGGTGGACGACCCGCGCGACGGTAAAAATTACGACGCCCCAAAAATTCACACCGGCGCCATCCCACTCGCTGGTGGCTTCGCGGTGCTCACGGGAATTTTGCTGCCGTTATTTTTTGGCGCGGGACTCATTGAGTTTGATGTCGTAAAAACTTCCTTCACCAACTTAATCTTGCAGGGTTTGGAAAAGCGCGGCCTCGAACTTTCGGCCATCGCTTTGGGTGCGGTGTCCATCACTTTTCTGGGCTGGTTCGATGACAAACACGAATTAAAACCGCTGCCAAAACTGGCCGGACAATTTCTGGTTGCCCTCCTCGTCACCGTCGCCAGCAAGCGCATCACGCTATTTGTCCACAGCGAGATTTTTAGTTACGCCATCACGATTCTCTGGCTGCTGGCCGCCATCAATGCCTTCAATTTTATGGACAATATGAACGGCTTGTGTGCCGGGCTGGGCGCGATTGGCGCGTTCATTTTTGCATTCATTGCCGCCGCGCACGGTGAATACCTCGTCGCCATCACGGGCTTTCTCATGTGCGGCGCGCTCGTCGGCTTTCTGCCCTGGAATTTTCCGCACGCCCGCGCGTTTCTCGGCGATGCCGGCAGCCATCTGGTCGGCTACCTGCTGGCCGTGATGGCCATTCTGCCGCACTTTTACACGAAGCAAAGTCCGCATCCCTTTGCCGTGTTATCACCCTTGCTGGTGCTGGCCATTCCGCTGCTTGACCTCGCGCAAGTGACTGTTGTTCGCACCCTGAATAAGCGACCGTTTTGGATTGGCGACACCAATCATCTCTCGCACCGGCTCACGCGCGCGGGCTTGAGCCGGACGCAAGCGGTGCTGCTGCTTTGGCTGGCCGCCGCCGGACTGGGCGCACTGGCGGTTTGCCTGTAATTTCTTTTCGTGTCTTTCGTGTCTTTCGTGGTTAAATCATCGGCGTGAAACTTCTCTTCATCGGCGACATTGTGGGCGAACCGGGACGCAAGGCGGTGCAAACCATCCTGCCGCGTTTGCGCGACGAGCACGCGCTGGATTTCGTCATCGCCAACGGCGAAAACTCCGCCGGCGGCAACGGCATCACGCCGCAGATTGCCGGCGAACTTTTTTCCGCCGGCGTGGACGTCATTACCAGCGGCGACCATTTGTGGGATCAAAAGACCGTTTCCGAACTGCTTTACAGCGAGCCACGTTTCCTGCGCCCGCTGAATTATCCGACTACTGTTCCCGGACGCGGGGCAAATGTTTTTCAAGTCCGCAACCTCGCGCCGGTTGCCGTGCTGAACGTGCAGGGCCGCGTCTTCATGCCCCCGATGGATAATCCCTTTCTTACCGCTGAAATTGAGGTGAACCGGCTGCGTGAACGGACAAAAATTATTTTCGTGGATTTCCACGGCGAAGCCACGTCGGAGAAAATTGCGTTCGGGCGTTTTCTGGACGGCCGCGTGAGTGCGGTCGTGGGCACGCACACCCATGTGCAGACGGCGGACGAACAAATTTTGCCCTACGGCACAGCCTATTTAAGCGATGCCGGCTTCACCGGGCCGCACGACGGCTGCCTGGGACGCGAGATTGAGCCGGTGCTGAAAAAGTTTCTGACGGGCATGCCGCAGCGGTTCGAGGTGGCTCGCAATCACATCAAGCTACACGGTGCGCTCATACACATTGATGACGCGAGTGGAAAAGCCACCAGCATCCAGCGCGTTTCAGAAACGCTGCCGGGATATTGACACGGCTCAAGCCGCCACCGGTTCGGTGCTGCCCGGCAACTGCGGCGTCTCCTCCGCCTTGTGGAATTTCACGCTGACGATCTTGCTCACACCGTGCTCCTGCATCGTCACGCCGTAAAGCACGTCCGCCATGCCGATGGTGCGCTTGTTATGCGTGATGATGATGAACTGCGAGTGCGCGAGGAAGCGCTGCAAAATCTTCACGAACCGGATGACATTGGATTCGTCCAGCGGCGCGTCCAATTCGTCCAGCACGCAGAACGGACTCGGCTTCACCTGATAAATTGAGAACAACAAACTCACGGCGACCATCGTCTGTTCGCCGCCGGATAACAGCGAAATGCTTTGCAACTGCTTACCGGGCGGCCGCGCCACAATTTCGATGCCGGATTCAAGAACGTCATTTTCATCGGACAAAATCAAGTCGGCTTTGCCGCCGCCGAAAACGTCCACAAACATCGCGCGGAAGTTATCGCGGATTTTCTCGAAGGTTTCGACAAACATCGTCCGCGTCTGCGTGTTGATGCGATTGATAATTTCCAGCAACTGCGTCTTGGCGTTCACCAAGTCGTCATGCTGCTGGGTCAGAAATTGATGGCGCTGCTCGGTTTCTTCGTATTCCTCGATGGCGACAAGATTGACTGGCCCCATTTCGTCGAGCTTCGTTTGAAGCGCAGTGACTTGCTCGTTTACGGCATTCCAATCCGTGCCCGCACCGCTCGCAGCCATTTCCTCCGGCGTCAACGTCTGCACTTGTGGCTGCCCTTCGTCGGCGTGCGTGATGGTGATGCACTCACTGCGGATGTCTTCAAGATGCAAATGATATTTTTGCTGCACTTTCTCGCGGAGGTTCTGGACGCCCATGTTTTTCTGCGCGAGTTCCACGTCGAGCACGCCGCGCTGGTTTTGCATTTCGGTCAACTGCCCCCGCTGCGCGCGCAACCTCTCGTCGCGTTGCGAAATTTCGTTCTCCTGCAAATTTTTCAGGCCAGA
>CAIOUK010000019.1 GCA_903861445.1 uncultured Verrucomicrobia subdivision 3 bacterium
AGAGGACTGCCCGCCCTACCCACGCGAAGCGTCTGGGAGTGCGCCAGTCCTCTAGCGCTTGGAAGGGTGCAACCGACTTCAGGGTTGAGGAAATGTTTGGGGCGTTGACCCAGGGTAGCACGTGCCACGCAACCCTGGGCTGATGGATGGAATCCCGTTGGGATTCTCGTCTGTTACACGACAATTTAACGACAGTGAAACTTGTCTTTCAAATAATTGAGGTGATTTGCAGCCTGCCAATCTTTGAATAGTTTTTCCGTATTTACGATCTTGGCTTTGTCCTTTTCCCCTAAAGTTTTTCCGAGGGCTGTAAATTGTTCGGTAATGAACTTGTTCAAATCGTTCGGAATCGTAAAAGGATTAGATCGTCCTAGATGCAAGTAGAACCAACAAAGCGTTTTTAATTTTTCCGAAGCACCGTTCTTGGTCGGTATCTGACACTCGACAATCATGTTTTCAAACATGTCTCGGAATCCTCCTCGATTGGAAAACACATCAAACAAGAATTTGTTAGCCTGATTTGAAACGAGCGTGACCGCTGCTTGAGGCTGCTGCCCAAATTCGTATGCATCTGCAATCGCTTTTCCCGCAAAACTTCGCTTGCCCAAAAACACCTCGCCAATATCCAAACAACCGCGCACAGGAAGTCCAATTTCAAACATTCTGCGATTGATGTATTTGACCAAAATGGCGAAGAAAATCAGATTGAATTTCAATTCATCGGGATGAGCCGAATCCTCAAGCGGCATTGCCACAAAAACTGTATCTGAAAACGTTAGCCAGCGAAGTCGGTTTGAAATGATAGCTACTTTGTCTGGAGGCGGCTTTTGTCCACTACCTAACTCCAGCCAAACCATTTCAGGAACATCTGTTTCAAACCCGTCTAAAATTGCCAACACGACTTCAGAACTCTTCGGGTCACAATTCTCACAAAAACTTTTGAACCCGAGGATGTCGAATAATCCGAAAATGCAATTCATGTTTTACAACTTCAAATCCTTATCCGTCACCGCGCCTTCGCTGGCGCTGGTGACGTGGGCGGCAAATTTCGCGAGCACGCCGCGCGGGTAACGCGGTGCGGGTTTCTTCCACGCCTTGCGGCGGGCCACCAATTCTTTGGCAGGAACGGCCAGCGTCAACGTGCGTTTCACGGAATCGAAAATAATTTTGTCGCCGTTCTTCACGAGGGCGATCGGGCCGCCCACGTAGGATTCCGGCGTGACGTGGCCGACGACGAAGCCGTGGCTGCCGCCGCTGAATCGGCCGTCGGTGATGAGCGCGACGTCTTTGCCGAGGCCTTTGCCCATGATGGCGCTGGTGGGCGCGAGCATTTCGCGCATGCCCGGTCCGCCCTTCGGTCCTTCGCTGCGAATGACGATGACGTGGCCGGCTTTGACCGTGCCGTCGAGAATGGCTTTGAGCGCCTTCTCTTCGCCTTCGAATACGATGGCCTTGCCGGTGAAGCTCGTGCCTTCCTTGCCGGTGATTTTGCCGACCGCGCCGGTGGGGGCGAGGTTGCCGTAGAAGATGACGAGGTGGCTGTCCTTCTTGATGGGATTGTCGAGCGGACGGATGATCTGCTGGCCGTTCGGATACGGTTTCACGTCGGCGAGCGTCTCGGCCATGGTCTGGCCGGTGACGGTGAGGCAATCGCCGTGGAGCAA
>CAIOUK010000020.1 GCA_903861445.1 uncultured Verrucomicrobia subdivision 3 bacterium
CGACGCCGTTCAAGGCGAAGATCTCCAACGCGGAACAATTGCGCGTCCACACGATGCTGGTCATCGGCGGTCGCGACATGGAAGCCGGACAAGTTTCCGTGCGCCTCCACCACGGTGGCCCGCAAGGCGCGAAGCCGAAGGCGGAGGTCGTGGCGGAGATTTTGGCGAGCATTCGCGAACGCAGAGGTTGATTGCCGGCACCGGTATTCAGCCTAGTCAGGCAGACATTTACCGGCGGCGGTTGCGGTCGTGAAATTAAAATTGCGGTGGCTTTGAATTCGCGAAGCCGCCATGCTATCCGCCGCCAACTCGCACAGACTGATTGATTTTATGAAACGTAGAACTTTTTTGTCCCTCACGGCCAAGACGGCGGTCGCCAGCACCGTTTTCCCCGCGTTCGCCATTGGCAAGCCCGGCGTCTCGGCCAACAGCAAGCTGAACATCGCCTTCATCGGTTCCGGCGGCTGGATCGCGCAACAACCTTACAAACAGGGTTGCAGCGAGGAAAATCTCGTCGCCTTCTGTGATGTAGACCGCGACCACTGTGCGGAGAACATGAAGGCTTGGCGCACTAGCCAGCCGTTCTTCGAGGACTATCGGGTGATGTTTGACAAGCTGCACAAGGACATCGACGCGGTGGTCATCTCCACGCCGGATCACTCACATTTTCCGGCGACGCTCGCGGCGATGGAGCGCGGAATCCATGTCTACACGCAAAAGCCGCTAACCCACAATATCTGGCAGGCGAGAACATTGGTGAAAGCCAAGGAGCGCTACAAGGTGGTGACCCAGATGGGCAATCAGGGTCACGCTGGCGACGGCATCCGCCAATCGGTTGAAGCGTATCGCGCCGGAGTGATTGGAGAAGTCAGTGAAGTTTTTGCCTGGAATGACGGGCCGCAAATGGGTGACGACCATTTTGCCAATCCAGCTACCATGCCGCCGCCGTCGTCGCCAGTGCCGGAGGGACTGGCGTGGGACTTGTGGCTGGGGCCGGCGGCCAAGCGGGATTTTTACCGCGACTATCTGCCCTACAAGTGGCGCGCTTTCTATGATTTCGGGTCTGGGATGCTGGGCGATTTTGGATGTCACACCTTTGATACGCCGGTGTGGGCGCTGGATTTGGACGTGCCGGAAGTCGTGGAATGTGTGGTTCGCAAGGATTCGCTGAAGGGAGTGATTCCGGCCAGCAGCCAGATCAAATTTCATTTTCCGGCCAAGGGAAATCGCGGGCCGGTGGTGCTGAATTGGTTTGAAGGCCAGCAGGATTGGTCAAAAGTCGGGCGCATTGATAAATTCGGCGCGGCCAGCGCCAATCACCTTGACCGCGCCTGCTGGATGGTCGGGACGAAAGGTTTGCTCGGTTGTGGCACGCATGCTGGTGTGCCGGTGATTTTGCCGGGCGACGTGCGCGACGCTTGGCACGCAAAACCACCAGCGGCGACTATTCCGCGCGTGGCGGGCGGCCCATTTCGTGAGTGGCTGCGCGCGATCAAGCAAACCGGGCCGGAGCCGGGATCGAATTTTAATTACGCCGCCAAGCTCACCGAAATCATTCTGCTCGGTGTGCTCGCGCAACGTTTCAACACCCGCATCGAATGGGACGCAAAAGCGGCGCGTGTCACCAATCACCCGGAATTAAATGCCTTCGTCAAGGAGCCTGTGCGCAAAGGTTGGGAATATGGTGAGAAATTATAAACACCATCAATTCAAATCCCTACATCATGAAAAAAATATATGTCGTCGGTTGTTTGGCGGCTTTGTTTACCCTTGTGGCCGGTTTGCTTCACGCCGCTGATAAAGTGGAACACAAGGCTTGGACCAATCCGGAGGTCGCGCTCCGCGAGGATCCGGATTTTGGAATACAGGGAGAATACGGCAGTCTTGAACCCGGAGCCAAGTGGGGCGTGCAGGTCGTGGCGCTGGGTGACGGTCACTTTGACGCTTATGTTCTGCAAAGTGGCTTGCCCGGTCTCGGATGGACGCGGGAAAAATCCCGCACTCTGCTCAAGGGCAAACGCGATGGCGCGGACATCTTGTTGGAAAACACCAACAAGTCCCTCGCTGCGACGATTCGTGACGGCAAGTTCGAGCTGAAAACAGGCGGCTGCAAAGTCGAGTTTCTTCCGCGCGTTGAACGCCGCAGCGAAACGCTCGGCGCCAAGCCGCCGGTGGGTGCGGTGGTTTTGTTCGATGGCAAATCAGCGGAACAGTGGGAGAATGGCAAGGTCGAGCATGGCCTACTGCAAGCCACCGGCTGCATGAGTAAACAACTTTTTGCCGACTACACGCTTCATCTGGAATTTCGCATCCCCTACAAGCCCACGGCGCGTGGCCAGAAGCGAGGCAACAGTGGTGTTTATCACAGTGGACGTTGGGAAACCCAAATCCTCGACTCGTTTGGTCTTGAAGGGAGAGATACTGATTGCGGTGGCATCTATTCCATTTCCAAGCCGCGCCTCAATATGTGTCTGCCGCCGCTGGTCTGGCAAACGTATGACGTAAATTTCACGGCGGCAAAATTCGACGCCGCAGGCAAACGAACCGCTTGGCCTAAGATCACCGTCAAACTGAACGGGGTGCTCGTGCATGAAAATTTGGAGCTCACCAAAGATTTTACGACTTCAGCCCCGATTACCAAACCACTGGAAAGCCCCGAGGGGCCAATCTTTCTTCAGGATCACGGCAACCCGGTGGTGTTCCAAAATATTTGGGTCGTGCCCGGAAAGTGATTTGGGTCTGGGTCACATTTTCTTTTCGCCCATGATAGCTCGTGCAATAAAAAGTAATTTGCAGCAGGGATGAAACGAATCAGATCAATCGCTTCAATGATTGGATTGGCTGTCCTGGGTGCTTCGGCATGCTGGGCGGATGAACCATCTCGTTCCGCACCCCCGCCGATGAAGGAGCCGGAGCTGCAATTGATGGGCCAACGTTTCTTCACCTTAAACACCGTCGTGCGGGTCAACCAAATTGAGGCGACGCGGGACACGATTGAAGGCGCGGATGAATCCAGCATTCACTCGCCCACGGAAGGACGGATCTTCCGCGAGGCCGTGGAGAAAGCCTGGCCGGGCGCGCGCATTACTTGGGCGTTCAGTTGGCAGGCGCTGAAGGATGAACGGTCGAACTACAGTGACCTGCGTAAACTCGTCGTCTCTTACCACGAAAAATTTGGTGACGAGATCACCTTCATCCCTGGTGGCTACTTTGCCAACATGTATAACCCTCGCGAACAGGTGAACCGGGACTTGCATGACGGGTTAAAAATGGTTTCTGAAATGGTCGGCGGCGGCTACCGGCCGAAATGCGTCATCGCCGGATTCCTCGCCGCCGAAAACCTGCGCTACTTGGCGGAGGAAGAAGGGATTCATGTCTGCCAAGGTAATATCTGGAGTCAGTATGCGGTGGACAACGGCGACGGCGAGGGTTCCCTCTGCTATCCCTACTACCCGTCACGCGAGCATTTCTGCAAGCCTGCCCAAGGAAAAAAGGACTTCATTGATTGCGTGAATCTGGACGGCTGGACGGTTGATTTCCTTTGCGCCCGGATTCCCGGCTCACGGATGGTTAACGGCGAGCGTTACCGCAGCCGCCAGGGCGTGGGGCCGATTGAGACGGTGATCGCCATGGGCACCGAGTTGGGAACCAAGTCGATGATCGAAACGACCGCCGCACATTTCGACCAAGGATTTAAGTTGAACGGGTTTGGCTGGGTCACCTGCACTTGGGAGTTGGGGCTCGTTGAGGCTCGCAAGATTTACGGCTACCGTGGCCGGAACGGCATGGAGGGGCTCCACATCTGGTTGACCGAGACCCGCAAGCGCTGGCCCGACGCCAAGTGCATTACCCTTGGCGAGTTCGGCCTGCTGTGGCGGCAGCACTTCAAAAACAACGACCAGCTTGACTACCGTTTCACTCAACGAGGATCCGGCGTGGGCGGATCGGATCCGGATCTCGAAATCTGTTGGTTTATGAACAAGGATTTTCGTCTGGCCACGCTGCGGAACTGGAAAGCCGGCAGCGCGGAACAACTCATTGACTTCACCCGCTACGACCTAGCGGCGCACGAGCCGGCCGACCCCAAATCTGGCGAACACTCCTGCAACTGGAGTTTGATCAACCGGCTGAACCAAAAAGGAATTCGCCCGCAGGACCAGCCTATCCCACTTGAGCAATTGACCACTGAGGAAAAAGAAATCATCAAGCACCGCTATCCGGAATTAATTAAGCTGGTGAAGAATATCTCGGCCAACGAATCCAAGTGACCGTTGGCACACCTGTATTCGAATCACTTTATGACGGTGAACAGCGCAACGCCGTTTGGACTGAGGTAAACCGTGTCCCCGCTCATAGATTTTTCACAGTATGTTGGCACCACGCATCAATGCCGAGATGGACATTGCTATGTAAATTGACGAAAGCGGCGCAGATGTATAGCGTTGCGATTACCGAGAATTACGAACCTTATCCAAATTCAACTGTGAAAAAGATATTCCTCACTTTGTTATTGGCGACGCTGGCCGGCTGGCAGTTGCAGGCGGAAAACCAGCTGGCGTCCTGCACCAATTACCTGCATGAAATCGTGGCGCAGTTAGAGCTGAAGTGGCCAAAAAACCGCACGGTGAACATCGTCTGCCACGGCCACAGCGTGCCAGCCGGCTATGCTAAAACGCCGCTGGTGGACCCCTTCAGCGCCTATCCCGACCGGCTGCATCATGCGCTGAAGGAGCGTTTTCCTTATGCGGTCATCAATGTGATTGTCACCGGCATCGGCGGTGAAAATTCCGTGCGCGGCGAAAAGCGTTTCGCGGATGAGGTGTTGACGCACCGGCCGGACGTGGTGCTGATTGATTATGCGCTGAACGATCGCGGCATCGGTCTGGCCAAAGCCAAGGCCGCTTGGGAATCCATGATCCAAAAAGCTCTGGCCGCGAATGTGAAAGTTATTTTACTCACACCCACGGCGGACTCCACCGCCAAGCTGGACGATCCCAATGACCCATTGAACCAACACGCCGAACAAATCCGAAAGCTAGCCGCGCAATATCAAGTCGGGCTGGTGGATTCGTTGGCGGCGTTCAAGGCGGAAACCGCCCGGGGTGTGCCGCTGAACGATCTGCTCGCGCAAAAAAACCATCCCAACGCGCGTGGTCATGCGCTGGTGGTGAACGAACTGATCAAGTGGTTTCCGGCTTCGCACTAAATGCCAATCTTTCTGGAGTGTCAACGTTGCACGGCCTGTTGCCGCTGGCCGGGACAGGTGCTGTTGAACGACGCGGAAATTGCACGGCTCGCGGCATTCAAGCAGATGAGCGAGTCCGATTTCATCCAGCAATTCGCCAAACTGCGCGCCGACCGCCGGGGCCTCGCTCTGAATGAACAGCCGGACGGCGCGTGTATTTTTCTGGAGGGTGAAAACTGCGCGGTGCAGCCGGTGAAACCGCAAAAGTGTCGCGAGTTTCCTAATCTTTGGAATTTTCCCGGCTTCGAAAAAGTCTGCCACGCCCTGCCGCGCGAAGTCAGTGACGCGGAATTCGCCCGCTGCATCGCGCTGATTCGCGCGAAGGGCAGCGAACGTCAGGAACCGTCCGCCTGAAAACAAAACGCGGCTGCGTGATGGCAACCGCGTTTTGCTTTTACAAAGTTGATTTCAGAACCCTGGCAGCTTCTTGATGGCATCCACTGCGCCTTTGGCCTTCTCCCATCCGGGCGCGTATTTGTCGGCCACGGTCTTGATGAGCGTTTTCTGGCCGTCGGTCAGGTGATTATTGCCGGCAATGTTTTTCAAAGGAGCCACCGCCGCCGTGAGTTTGCCCGCGCGCAACGATTTCACCAGCGTGGTAACGTCGCCTTGCGCACCTTCCAATGTTGCAAAATTTTTCTGCACAACATAGGCGGAGGCGAGGTTACCGACCTGTTTGGCGAGGCCAATCTGGTCGGGCGTAAGCTTGGCTTCCTTGACGAGGTCGAACGCGGACATCAGCGCGGCGGAATCCTTGCCGCCCGTGAGCAGCGTCAGCGCGCCGTTGAGCTTGTCCTTCACGAGCGCACCGGCGGCACTGGTGCCGAGCGACTGCATCTTGCCGGTCAAATCCGAGGCGATGCTGCCGAGCTGGCTGTCGGAAGCCGCCTTGGCCGTGCTCAAAAATTTGGCGGCCAGCCCGGCGTCAACCTGGGCGAAGGCGTTTGAATTTGCGCCACAGACGATGCCGGCAGCGGTAAAGAGAACAAAAAGTTTTTTCATAGGCGAAAAGGATAATTATCACCGGACGGCTGGCAAGCCTTCGTCGTGCCGGTTTTCACGCCGGGCGAATCATTTCAAAGCGGTCGTTCGTTTTGCAATACCAGTGCGGCGAAGCCATGCGCCCGATGAGATGCAATTTGTCGCTGTGAATGCGCTGCTTTTCCGCATCAAAAAATTCGTCGCGCAACTGGATGCGCTTCACGAGGCCGATAACGACGCGGTTGCCGCCGATTTGCAGCGTGCCCCACTCGACGCATTCCAAACTTACCGGCGCTTCCGCGATGCGCGGCGGCTTGATGACAGAGGACGGCGCGGCAGTGAGACCGGCGTGCAACAGTTCATTTTCACCGAACGGCAGCGACGCGGCGCATAAATTCATTTTCTCCGCGATGGCTTCGTCTACGAGGTTCACCACAAACTCGTGCGTGGCGCGGACGTTGCGCGCGGTGTCCTTCGGCGTGTCGTCGTCGCGGTCGCCGGGGGCGAACGCCACGATGGGCGGGTTCGCGCCCATGACGTTGAAAAAGCTGAACGGCGCGGCGTTGATTTTGCCGTCGACGCTCAAGGTGGTGACGAGCGCAATCGGGCGCGGCACGATGAGGCTGACGAGTAGTTGATACGCGCGGGCGGCGAATTTTCCTTCGAGATCGAGTTCCATATTATTTTTGCGGATAAATTTGGTAGAGCAGCAAATAGACCAGCACGCCAGTCACGGAGACATACATCCACAGTGGCCATGTCCAGCGTGCAAATTTCTTATGGCGTTCAAAGTTCTGTTTCACCGCGAAAACGACCGTGGTGATGATTAGTGGCAAAATTACTATCGCCAAAATGGTGTGCGAAATCAGCAGCGCGAGATACCAAGGCCGGAACCAGTGCGGCTCGACGAAGTGTGTGACGGCCTTGACCGTGAAATGGTAAGTCAAGTAACACGCCAGAAAAACCGTCGAGGTGGTCAGGGCCGCCACCATGCAGTTGCGATGCGCGGTTTTGTCGCCGCGCTTGATAAAATAAAAACCGCACGCGAGGAAAATTGAGCTCAAACCGTTGAGTGTGGCGTTGACGGCGGGCAAATCGTGGGCGGTCATGGTTCGTTTTCAAGTTGGCGGACGGCTTTTAATAAACGCGGTTCAACATCATCCACCCAATTCACGCCGTCGCCGCCGGTCTCGAAGAATCCGCGCAACTGCGCGTGCTTGTCCACAATGACGAAAATCGTCGTGTGAATGAACAAATCCGCCGCGTCCTTCTGTTCCTCCGGCTTTACCGGCTGCGCGCTCAGTTTCAGGCTACCGCCGGCGAGCGCGGCAATCTCTACTTTTGTGCCGGTCAAAAAAGTCCAGCGGTTGAAATCCGCGCCAAAGTGTTCACCGTATTTTTTCAGCACGACCGGCGTATCGAACTCCGGGTCGGTGGTAAGCGTGACGAGTTTAACTGATTCTGGCAGCAAAATTTGAAGTCCGTGCATCTGCTGCGTTAGTCGCGGACACGGGCCGGCGCAACGCGTGAAAATGATGTCTGCCACCCAGACGCGGTTGGTGAAATCGGCGAGCGTGACGGCCTGCCCGTTTTCATTGGTGAGCGTGAAGGGCGCCACCGGGCCAATGGCTCGCAACGGCAGCGGCGGATGATTCAGTGTCTGCACCAGCCAGATCACATACGGCACACCCAACAGCGCAAATAAAAAAGAAAACCCGAGCCAGATGAGGCGCGGCGGTCGGGTGATTTTGTCCGGCATAAAACGGATTTAATTATGCGACCAAAGGGCGTTGGCGGCAAGCCATGCCATCGCCGGATAAACTTTGGATTGACAATTTTTCTGCCGTTACTACGCATTTCGCCGCGCCGTGCTTGCAAACACAGGTGATTTCGTCTTTCCTTATTTCAAGATGAGTCGCCTTTGTGGTTTGTTGGTTTTAATCGGGAGCTTGCTGGCCACCACCATCGGCTTCGCGGCGGAGTCCGCCGAGGTCAATCTCGATTACGTCGCGCAGCGCGCCCTCGAACGCGCCAAGGCGCCCTTTCATTCGCCGCGCGCGGATTTGCCGAAGGTGCTGCGCCAGGATTTTCTCAACTACGACAAATATCGCGAAATCCGTTTCCGCCGCGACCGCGCGCTCTGGTCGCCGGATCAACTGCCCTTCCGCGTGGAATTTTTTCATCCCGGCTACATCTATCAGGAACCAGTGCGCGTGAATGAATTTACGCTGACGCACACCCAACCGATCCGCTTCGTGCAGGATTTTTTCGATTACGGTAAACTGGACATTGCGGACAAAATTCCGACGCGCACGGGCTACGCCGGTTTCCGCCTGCTGTATCCGCTGAATCAGACGAATCAAATGGATGAACTCGGCGCTTTTATCGGCGCGAGCTATTTCCGGCTGCTCGGCAAAAATCTGCGTTACGGCGCGTCCGCGCGCGGGCTGGCGCTCGATTCCGGCGAGGGCGATCGCGGCGAGGAATTTCCCATCTTCACCGACTGGTGGCTCGGCAAACCGCAGAAGGAAGACACCGAACTGCGACTTTACGCGATCCTTGACAGCGTGAGTTGCGTTGGCGCGTATGAATTTTTCATCCGGCCCGGCGACACAACGACGTGCAGCATCAAGGCCGTTTTGTATTTCCGCGAAACCAACAACGTCACCGCCGTGGACAAAAGCCGGAAGCCCGTCAAGACCATCGGCCTCGCGCCGCTGACGAGCATGTTCTGGTTCGGCAAGGACACGGAACGGAAATTTGATGACTACCGCACGGAAGTTCACGACAGCGACACGCTGCTCGTCCACATGGGCAACGGCGAAATTTTTGCCCGCCCGCTCGACAATCCGCCGGCGACGCGCCACCAGGTTTTTCACGCGCCGAACATCAAGGGCTTTGGCCTGCTCCAGCGCGAACGGAATTTCGCCGCGTATCAGGATATGTTCAATCCGTATCATCAGGTGCCGAGTGTGTGGGTCGAGCCGCAAGGCAACTGGGGCGACGGCGATCTGCACCTTGTCGAATTGAGCACCACTTACGAAGGCCTGGATAACATCGTCGCCTTCTGGGATCCGAAGGAAAAACCTGCGCCGCTCTCGCCGTTGCGTTTCGGCTACACGCTGCACTGGGAAGGCGGCGACGCGGATGTGAAACGCTCGCCGGATCGCGTCGTCTCCACGCGCATCGGGCCGGACACGCAATTTGGCGGCCGCCAGTTCGTGATTGATTTCGACGGGCCGAAGTTTGACGCGATTCCAGAAAACAAACCGCCGGTGGCCATCGCCAATTGCAGCGGCGGCGCGCGCATTGCCGACTGTTCCGTCTTCCGCAATAATTTTGCCGGCACCTGGCGCGTGATCTTGAAAATGATTCCGCCCGCCGGCAGCAAGGACGCGGTGGATTTGCGCTGCTCGTTGTCGCAAGGCACGAACGTGGTCGGTGAAACCTGGGTTTATCAATGGAGCCCGCCCTGAAAATTCTGCCGGACGTGTCCGGTGAAATCGCCGGGCGTTCGCTGGACGAATGGAACGCCGCGTATGTGAAAGTGGAAAACTACTTTCACGCGTTGCGCATCCGCAACAAGCCGTTGCTCGGGCAACTCGTCCTGCGCGTGCTCGAACGCGCCCAACGCCGCGCGCCCGCCGAACCCGACCGCGCCGCCACCGAACTCGCCGCCGAAGAGATGGACAAGATTGTCACCGACTGGTTTTCCGAAGTGCTGCAAGTGTCGCCCATCGGCAGCGAACACACACTGTCCACGCGCGGCCGCCTCGCGCTGCTGCTCGCCGATATGCCGGGCAAATGGCAGGATCAATTTTTGCGTCCCGGCCCGTGGCCGGAGGAATTTGTCGAATCCATGCGCGAAAGTTTCTTCCGCGCCGGCCCGGATTTTCAATTGTCCAAAATGGCGCCGCGCCCGTTGGATCTCGGCCCGATCACTACGCTCACCAATTTCGGCAAGCTGCCTTACGTCCGCATGGTTTTGGTTTGGGCGTTTTTCGGGCTGCTGCTCGTTGCAATTTTTCAGAACACGCACGGTGGATTACAGGAGGTAAATGTCTATTTATACAAATGTTTTCAGATGCTGATGGTCTGGCTCCAGCAATATGTCTAGGACACCCGACATCACCGATGTTTCCGCTCCAAGCTTGCACCGGGGTTTGCGGCTGTTTTGGTTTTTTTCCTCGGCGGTGTTGCTGACCGGCGCGGTCTCGATGCTGTTCGCCGATCTGCTCTGGCGCACCGGCTGGAGCGCGTCGCGCACCGTTTTGCTGGTGCTGTTCATCATCCTGTTTTTGCTCACCGCCATTGGTTGCATTCACGGCGTCTATGGTTTTTTTATCCGCATTTTCGGGACGAACCGTCGCATCACCGGGTTGAAACCGTTCAAGTCGCAGAACATCGCCGGCGTCAGCACCGCCATCATTTTCCCGATTTACAACGAGGATTCTGTCCGCGTGCTGGAAGGGTTGCGCGCGACCTACGAATCGCTGGAACGCACCGGCCAGCTTGACCGATTTGACTTCTTCATCCTGAGCGACTCGACCAATCCCGACCGCTGGGTCGAGGAGGAAAAAAATTGGTGTGAACTGGTCCGTGATCTCGACGCGCTGGGCAAAATTTTTTACCGCCGCCGTTTGTTCAACGAGGAGCGCAAAAGCGGCAACGTCCGCGACTTCCTGAACACCTGGGGCAAACGCTACCGCTACTTCGTTTGCTGCGACGCCGACAGCGTGATGCGCGGCGAAACCCTCGTGGACTTGGTGAAACTGATGGAAGTGCATCCGACCGTCGGCCTGATCCAGACTGTGCCGGCGCTCGTGAACGCGGAAAGTTTGTTTGGCCGCATCCAGCAATTTGCCAATCGGCTTTACGCGCCGGTGTTCATCTCCGGCCTAAATTATTGGGCGCTGGATTTCGGAAATTATTGGGGCCACAACGCCATCATCCGCACCGAGCCGTTCATGCAGTATTGCGATTTGCCGCAACTGCCGGGACGTAAACCTTTCGGCGGGCAAATCCTGTCGCACGATTTTGTCGAAGCCGCGCTGATGCTCCGCGAAAACTGGGCCGTGTGGCTCGCCTACGATTTGGAAGGCAGCTACGAGGAAGCGCCGCAGGCACTGATTGACAACGCCCAGCGCGAGCGCCGCTGGTGCCAGGGAAATCTGCAGCACAGCCTGGTGCTGTTTGCGAAAGGTTTGCGCGGCGTGAGCCGGATGCACTTGATTCTGGGGATTTTCGGCTACGTCGCCAGCCCGCTGTGGCTCGCATTCATGCTCACGTTCAACTGGATTTACTGGTATCAGAAATACACCGGCCTCTCGGACCTTCCGGTGGAATCTTTCAATCCGTATTTGAAAAGCTGGAGCGGCACGGCGCATGCGCTGTTAATTTTCGTCATTTGCATGGTCGTCATTATGCTGCCAAAATTTCTGGCGCTCATTGATCTGGCGCACGACTGGCCGCGGCGCAAGCAATTCGGCGGCCTGCTCAACGCCATCGGCGGCGTCCTCGGCGAAACCATTTTCTCCACGCTGCACGCGCCGTTGTTGATGCTCTGGCACACGCGGTTTGTGCTGACGAACATCGCCGGCATCAGCGTCGGCTGGACGACACAAAACCGTGATGCTGATGGCACGAGCTGGCTTTACGCCGCGAAACGCCATTGGGGCCACACGCTCATCGGCCTCGCGTGGGGTTGGTTCACCTGGAAGCTCGACCCAGGATTATTCTGGTGGTTTACGCCGGTGCTGGCGGGCATGGTTTTTTCTGTGCCGTTGAGCGTGCTGACCAGCCGCCGCAACCTCGGCGCACGCGCCAAAGCCGTCGGCCTTTTTCTGACACCGGAGGAAATTTGTCCGCCGCCGGAAATCGTTTCGCTGCGCTCGCACATGGCCATCCATGACTTGACCGAGGCGGAATACGAAACCAACCGCTGCCGGCCGCACGCGGGTCTCGCCGCCGCCGTGCTCGATCCGTATGTGAACGCGATTCACGTTTCCTTGCTGCGCGAAAAACAGTTGAACCCGGTTTATGCGGAACATTTCACGCGCATCGGCGCGGGCACGGACGCCGCGCGCGAACTCGGCGAAAAACTTTTGGCCGGCGGGCCGGAAAAATTGAAATCGTCCGAGCGCATGACCGTGCTGGCCGACCAGCGTGTCATGGTGTGGTTGCACCAGCAAGCCTGGGTGCGACCGGAAGAAAAGCTGGCGCCGTGGTGGCGCGCGATGATCCGCGAATTCAGCCAGCGGGAAAACTAGGCGCGGGTTTCAGAAAAACGGATTGTGTTCCTTTTCTTCCGTCACTGTGGTGAGCAGGCCGTGGCCGGGACACAACAAAGTTTCCGCCGGGAGCGATAAAATCTGTTCGCGCACTTTTTGTTTGGCGAGTTTCCACTGACCGTTGCCGTTGCCCATCGAGCCGGCAAAAATCGTATCGCCCACGATGGCCACATGCGGCGCGTCTTCTTGCCAGTTACCGATGAGATAGGTCACGCCGTCGTCTGCGTGGCCGGGCGTTTCGCGGTGCGTGATGCGTAAGCCGCCGAGGTGGATGATCTCGGAATTTTTATTGCGCTGCTCCACTGGCGCGTTTTTGGAGCCGGAATGGATTTTCACTTTGGGAAAGGCCGCGCGCAATTGTGGCAGTGCCTCGACGTGATCCCAATGCGAGTGCGTGATGAAAATATGCCGCAGCGCCAGGCCTTCCGCCGCGATGAGGTCGAGCACGGGCTGGGCATCCAATCCAGTGTCGAACAGCGCCGCCTCGCGCTGAACTTCGTCCCAGACGAGATAACAATTGACCGAAAGCTCGTCATTTTTGGTAGTGATGACGCGGAGTTCGCGCCACGCGGACAAATCTTTTGGCGTCGGCAGCCAGCCATTCGCGAGGGCGGCGAGCTTGGCGGGATTTAATCCCAGCAGTTGGCCGAGCGCGGTGAAATTGATTTTCTGCGCGGACTGACCGGTGGCGCAGAACGCGGCAAATTCGCTTTCTGACAAATCCACTGCGTGGGCGGCGGCCGCGCTAGAAATATCATGCATCGCGCAGGCTTTGCGGATGATGTCGCCAAGATGATCTTCGAGTTGCACGAGCGAAACGGTAGCGAAAAATCTTCCCATCGCAAGCGCGCGGCTTGAGCTGGCTTGGCCAGTCTGATAAAATTGGGCCGTGCTTTTCCGCAACAAAGACAAACCCCATGAACGGTTTTATCTGCTGCCCGGTCAGGGCGGGCAGAATCACCGCCGCAAGCAGCGGTTGTTGATGCGTTGGAGCATTGTGGCGGCGCTGTTTTTTGGCGCGCTGTTGGCGGTTTTGCTGTGGTGGCTGGCCAAGCCGGGGGTTTGAGCCGCGCTTGACCGCACGACAGCGGTTGTTACCATCGGGACATTCGATGAAAACTTTCCGGTTCATTTTGGTGCTGGCCGTGTTTGCGCCGGCGTGCGTGCGGGCGGAAGTGGCCGACGGCGTCAAGGCCGTCGTCAATGACCGCGCCATCAGCTTCGCGGAAGTGGAGGATTACACCCGCCCGGCCATCGAAGCGTTGCGCCGCCAATACGCCGGCCAGCCGGAAGTATTTCAGCAAAAGGTCAACGAGACTCTCAATGACAGTCTGGAGCAGCTCGTTGAACGGCAGATTATTCTCCACAGCTTCGATACCGATGGCTATAAGCTACCCGACAGCGCCGTGGACGAGATGGTGCAGGAACGCATCCGCGAACGTTTTGGCGACCGCGTTACGCTGATGAAAACCTTGCAGGCGCAGGGCCTGACCTTCGAGCAATTTCGCAAACAGGTGCGCGAGCAATACATCGAATCCGCTTTGCGCAACCAAAACGTGCAGCGCGAAATCATCGTCTCGCCCTATAAAGTGCAGGCTTACTACGAAGCGAACGCCGACAAATTCAAACTGGATGACCAGGTCAAGCTGCGCATGATTGTCCTGACCAAAACTTCCGCCACCGAAACCAGCACGCTCCAGCTTGCGCGCGAAATCCAAAGCAAAATCAAGGCTGGCGCGTCGTTCGCCGAAATGTCCGGCGTCTACTCTCAAGGCTCGCAGCAGCATCAGGGCGGCGATTGGGGCTGGGTTGAACGTTCCGTGCTCCGCAAGGAACTGGCCGAGGTCGCCTTCACTTTGCCCATGGGCCAGGTGAGTGACCCAATTGACGCCGGGGACACGATTTATCTCATGCTGGTGGAAGAGAAAAAACCGGCGCAGCTCAAACCGCTGGCCGACGTGCGCAATGATATTGAAAAAACGCTGCGCACCCAGCAACAGGCCCAATTGCAAAAACAGTGGATTGACGGGCTGAAGAAAAAAACCTTCATCCGCTACTTCTAAAATTATAAATGAAGAATTGCGAGTGACGAATGAGGTAAGCACCGTGGAAAATCAAATTCGCAATTCGCAATTCGCAATTCGCAACTTCATCGGCATTTCCCTTGGCGACATCACCGGCATCGGCCCCGAAGTCGCGCTCAAGGCGATTGCGGCGGAAGCCGCCATGGACGACACCCGATACCTGTTGATCGGTGATGAGAATTGTATTCGCCGGTTGAACACCTCGCTCGGACTCAATCTGCCGCTGAAAAAATTCGGCAACTACGGCGACATCGGAAGATTTTTTGCCTTCAATCCGCTCGCCGAGCCGCTGCCGGAAAATCTGCCCGCCGGCTCGCCGCTCGCCGCCAACGCCGCCGTCGCCGCGCTGCACGATGGTGGCCACCGCTGTCTGCGGGGCGAACTCGATGCGCTCGTCACCGCGCCGGTGAACAAGGAATCCATCATCCGCGCTGGTCACAAGTTTGTTGGGCAAACAGAATTTCTCTCCGAGCTCGCCGGCACGAAACGCACCGCGATGATGCTGCTCGGCACTGACGAACGCGGTCGTTGGCTGCGCGTCGCGCTGGCCACGGTTCACATCGCGCTCAAAGCTGTTCCCGAAAAATTGACGGCGGAAAAAATCACGCTCGCCATCGAACTCGCCGCGCAAGCCTGTCGCGACCTTGGTTTGCCACGCGCAAAAATTGCCGTCTGTGGTTTGAATCCGCACGCCGGTGAAGGCGGCGAATTTGGCGATGAAGAAATTACAACCATTGGCCCGACGGTCGAAGCGATGAAGAAGAAAGGTTTTGATGTCGTTGGCCCGTTGAGCGGCGACACGGTTTTTCACTACGCGTTGAAAGGGGAATTTGACGCCGTCGTGGCGATGTATCACGACCAGGGACTTGCACCGCTGAAAGCCGTGGCCTTTGATAGCGGCATCAATTGGACGCTCGGTCTGCCCTTCATCCGAACCTCGCCCGATCACGGCACGGCTTACGACATCGCGGGGAAGGGAATTGCGAATTCCGGCAGCATGATTGCCGCGATCCGGCTAGCGAAACAGCTCACGCGAAATAGAAAGTGAGTCGCGCGAAGGACGCGAAGGAAAAACTTTTACGCCTTGGCCGTTTTCTTCTTCGCCGACTTCGCGTCCTTCGCGCGACAATTTTTAGCTGCCAATCAGTTCCCGCACTTTGCCGCCGATGTCGCCCTGCTTCACGAGCGACTCGCCGACGAGAATCGCCCCCGCGCCGCACACGGCCACACGCGCCACGTCCGCGCGCGAGTGGATACCGCTTTCGGCCACGAGCAGCGAACCGCTCTTGATTATTTTGGGAGCGAGATTTTCCGTTGTGGCTAAATCCACCTTGAAAGTTTTCAAGTTGCGATTGTTCACGCCGATGAGCTTCGGGGAAATTTTCAGCGCGCTCTCCAATTCTTCTTCGTCGTGGACCTCCACCAAAACCGCTAGGCCGGCTTCGCCGGCGAGCGAATGGAATTTGGCCAACTGTTCGTCCGTTAAAATGGCGACGATGAGCAGGATGGCGTCCGCGCCCCATTCGATGGCTTCGAGAATCTGGCGTTCATCAATGATAAAATCCTTGCGCAACAGCGGCAGTTTCACGGCGGCGCGGATTTGGCGGAGATAATCCAGCGAGCCTTGGAAAAACTTTTCGTCCGTCAAAACGGAAAGGCAGCTTGCGCCCGCCGCTTCGTATTCCTTGGCAATGCGGACGGGATCAAAATTCGGACAAATCACGCCCATCGAAGGCGAAGCTTTTTTTACTTCCGCAATTAAACCAATGTCGCCCGCGCGCGGATTTTTCAGCGCAGAAATAAAATCGCGCCGCTCGCCGTGTTCCAGCATCGCATCGCGCAAATCGCCAGCGGCGATGAGTCGCGCGGGCAGTTGCGCGACTTCGCGTTTCTTTTGTTCAACGATGGTTTCTAAAATATTTGCCACAGAGACACAGAGAACACAGAGTTAAAGCACCAATCTCTTGATGCCATCTTTGAGCAGACGCGAGTTGAAATTCAACAGCAATCCGCGTTTCAAACCGGTGATTTTCAAATAGGTCAGCAACTGTGCTTCAAAAACCGAATCAAACCTATCTACACTTTTGATTTCAACAATGACCAGCTTTTCCACAACTAAATCCAAACGATAGTCGCCAATCGGCTGATCTTTGTAAGTGACTGGAACGACAAGTTGCCGCTGAAAATTTAATCCAGCCAATTGAAATTCTATGCAGAGTGCAGATTCATAAGTCGATTCCAGCAAGCCCGGCCCAAGTGTCCGATGAACTTCAATCGCGCAACCAATTATTTTCTCGGTCAACGAATCGCGTTCTTCTGGAAATTCTAAACTCATTCTCTGTGTGCTCTGTGTCTCTGTGGCAAAAATCTATTCCTCGTCATCCTTCACGCCTTGCATCCGCTTGAGCGGGCAGCCGGCGCGGAGCCAGGCGTTCACGAACGGATCCAGCGCGCCGTCCATCACGGCTTGCACGTCGCTGGATTGCGCGCCGGTGCGCAGGTCTTTCACCATGCGATACGGCTGGAAAACGTAACTGCGAATCTGGTTGCCCCACGAGATGCTGCCTTTGTCGCCGTAAAAACGTTCCATCTCGCTTTTGGCCTGATCGAGCTTCAGTGCGTAAAGTTTGGAAACCAGCATCGCCATGGCCGTCGCTTCGTTTTGCACCTGACTGCGCTGCGCCTGCGACGCGGCAACGAGGCCAGTCGGAATGTGCGTGAGGCGCACGGCGGTTTCAACTTTGTTGACGTTCTGTCCGCCTTTGCCGCCGGAGCGAAACGTGTCGCGCAAAATTTCCGTCTTCGGAATGACGATATCCGTTTCCACCAAATCGCTCAATTCGGCGACAGTGTCCACGCTGGAAAAACTCGTGTGCCGGCGTTTGTTGGAATCGAACGGCGAGATGCGCACGAGGCGATGCACGCCGCGTTCCGCTTTGCAAAATCCGTAGGCGTTCTCGCCTTCGACTCGGAAAGTGACGGTCTTCAATCCGGCGGTGTCGCCTTGCAGCGCGTCGGTCACGTCCCATTTCCAGCCGCGCGAATCGAACCAGCGGCCATACATGCGCGAGAGCATTTCCGCCCAGTCCTGCGATTCCGTTCCGCCGGCACCGGAGTTGATGGTGAAGATGCAATTGCACTTGTCGTGCGGGCCACTCAAAAATGTTTTCAGCTCGAAGGTGTCGAGATCCGCAAACAGTTTTTTAACGTCCGCCTCCATTTCTTTTTCGAGCTTGAGCTGCATTTCTTCCGGCTCGGCGGCGGCGAGTTCGAGCATCACCTGCAAATCCTCGACTTGCTTGCCGAAGCGAGCAAGTGGTTCGAGCTTGTTGCGGATGTCGTTGGTTTCGTTGATGACTTTCTGCGCGGCTTCCTGATTGTTCCAGAAAGTTTCGCCCGTCATCAGCGATTCAAGTTCCGCAAACCGTTGGTTCAATTTGGCGACGTCAAAGAAACCTCCGCAGGTGGGAAACCTTGTCGGCGGCGGTGGCGATCTGGGGGCGAACGATGTCGAACATACGCGTAGAATAAAGAATTCAGGAGCCGGAATCCAGCAGGGTTTTGGCCACGGATTAAACACGGAAAAAGACTTCTCAAAATCCGTATTTCATCAGTGGCTAGAAATTAAAGCTCATCCTCGCGCTCGGCGTAGAAGAGTTGGTAGGCGCGGTCGTAATCCGCTTCCGGCACGAAAACCTGGGCGGGCCGGTTTAAATCGCCATCGTCCGGCAGCGTGGCGTCCACGAAATTCTGCGTGGCGGCGATGCCGTGTTTTTCCAGCATCATGACGAGCATCTCGGTGTTCACCACCGGGCCGGTGTAAAACAGTTTCACGCGGGAAATTTAACCGCAAACGCACCCGGATGAAATCCCATTTCCCGGTCGCAGCCGGATGGCACCGTTGTCGAAGCCCGTTTTTCCAGTGCGATTTTCATTCGCTTTGCGGGGCTTCATCTCGGCTTAAGGTAGGTAGGCCTAAGGTGGGCGCATGAAAGCGAACGTCCGATCCAAAATGATCCGGTTCGCCACGCTTTTTATTTTCGTCCTCATGCTCACCGGCGCGTGGGCGCAGATCAGCACGAATGCGCTGCTGACGCTGGCCAACACCAATGGCACGACGATGAGCTTGAGCATCAGTAATTCTGGCAATCAAACCTGGGTCATCCAAAGTTCCAGCAACCTCACCAGTTGGACGACGGTGGAGACGCTGAAAGTCTTCAACGGCAGCTACCAGCGCAGTTATACAAACAGCGCGGGCGGGAATCTTTATTACCGCGCCAATTTCAACGCCACCAATCAAACTATCGCCGACACCACCACCAATGCCCTAGGCTTGCCGGCGACAAATTACAACTATTCCAATCCCGCGCTGCCGGTCGAATTCTACGTCAACCCGATTCTCGCGGAGGATAACATGCCGGTCAACGGTCCCAACGCCGATCCCACCACCGATGCCGACGCGACGTTGGGGCGCGTGCTGTTTTACGACAAGCGGCTCTCGACGAATCAGACAATCTCCTGCGCGTCGTGCCATCAGCAGGTGTATGGTTTTTCCGACCCGCGCCAGTTCAGCGTCGGCTACAATGGCAGTCTCGGCACGCGCAATGCGATGGGCTTGAGCAACGCGCGCTGGTATCAGCGCCGGCATTTTTTCTGGGATGAACGCGCGAACACACTGGAAGACCAGACGCTGATGCCCATTCAAAATCCAATCGAGATGGGCATGACGCTCGACGCGCTGACCAACCGCCTCGCCGCCGAGCCGTTTTACACGAACTTGTTCGCGCTGGCGTTCGGCTCGCCGGTCATCACCACGAACGGCATTTCCAAGGCGCTGGCGCAGTTTGTTCGGTCCATCGTCACGACGCAGTCGAAATACGATCTCGGGTTGACCAATAATTTTACCAACTTCACCGATTCGGAAAATCTGGGGCGACTCATCTTTTTTGGCCTGACCAATTTTCCACCCAACCCGCCCGCCAACTGCTCCGGCTGTCATGCCTCCGATAATTTTGTGCCCGGCCCCGCCGTGAATAACAACGGGCTGGAATATCCTTACGTTGATTTGGGCGTCGGCGGCATCACTGGCAATACGAACCAGTATGGCCTGTTCAAAGTGCCGTCGCTCCGCAACATCGCGCTCACCGCGCCCTATATGCACGATGGCCGGTTCACCAATCTGGCGCAGGTGGTGGCGTTTTACAGTTCCGGCGTCGTCTTCAATCCCAACCTCTCGCCGCCGCTCGTCGCGCACGGCGGCACCAGCGCACTGCGCCTGAACCTGACTGCCGACCAACAGGTCGCGCTGGTGGCGTTTCTCAACACACTGACGGACACGAACCTCGTGACGAATCCGCAGTTGTCTGATCCGTTCAACTACGGCCATTAAACTTGGCCGCGTTTTTTAAAATTGGTGGTATCGGCACCGGGCAATTGCTGCGATAATCAAACATCGGTTTTTGTCGTGAATATTCCAACCGCCATTTTTGATTGCAGCGCGCCCGACCTGGCGTCGTGCCCGGACGAGTCGCTGCCGGAGTTCGCCTTCATCGGCCGCTCGAACGTTGGCAAGTCCTCGCTGCTGAATACGCTCGCCGGCGTCGAACGCCTCGCGCGCGTTTCGCCCACGCCGGGTTTCACGAAGCTCATCAATTTTTTCACGATGGGCAAAACGTGGCGGCTCGTGGATTTGCCGGGTTACGGCTACGCCGAAGGTTCACGCAAGCACGTCTCGCAATTCAACCGCGCCGTGGCGAATTATCTCAAGCACCGGCCGAATCTCTGCTGCGTGTTCTTGCTGATTGATTCCGGTCTGGAACCGCAGCCGATTGATCTGGAATTCGTGCAATGGCTCGCGAGCCACGCGCGGCCGTTCGTAATCGTGTTCACCAAGACCGATCGCGGCACGCCGGAAGCTGTGGCGGCGAACATCGCGGCGTTCAAGGAACGCATCGCGGGGTGGTTCGAGCAATTGCCGGAAATTTTCCAGTGTTCGTCCGCAACGGGTCATGGCCGCACGGAACTGCTCGGTGTCATCGGAAAGATTGTGGACGCCGGGCCGGCACCGGAATTGGAAACCCCGCCATCGGCGACGTCGTTGCCGCCGGAAATTGAGCCACCGTTCCGCCTGGAAGTGCGCGCCCGGCGGGAAGCGGAGAAAACTTCGTTCGACAAAAAGAAGCTCAAGGCGGCTCGTCCGTGGTGACGGCCTTTTTTATTACCGCAGCTTCAACTGATTTCCGCCAGTGCGTCCGCCACGGCCGCTTGAATTTTGCGCGGACCGTCGCCACCTAGCTTTCGGTCCACGTCTTCGAGCCGGCGAATTAAATCCAGCACATCCTTGCGCGCATACGGCC
Source organism: uncultured Verrucomicrobia subdivision 3 bacterium (assembly GCA_903861445.1). Taxonomy (GTDB): domain Bacteria; phylum Verrucomicrobiota; class Verrucomicrobiia; order Limisphaerales; family UBA11358; genus UBA11358. The sequence goes on from CAIOUK010000020.1 coordinate 20,957, forward strand.
CGCCCGCCGCCGCACAAAAATGCGTGCGGCAACCGAATGGCCGATCCGCATAAATCATACACTTGCCGGTCTCGCGTTTGAGCAACGGACACGCGCCGTCGTCGTCGGCGGGAAGTTCCTTGCGGCCGGTCGCGCGAAAACCTTTCGCCGCCACGAGCGCCTCGCCCTTGGTCAACTGCGGCGTGAGGCCGGTGAGCCGGAACTGGCAGCATTCCGTGCGCGCCGTGCAAGCGCGGACGACCGACCGTTTCGCCAGTTCCGCATACACCACCCGGATTTCCGCAAGGGCGTGCTGTAATTCTTCGCGCCGCATACCGTGGATCAAACGCCGTTTAAATGCCAAAACCCGTTTCTTCCGGCCAGCGAAAAAACATTCCATCTATTTGCATTTTTTCAAATCCACGTATATTGCCCCGTGCTCGCGACGCCTGAACTCATCCGTGAAACCGGCCAGCTCGACCAACTGGCCGCGCGCCTGCCGCTATGGTGCGAACGGCCGCTGTATCGTGCGCCGCTGGCCGAGTGCGCGGCGGCCAACTGGGATTGCTTCCAGCGTCTGCCGATTTTGACCAAGCGCGAGTTGCGCGAAAATTTTCCACATAATTTTTTCGCCGACGCGAACGCCCTGGAAAATTTGCTGGCGCAAAATCTGGTCGAGCGCGAACACACGTCCGGCACGTCCGAAGAACGGCTGCCAGTGATTTTCCCGCGCGGCTGGTGGGACGCGCAGGAATCGCGCGCGCTGCGACTGAATGGCTTTGTCGCCAAAATTCTGGATGAATTTCCCCACGCCCGCCGCGCCACCATTACGTCGCCGGCGTGCAATGGGCTGACGTGTCCGACCGTCTGGATGTCGCGCGAGCAGCGTGTCATCGGTCAGGCGCTGTTCGTGAATCTGGCGCGCATCCCGTTTCTTTTGAGCGAAGCCGAGCTGGCGCGGATGGCGCAGGAAATCGCGGATTGGCAGCCGCAATTTCTGGATGTGGATCCGGTGCAAGGCGCGTGGTTCGCACTTTACTGCGAGCGGCAGGGCATCCGATTTCCGTCGCTGAAATTCATTCTGTGCAGCTATGAATTTGTCAGCGTCGTGCATCGAAAAATCCTGGCGCGCGTCTTCGGCGTGCCGGTGTTCAATCTTTACGGCTCGACCGAAACCGGCCACCTGCTGATGGAAAACGAATCCGGCGAGATGAAAGCAAGCGACGAAACGGCATTCCTCGAAATCGTGAATCCCGACGCGCAGGCCATCGGCGATCTCGTGGTCACGACGTTGAGCAATGATTATATGCCGCTGCTGCGTTACCGCATCGGCGATCTGGCGGCAAAACACGCGCGGCCTTATGGCAATGATTTCACCGTCCATGGTCGCGTCCGCGATGCGCTCGTCGCCCGCGACGGCGCGCGCGTGACGACGTGGCAGGTGGACCAATGTTTTGCGGAAGCGGACGGCTTCGCGCACTACGAACTGCGGCAAAGTGAAAACGGCGAAGCCAGCCTGCGCTTCGTGCCGGACGCGATTCCGCCGACGGAAAAAACGTTGCGCGATATCACCACGCAATTGGCCGCCCTGCTCAAATCCAGCACTTCGATAAAAACGGAGGCGATGCCGACTTTGGTGCCCGCCGCTTCGGGCAAATTCCGCCTGACCTGCCGCGTGGCGGGTCCTATTTCTTAATCGGCGGATGCGGCGTTCAACCGTTCCAGTTCCGCTCCCGCCGCTTCCCATTCGGCGGTGGCTTTCGCCAGCCGGTCGGTGACTTGCAGAAGTTCGCGGTTGATCTGCGTGGCGCGGCCGCCGGAATGATACGTCTCCGGCTTTTCCAGTTCCGCCGCGTAGTCGCGTTCCTTGGCTTCGAGATCGGCGATTTCTTTTTCCAACGCGGCGATGCGTTTTGGAATTCCGTTTTTCTGGTCCGACCGCGCCTGCCGCTGCGCCGCTTCCAAACGCTTCTGTTCTTTGCGATCCACTTTCGGAGCGGTCGGCCGGCTGACAGTGCTGCCAAAGCTCGAACTCGTCAGCGCCGCGCGCGCGGATTGCGCCGTTTTGTCCAAATAATATTGGTAGCCGCCGCCGAAATGTTTCAGCGTGCCGGCCTCGACGCGAATGACGTGGGTGGATAAGGCGCGGATGAAATGCACATCGTGACTGATGAACACCAAGGTGCCCTGATACTGCTTCAAGGCTTCGATGAGCGCGTCCACACTGGCCAAATCCAAGTGCGTCGTCGGCTCGTCCATCAGCAACAGGTTCGGCGGATCGAGCAACAATTTCACGAGCGCGAGCCGGCTTTTTTCACCCCCGCTCAAAACTTTCACCGGTTTGTAAATATCGTCGCCACGAAACAGAAAACTGCCCAGCACCGTGCGAATGGCCTGCTCGGTGATGCGTTGCGGTGTGTCGAGCGCCTCCTGAAAAACCGTGTGTTGCGGATTCAGCATGGCCGCGCGATGCTGCGCGAAGTAACCGAACTTCGCGTTGTGGCCGAGCTTGTGAACGCCCGCTTGCGGCGTGAGCACCTGCGCGAGCAGCTTGAGCAAAGTGGATTTGCCCGCGCCGTTCGGGCCGACAAGCACGATGCGCTGGTCGCGTTCCACTTCGAGATCAATACCGTCGTAAATTAATTTATCACCGTAGCCGAACTTGATTTTTTCCAGCGTGATCACACGTTGACCGCTGCGCTGCGGTTGCGGAAAACGAAAGCCCATCGCCGCTTCCGGGCCGTCCGGCACCTCGACCATTTCCTCTTTGATGCGCTCGATCTGTTTGCGTTTGCTTTGCGCCTGCGAAGCTTTGCTGGCTTTCGCACCAAACCGGTCGGCGAAGGTCTGGAGCTGGTCAATCTTCCGTTGTTGCGCCTGCGCTGTGGCGATGAGCGTCACCTCCATCGCTGCGCGCTGTTCGAGATAGCTGTCGTAATTGCCCGTGTAGCGCATGATCTTCGACGAGCGCAACTCCGCGATGTGCGTGCAGAGGTTGTTCAAAAATTCGCGGTCGTGCGAAATCATCAGGATCGCCCCGGGATAATATTTCAGATAATCCTGAAACCAGATGAGGGTTTCGAGATCGAGATGGTTCGTCGGCTCGTCGAGCATCAGCAAGTCCGGTTCCTCCGCGAGCAGGCGCGCGAGGTGCGCGCGCATGATCCAGCCGCCGGACATTTCCTTGGCCGGACGATCGTGATCGGTCTGCTTGAAACCGAGGCTGGCGAGAATCTGCTTCACCTTCGCGATGAACTGGCCGTCGTGCTCGTGTTCGTGCGGCACGGCAACTTCCATCACCGTTTCGTCGCCGGCGGGTTCGCTTTCCTGCGGCAGATAACCGACGCGCGTGCCGCGAATGAACGACACGCTGCCGCCGTCCGGCTCCTCTTTGCCGAGGATGATCTTGATGAGCGTGGATTTGCCCGCGCCGTTCGGCCCGGTGATGGCAATGCGGTCGCCCGACATGATGGTCAACGAAACGTCGTCAAACAGTTCACGTCCGCCAAATGATTTGGATAGTCCGGCTACGGTAAGCATGGGAAAAAATAAAGCTTCAAAAACAGATTGCACAGATTGGGCGGCAGATAAGCCGGTCAATCGAGGTGGAGTCAAGCAAGTCTAAATTCATGGGGACGGACTTTCGCAAATATTCGCGCCAGTTACAAGGCGCATGGATTTTAATTATGTGAAGCTGCGGGGAAAGCCTGGCGAACAGCGAACCGCAAAAGACGCAAAATCCGCGAGCGGGAAGCCGGCGCGCTGGGCGTGGTGGATGCAGAAACTCTGCTCGGCGGTGAGCTTTTATTTGGAAGGTTTGCTGTTCCAAACCGCCAGCATATCCGCCGAACCTTGCGAGCGAACACCGTTGTCCGTGAGGATTTCATCGGTGGCGGCCAGCATCTGCGCCCGGGGAAATACCATCGTCTCGCCAAAGCGGTGGTAGCATTCGATGGTGATGAATTCGGTTTTGGCATCCCGCAGAATTTCGACAAGGTGTTTCAGGTTTTTGACGGGGATGCCGTTGACCGTTTTGACAACTTGAGTCCGCGGGTTGCTGTAGCCTTGAGCCAGTTTGTTGGGGAAAAAGGGCGAGGAAATCACCACCAATTCTTCACCGGGAAACGCCGGCTGATCGGCCATGCGCGTGACCAGCGGATTGCCCGCAACACTCAGACCGGTCATGATGGAGGTGGCATATTTGCTCCGTAAATAACCGCCTAAATACTGGTCGGTGGCAGCGGAAAAAGCCAGGGGGCCGTAAATAAAATAGGACGGATAGCCGCCGTTCAAATCAGGAATCAGCCGCGGATAATTTTTCGAGACGGGCAGGTTGATTTTCAATTCCTTACCGCCCCGCACCACGGCGAGCGGCACGGTGCCCTGGGTGGTCAGGTGTTGGATTTGATATTGGAAGCGAACCCGCAGATTGTCGCCCAGCCCGATCATACCTTGATCGTCCACCGGCTGGTCGCCGATTTTGGTGATCACATCCCACTCCTTCAACGGATAAGCCGACTCATCCTTGAGTGGTTTGTGCACCACCATGCCGTGGAGATTCGGATCCAGCTTCAAAAAAGCGCGCAGGGCGGGATTTTCCAAGGTCTGGAGCTCGTCATACATCATGGGCTTGCCATCATAATGGCCCTCGGCAATATCCTGCAGGAACAGGTCAATCTCTTCGCTGGGGATGATATAGCCGATATTCTCGGCACCGTTCAGGCGACTGAAGGTCAGGCCAATCATCTTGTCGCCCACCACCGCCGGCCCGCCGCTGTTGCCGGGATTGATGGCCGCATCCACCTGAATGCGCAGGCCAAAAATCGGGAAATTATAGGGCGCAAACTCCACGCGCGAAACGATGCCTTTGGTGATGGAAAGATTGTTGCCACCAACTGGAAAACCGTAGGCCAAGACGACATCCTTGATCCCCGGCAACGACTTGGCTCGCGCCAGCGGCGGGTGCGTGTCGAAAAACTTTTCATCATCCAGCTTGAGCACCGCCAAATCAATGCCGGGCGCGATGTATTCCACGGTGGCGGAAATTTTATCGCCAGCTTGATTCGCCTGAATCTGCACCTGACTGGCGTAATTCACGACATGCGCGTTGCTCAAGATGCGTTTGCCTTCAATCACCACGCCGCTACCGGTGACATCTTCCGGCGACTGTTTTGACCACGGCTTGTAAGGATCGGGATAACGCACCGTGGAAAAAATCTTCACCACGGAATTTTCAATCGCATTGCCGGCGGCCGCGGCATTCGTGGAAGCCGGCTCGCCAGCATACAGATGACAACCGGCGGCCAGGAGGCCGACCGTCAAAATTCGCGTCAATTGGGAGCTGGAGGAAAAAAGTTTTATACTCATAAGTGGGGGCATCCTAATTTCCAGATCAGATTAGCGCAAAGGAAATATTGTCTGACTCCAGCTCCCGGTGTTTGACAACGCTCATCTTCCACCAAATGGCCAACCGCGAAAGACGCCAAATACGCGAACGGGAATCCAGTTTTAATTTTCGCGTGGTTCGCGTCTTTCGCGGTTGAATGAATTGGTGGCCGTGCGCAAGCACCGGAATCTGGTTTGTTGGTAGGGCGACGGTGCTCCGTCGCCCAAGGTGGGAGGTGGCACTGCCACGGCGGAGCGGCAGCTCCGCCCTACCAGAAGATGCCGCCCCGACGGGGCTGGGGAATGGGGTGGCGCGGGTGGCTACAAAGTTTCGCTCCTGACGGAGCTGCGGCGCTCACTTGCAATAAATTATGCCTTCTACCAAGTCGGCTCGCACTTCTCTTGCCGTGAGGTTTGTTGAACTCAAGAAGTTCGTCGTAACATTGTTGATTAAAATTATCTGACGGTCTGACCTGAATAAAATACCAACTGGGCCGAATAAACTAAAATTCGTTGAAGAGGAGAGATTGGTTGATTGCAAAAGCTCCATCGAAATAGGAACGTCCGAATTTTCTTTGGCAAATTTCAAATAAGCCAATTCAGGTTTTCCTCCTCCGGCACTTTTAGGGATTTCACCGAACTGAGATACCGCAAAAGACTGAATGTTTGAAATCAAAATGAGGCATATCAAAATCACAACTAAAGCTCGCGTCATCAACGAAGCCTTCTTCCAAGTTTCTTTGAAATTACTGCTTATTCCGAAAGTTGCCGTCACATAAAGAAACATTGTGGAAAACAAGAACCAGCTATTGATTTTTGGATTAAAAACTAGAAACGCCAAGCCCATGCAAAGAGTATAAATTGCGAAAACATGCTGGTTGGCAAAGAACTTGAATTTTTTTGAATTTCTCCAAGCAAGTTTCTTTTCATTCACAACGTCTTTGCCATCCCACAAAACTCTCAAATAACCAGCTTTGGTGACATAGAAAATTATGAGAAGAATATGTAGAATCAAAAAACACCCGATGACATCAGTTGCGTGCTGGCCGCGCGGTGTAAGCGCCAATGATCCCGGCAAGAAAACCCCAACCACCCGCAAAATCAGAAAATACCAGACTGTTCCAATGAAAATCCAATTGTCATCATCCCAATTTGAGATTCCCAAAAGTCCCTTGCTTGAAATATTTCGCTTTATTCCCCTCAATAAAAGGATTGGCGGAATTGAAAGCGTTGCCAGCACGAACAAATAACAAAATGCAGCCGCTAAATATTCAGCCTGTAAAAACGCGATCGCTGTCACACCAAAGCGACCGAGGTAAGCATGCCAAATGATAAAGCCAACCGAGTATAAAACGAAAATGACAAAAACAGTGTATTTCGTCGCTTCGCTGGAATTTTTATGAAACTCAACTCCCGGCTGATTTGGAATTGTTGGAGAAGCCGATGGTAGCGGCTTTTCTTCCGTGGGTCTTGTGGCACTTGAACCCTGAACTTCATCCGTCTTTGTGCCAGTAGAATTCATTTCAATTCTTCGCCCCCGCCAGCTCCTCCTCAAAATCCACGATCTCTTTGATCTGCACCAGAAACCAGCGGTCAATTTTCGTGAGGTTGAAAATCTCCTCGATGGTGAAGCCGGCGCGCAGGGCGTGGCGGATGAAGAAGATGCGTTCGGCGTTGGGC
>CAIOUK010000021.1 GCA_903861445.1 uncultured Verrucomicrobia subdivision 3 bacterium
CTTGCCGGACTGCTGCGCCTGCACGGCGGCAATGCCGCTTGGAATCAGATTTTGGAAAGCGGCAAGCTCGGCCGGCCAATCCGTTACGTCGGCGGGCTGCACGGTGTTTTTTAACCTGGCGTAGAGGGTGACGTTCTGCTCCAGCTTGCTGATGGCATTTTCGTAGGCGGTGCGGTTGGCTGACTCGATTTTCTGAACGCGGCTGTTTTCTTTGCCCAACGTGTCGAACATTGGTTCGAGTTGCTTCCAGGAATAATGTTTGCCGTCGGATTTATCGCCCTTCTCCGGCAGCTTGAGCAGCGAAATCAAATCCGGATTATCCAGGCGGAAACACGGCCAGTTGTCAGCCACGGCGGAATTCATCATCACGTTCGCGAGCCATTCGGAGGCCGAAAGGATTTTGATATGATTAAATGCCCTCCATGGTTTCCACCATGGCTTCCATTCATTCCATGGTTTGAACAATCCTTTCCACGGCTCGATGTTGAGCGTCTGTTTCTCGCGGATTTCCAGCAGCGAATTGCGCGCGACGGAATCCATGGGTTTGACGCGGCCGTTGAAGGTCACAGGCAGCCGACCAAATTCGCCGTAGGCAAAAGTATTGTCCTTCGGCGTCTGGAGCTTCCCGAAAAACCACACCGCCATCACGAGCATGAGAAATGGCGGCGTCCACTTTTGCAGGATTTTTTTCATGGCGTTTTCTTTTTCGAGATGAAGCCGGCGAGGTGATACAAAAATTGAATCAACAACCCGATGCCCACCATCGCGCAGCCGATGTAAGGCGTCAGCCAGCCGGGGTTGCGAACGACCGACAGCACGGAATAGGGTTTCTGGCCGGCGCGTTCAACCATTTCGCCCGCGCCCATCTGGTATTGATAATAAGTGTAGCCGCCGTAGCGCAGCGGATGATTCATGGAAATTTCCACCTCACGTTTTTTTTCGCCAGTCTGCGGATTATTAATGCTCACACGGCTGCGAAAATCTTTCGGAATGTCTGTGCCGGGATAGACCGTGTGCGTGGCCTTGAGCAGTGTCAGTGAAAATGGGTGGCGCACGCGCAGCGGCCGCATGACGAACGTAAATTTCTTCCCGTCCACGACGATGCTCTGCGGTGCGACGAGCCGGCTGGCGATGCTTTGCGCCATGGCTGCCCCCATTTGTGCATAGCCGTTGCGCACGGCTTCGACGAGCGCGGAGTCGCCCGTCCAGTCGCTCGCCACCCAGGTGCCCAACGAGCCGGCGGGCGTGAAATATTCCAGCACGGCGGTCGGCACGTTCTTCTGATCCATCGTCTTCACGTCATCCACTTTGCGAAAATCAAAGTTCAGCGCGATGCCGTTGGTCGCCAGCGGCGGCGCGTTCGGCATCATCGGCGCGCGAAAATTCATGTCCGAGTTGTGCCAGCAGGCCTTCACGCGGAGGGCGAAGGGCAGGCTGGCGATTTTTAACTCACTGCCGGTGCGCAGCAGTTTGACCGGAATGGCGGTGACTTCCTCGCCACACTGGAAAATTAATTCATAGTCCGTTGCGCTTTCGGAAAAGTTGCGTGTCTCGCCCTCGGTGAAACGCATCTGCAATTCGCGCGACAGCAAATCCGTCGAGAGCTGGCCGACCAGCAGCACGATGACGCCGGCGTGCGCGAGCTGGATACCGGTTTTTTTCCAGGTGAATTGAAAACGATAAATATGTGACGCGACCAGATTCACCAGCAACAGCGTGCCGAGCAGGTAGCCGCCCGGCAGGATTAGCGGAATCTTGTGGCCAAAAAAATGCGCGCCGAACACCAGCCATTGCTTGAAATAATGCGCCTGCGCGCCGTAAAGCCCCTCGTCCGCCTGCGCGATCGTGCCGACGAACACGAGCACGATGGAAAACGCCAGCAGCGTGACCGTGAGCTTCAGCGACGTAAAAAAACCGACGATTTTTTTAATGAGCATCGGGGTATTTGGCCGACTGGACGAATTTTATGAACGCAGCTTTCTGTTGCGCCACCACATTCGCGTCGCCCATGAGTTTGTAAAACCACGTCTGCCCGCCGAGCGGCAGCACCACGCCGAAGAGACTCGCCGGTTGGCCGGAACGCGCATCGGTGCCGACGATTTCCACAACAGTGGCCTTGCCGCCGCCGGCATCAATCGTTGGCAATTTTGCGATGGCGTCGTCGGTGAGCGGCGATTGCCCAAGCTGGCCGCGCCAGCGGTTGATGTTCGGCAACAGTCCGCCGCCGTTGCCTTCCAGCGAACTGACATTCACCGCCGCTGTGGCGTCACCGTTTTGAATGACAAATTTTGCAACCAAAAATTGTGCAAGCTGGCCTTCTTTCCAGTCCGCCGGAACCGTCCATGTTGGTTTTGCGGCGACGTCAGTGGCGGGCGCAGGCTGCGCGGCTGAATCCATTCTTGGAATCGCCGGATGCGACGGCGGCAACTGGCTCATATCCATCGTGGACGGCGCGGCCATTTTTTGAAATTGAACCGATTTCAAAAACGCGATGAAATTGGCCTTCTGATTTTCGACCAATTCGGCGTCGCCCGTCATCTTGAAATACCACACCGTGTCGTCGCCATGCAAAATCGCGCCGAGGATGCGTTCCGGTTCGCCGCTGCAGGGGCCGGTGCCCAGCAAATCGTAAAGATCTCCAAGTTGGCCGGCAATCTCCACGCCTTCAGCAGATTTTTTAACCGCGTCGTCGCCCAGCGGCGGCAGATCAATCTGCCCGCGCCAGCGGTTCACGTTGGCAGCGTCGCCGCCGGACATCCCGCCCAGCGGAATCACGCTCACATCCACGCTCTTGTCGGCATTGGTCACAGAAAAACTGGCGACGCGCATTTGCGTCAGCGGCTTTTCCTTCCAGCCGTCCGGTAGAGTGTATTTCAATCTCGGCAGATTGGAATTATCCGGTGCGGCTAGTTCGGCGGGCAGGGTTGTTGGCATCGCGTTTGGTGCCATAGTGGCGGGCGGCGGTGTCACCGTTCCGTCGCTGACGTCTGCTTTGTAGATTTTGACATCATTGCGCCCGCAGCCGGCAGCCGCCAGTAGCAGGAGTGTGGCGGCAGCAAAGTTCAGCCCATTGTGACAAACGATGTTTTTCATTTGGTGCCTATTAAATAACTGTTTTCCGTGGGTGCTGCGAAACCTTCTTTGGCATTCACACACCAAATCTTGCCACACGGATGCCAAAAAAAGAAGACCCGTGTCCACCGGCATTTTCAACCCACTGCCATGTTGAGCAGGAATTCGATATTGCTCTTCGTCTTCTTGAGTTTGCCGAGAAGCAGATCCATCGCCTCCACCGGCGGCACGCCCGTGAGCGCGCGGCGCAGCATGACGACGCGGCTGGCTTCGTCGGGATGATAAAGCAATTCTTCCTTGCGCGTGCCGGAGCGCTCGACGTTGATGGACGGAAAAATCCGGCGATCCACGAGCGCGCGGTCAAGGTGGACTTCCATGTTGCCCGTGCCCTTGAACTCTTCAAAGATGACTTCGTCCATGCGGCTGCCGGTGTCCACCAGCGCGGTGGCCATGATGGTAAGCGAGCCGCCTTCTTCAATGTTGCGCGCCGCGCCGAAAAAGCGCTTCGGCTTGTGCAGCGCATTCGCGTCCACGCCGCCGGAAAGAATTTTTCCGGAGTGCGGCTGAACCGTGTTGTAGGCGCGGGCGAGACGCGTGATGGAATCGAGCAAAATGACGACGTCGCGCTTGTGTTCGACCATGCGGCGCGCTTTTTCGATGACCATTTCGGCAACTTGCACATGGCGTTCCGGTGGTTCATCGAACGTCGAGGAAATCACTTCCGCGCCTTTGCAGGTGCGTTCCATGTCGGTGACTTCTTCCGGCCGCTCGTCAATCAGCAGGATGAAGAGATACGATTCCGGATTGTTCTTCAAGATCGCGTTGGCAATCTTCTGCATCATCACGGTCTTGCCCGTGCGCGGCGGCGCAACGATGAGGCCGCGCGTGCCTTTGCCGATCGGGCAAACCAAATCCAAAACGCGCGTGCTCATTTCGTCCGAGTCGGTTTCCAGGATGAACCGCTTGTTCGGGAACAACGGCGTGAGATTATCAAAATGCGTTTTATCCTTCGCCTTGTCCGGCTCCTCGCCATCCACGGCTTCGACCATCAGCAGCGCGAAAAACTTATCCTTGTCCTTCGGCGGACGGATTTGGCCGGTAATCAAATTGCCCGTCTGCAAATCAAATCGGCGAATCTGCGACGGCGAAACGTAAATATCCTCGGGGCAGGGGAGATAATTGAAACTCTGCGACCGCAGAAAACCAAAGCCTTCCGGCAGCACCTCGATGACACCTTCGGAAAACAGAACCCCGGCGCGCGCTGCATTTTTTTCGAGAATGTGGAAGATAACCTCGTGCTTGCGCATCGTGCCAAAATTTTCCACGCCATATTCCTTGGCCATCGCGTTCAGCTCGCTCATCTGCATGCCTTGCAGCTTGGCGATGTTCAGCGACGTGGCGATTTTATCGCGCTGAAAACCGCGTCGCTCGTTGTTGCCGCCGTTGCCCGGACGCCACTCGTCGCCGGTCGGCTCAATCGGCGCGGACGGCGGGCGCAAAGCGCGGGCGGACGCTTCCGCGCGGGAAGAATCTTTTTTCGCGTCTTCGGTCGCCGACGCCTTGATGCTGTCCACCGTGCGTTCCGCCGGCAATTCCGGTTCGACGTGCGGCGCGGGTTGGGGCGGTTGGCTCTCGGCGCTGGGCGCAATGGTTTCAGGCGCGGTGACTGCCGGCAATTCTTCGGGAGCCGCCTTCGCGGGTTTCTTGGTAATTTTTTTGGTGGGAACTCTGGCCATAAAATGTAGTTGTTGGTTGACCGCCAATCCATTTGCCGACAGACCGTGCGCGGAGAAAATCTTTCCGCATTGGATGGTCTGCGTCAGGAAAAGTTCAATTTGAATTTACCGTCCGATTGGGAATAAACATATTCTTAAATCGGCAAGGGGGATTTCGCAGTCAGCGGGGCTACTGTGGCGTAAAATCAGGTCGCTGTCAAATTGGAAACACTTGTGTGAAATCAGACCACAGCTTCCTGTTCCTCAACGGCGGATTTCTTCAATTCATCCAGCGCGCGGAAACGGCTCGCGGCAAAACCGGCTTCTACACCGAGATTATTCGTCGGATTGTAAATGCCGACGAGCAGCAGCGAGGATTCCAGCACGCGCCGCATATCCATGATGAGTTCGTCCGCGCGCACGCCCACGCGCACGGCGCGGACGACATAGACCGTCTCCAGCACCGGCAATTGCAGGTAAAGCTGCTTGACCGTCTCCGGCCATTTGTCATCCACCAACACAACTTTTTGTCCGACGTTGAACATGGCTGATATCAATATGGCAGCGGAAATTTTGCCGTCAACTCGCGCACGCGGGCGCGAACCTTGTGGGCGGCGTCCACATTTTTGATGTCCATCAACACTTCGGAAATCATGTCCGCAATCGCCGCCATTTCCGCTTCCTTCATGCCGCGCGTCGTGGACGCCGGCGTGCCGAGGCGGATGCCGCTGGCTTGGAACGGCGAGCGCGTCTCGTTCGGAATCGTGTTTTTGTTGACGGTGATGCCGGCTTCGTCGAGCGCGATTTGCGAATCTTTGCCGGTGATGCCTTTCGCGCCGACATCCACGAGCATGAGATGATTATCCGTGCCGCCGCTGACAAGCCGGTAGCCGTTGCGTTTCATGCCATCGGCGAGCGCGGCGGCGTTCTTGACGATTTGCTGCTGGTAAGATTTGAAGTTCGGCGACAGCGCTTCGAGGAAGCAAACGGCTTTCGCCGCGATGACGTGTTCCAGCGGGCCGCCCTGAATACCGGGGAACACGATGGAATCAATTTCCTTCGCATATTTTTCGGCACAGAGAATCAAGCCGCCGCGCGGGCCGCGCAAAGTTTTGTGCGTCGTTGTCGTCACAAAATCCGCGTGTCCAATCGGACTCGGATGCACGCCCGCCGCCACGAGGCCGGCGATGTGCGCGATGTCCGCCAGCAGATAGGCGCCGACTTCACGGGCGATTTCGCCCATGCGCCTGAAATCAATGACGCGCGGATAAGCGCTCGCGCCGATGGTAATCATCTTGGGACGATGTTCCCGCGCCATGGCCGCAATCTGTTCGTAATCAATCCGCTCGGTTTCCTTGCCGACGCCGTAGTGGACGATCTCGAAAAATTTGCCGGAGAAATTCGCTTTGTTGCCGTGCGTCAAATGGCCACCGTGCGACAAATCCATCGTCAACATCTTGTCGCCGGGTTTCAGGAACGCGAAATACACCGCCATGTTCGCGCCGGAGCCGGAATGTGGCTGGACGTTGGCGTGTTCCGCGCCAAAAAGTTTCTTCGCCCGGTCAATCGCAAGCTGCTCGATGGAGTCCACGTTTTCGCAGCCGCCATACCAGCGCTTCTTCGGATAACCTTCCGCGTATTTGTTCGTCAGCACGGAACCTTGCGCTTCCATCACGGCGGGCGAGGTGAAATTTTCCGAGGCGATCAACTCGATGTTTTCCTGCTGGCGCGTGCGCTCGTGTTCAATCGCGCCGGCAACGTCCGCGTCCACATTCGCGAGGCGCAAATTGGCCGGGGCGAACTGCGAATCAATCTTTCGCACACGACGTTCGTGCCGACCGCCTTCAAATTTTGCGTTGATGAACGCTTCCAAAATTTTCTTGGCCACGTCCGGCGGCGTGGTTTTGCCGGCGAGGCAGAGGACATTCGCGTCGTTGTGCTGACGCGTCATCGCAGCCGTCGCGGCGTCGCTCACGAGCGCGGCGCGGATGCCGCCGACCTTGTTGGCGGTGATGGTCACGCCGATGCCGGTGGTGCAAATCAGCAGGCCAAGTTCCGCGTGTCCGGCGGCGACGGATTTGGCTACGGCGAGCGCGTAGTCGGGATAATCGCAGGATTCCTTGGAGTCCGTGCCGTGGTCGGCGATGGTCAGGCCGCGTTCGCGCAGAAACGCCTTGAGCGTCTCCTTGAGTTCAAAACCGCCGTGGTCGGCACCGAGTGCAAAGTTGACGGCGGCGGAAGCAGGCGCGGGTTGATTTTTCGAGAGGAAGTTGTGTTGTTCCATAAATTTTATAAGCGTGACAATGCCTTGTTCAATTTGGTCGCGGCATTCGACGTAAATATGATACGGGCTGCCGATGGGATCGCTGATGTCTTTTTCGTAAGGCTCTAGCGTTTCGTCAAATTCGCGCAGCAGGAAAGTTTTTTCCGCCGCCGACGGGTAGAGCAGGGCCACGGTGTCCGTGTGGCTGTGCGTCATGCCCAAAATCAAATCCGCCGAGCGCACGAGATCCGCCGTGAGCGCACGGCTGCGTTGGCGGGAAATATCAATGCCGATTTCGCGCATGGCCTCCACGGAATGGTTCGTCGGCGGTTGGCCATCCATCGCGCCGAGGCCGGCCGAGAGAATACGGAACTCGCCCCGGCCTTTGACGGCATGGCGAAAAAGCCCTTCGGCCATCGGACTGCGGCAGACATTGCCGGTGCAAAGAAATAGAATCGTTTTCATCCC
>CAIOUK010000022.1 GCA_903861445.1 uncultured Verrucomicrobia subdivision 3 bacterium
AAAAGGCACTGGCCGCGCCCGCGCCGGCTCCGTCCGTTCACCCTTGTGGGCGGGTGGCGGTGTCGTCTTCGGTCCGAAGCCGCGTGATTTCACGAAGAAGATCTCCAAGAAAACCCGCGGCCTCGCGTTGCGCAAAGCTCTGAGTGCCCGGCTCAAGGCTGGCGACGTGGTTGTCGTTGATGACTTGAAGCTCGCTTCAGCCAAAACCAAGGAATTCGTCAAAGTGATTTCCGCTTTGGATCTCACCGGCACCACGCTGGTGGTTTCCAACGGCGCGGAAAAAAATCTGTCGCTCGCGGCGCGCAACGTCGTTGGCGTTACGCTCACCACCGGCGATTCACTGAACACCTACGACGTGTTGCGCCCGGACAAACTGATCTTCACCAAGAGCGCGTTTGAAACTGTCGAAGCCCGTTTGAACAAGGAATAACATGAACGCTTTCGAAATCATCAAGACCGTCCGCCTGACGGAAAAAGGCACGCGCCAGAGCGAGAAATATAACCAATACACCATCGTGGCCGACCGCCTCGCGACCAAGCCGCAAATCCGGCAGGCCGTGCAGGAACTTTTCAAGGTCAAGGTCGTCCGCGTCAACACGCTGAACGTCCGTGGCAAAGCCCGTCGCAAGCGCACGTCGCAGGCTGGCAAAGCCTCGGACTGGAAAAAAGCCATCGTCACCTTGAAAGAAGGCGACAAGATTGTTTTGACCTAGTCACAATTTGAAACACGAACGGCGCGGAATTTTTCCGCGCCGTTTTTTGTTTTCCGCAGGATTCCTCAATTGACGACCAACCGTAATTTTATTTACCGATAGACATCCAGCTCGTAGATGGACCAATGGTAGGTGGGGCTGGTTCCAGTTTGGGTGATTCGCAGGCAGCGCGCGTTTTGTTCTGGAAAAGTGATGTCGGTGATGCCCAACTTCCCGGCACCGGTGGCGATGGGTTGGCTCCAGTTGGTGCCATCATCGGACACCGCCACGGAATAACCAACCGGCGAATCCCAGAGCGCCCAAGTATTGTCCAGCACGACCCGGTGGAATGACTGTTTTTCCTGCATGTCCACTTGGAACCATTGGCCGGGATATTGAGTGTGGGTCATGTCGCGCCAGCCGGTCCAATGGTCGCCGTCGAAGGCATTGGCGGCGGAAGTATCCACCGGAATTTTGCGCCCGCTGAAAGGAAATATGCCATCCGACACGGAGGCTGAAGCGATCCAAGATTTTTTATCCAGCGCGACATCTTTCGACGCCTGCGCCGGCAGCGGTTTCGGTGAGGCGAGTGATAGTTGGCCAAGGCCCAGAAACTTCCATGTGCCGGGCGTGGCATTGAATTTCACATAATTGGCATCTTCGCCATTCCAGGAAATACCTTTCACCCCGCCGACATAAGTGCCATTCCAGATTGTGGTGCCATTGGCTTTGATGGCGTTCAGTTTTTTGAATGAGCTTTTCGGAATGCCCACGATGGCAGTGGTGTCCGCAGGCGAAGTCAGGTTCAGAGAATATTCCGTGTCGGATTTTTTCAGCGCCATGGTCACATCGCCCTTAACGGAGGGAACCACACATTTGATGGAAGTTAGGAACGCCTCTTTGGGCAGGACGTGATAAGTGCTCCAACCGGGGGCTTCAGGTGAAACGCCCGCAATCGTCTGCGACAACAAAAGCGCCGGCGGATTCCAGCCGTGATTCAGCGACGAGGCGTCGTCGAAAGCGTTTCGGCGCGAGGCCCACCAGCGGTCATAATGTTCCCACAGCGTCGTAAAACTGCAGGGAATCATCGTTTTGTAGCGGTCATACATCCGCAACAAGGCGTAGTCGGTTTTCCCCATCTTGACCAGCGCCTCAAAAACCCACCGGTCAAAAAAATTGCTCGCATCGGTCTGCTTGGTCAGCACGTTGTCATAAATCGCCGGCCATTTGGCGGGATCAGCGAGGCCAGCGTTGACCGCCATTGCATTGGCGCGGTCATCTGGTTCGGGCACTTGGTCGGATTTATAGAAATTTCCGCGCCAGTATTTTTGGTCAAAGCTGCGAGCGATTTCATTCAACCGCTCGTCAATGAGCGAAATATCCGCCGCGTGGCCGGTCAACTCGGCCATTTGCTTGAGCGTCTTGAGATCAATGAACATGAAACAAGCCTCGATCACGGCGGTGTCCTTGTTCTCCTTGCCCCAGTCATACCAAGTGTGCACGTTGCCGGATTTGTAAGTCTCCAGTAAAAAGGTTTTGGTCTGATCATAGACCGCCTTTAGCGTTTCCGCATCGCCGGTTTGCAAATAATAAAACCAAAGCCCGTATTCGCCCAAAAATTCCATGTGTTGACCTGGATAAAATTTGGGCTGCAGTTGCCGCCGCGCCAGTTCCTTGCACAGCTTGTGCGAACGCGCGTCGAACAGGTAAAAACACTGATCCAACTCCGGCGTGCCATCGCCCCAAAAACCGACCCGCTCGCGATCCGGGCAATCGTAGAAATGATCGCGCATGCAGAGGTAGGCCGTGCGCGCCGCCTTTTTCCACAGAATATTGTAATCCTCATCGTTGCATTCAAACGAGCCGGCAAAGGTCGTGTTGTAACCCGTTTCCCGATACTGCACGGCCTTGACCGTCACACCGGCGGGAATCGTGTAAATGGCGCCCTCGCCGCTGACCCATTTTTTGGCTTCGTAAACGGACTGACCCACTGCGGTCAGACAGGTTTCCGTGGGAACCAGATATTGCACCAGCGGATTGCTGGAGTTGAAACGAATTTCCTTGCCGGCGGACGACTCGACTTCAATCCAAGGTTGAAAGTGGCAATTATACGGCAGCTCGCAGACCAGCTTCCACGAAGCATTTTCGGCATGAGGCAAATCTTTGGACAACCGGACGTATTTTTTCAGTCCGTAATCTTTGATCATCGGAAAATCTTCCGGCACTTGAGCGCAAACCACCGCCGGCACCGCAAAACTCAAGAGCAGCCAGACGCTCCAAACGATGAATCCACCGCCCGTTCGCTTACGGAAAAGCTGCGGTTTCTGTTTTAATTCTCGGCGCATATTATCTTGATTTTCCATGTTAATAAAAAGAGTTTGCATCCGCCTGATTGGTTCCATTGAACCGGCCTCGGCTGGTGGATGGGAAGTGAATGCATGAAACACCGCTAGTTTTAATTGAGATGGGTTTCAAAGTCCACTTGAGAATGCTCTCCGACGCTGCGCTTGCGGCAAAAAATTTCTTGCTGGAAACCAACCTTCTTTTGCGGCATCTTGGCCGTTCAATTTATGGATGTAAAACTTCCCAAGCTCGGTGAGGGCGCTGATTCCGGTGTCGTCGTCGGCATTTTCGTCAACGTCGGCGACACCGTCGCCAAGGACCAGGCCATTTTGGAACTGGAAAACGAAAAAGCCGTGGCCTCGATTCCCTCCACCGCCGCCGGCGTCGTGGAAAAAATCCACGTCAAGGCCGGTGACCGCGTCAGCATCGGCGCGAAGCTGATTACTCTGGCCGGCGGTGCCACTCCCGCCGTCGCTGCGCCTGCACCAAAACCCGCCGCCAAGAAAGCTGCGGCCAAACCCGCGCCCGAACCGGAAGAAGTCGAAGAGGAAGTTTCGGAAGCTGGCGAGGAATCAACCGAAGAAGCGCCGAATCCGGTCGCGGCACCGGTGGCCTCGCCATCGCTGCGCCGCATGGCACGCGAGTTGGGCATTGATTTGACGAATGTTCGCGGCACGGAAGCCGGTGGTCGTATCACGACGCAGGACGTCCGCAATTATCTTGCCAAGCTCGTCAAGGCCGCCGCCAAACCCGCGCCCACTGCGGCTGGTGCAGCTCTGGCCAAAGCCACCGCCGTGCAAATTGATTTCTCGCAATGGGGACCAATTCTCAAGAAGCCGGTCACGCAGTTACGCAAAGTCATCGCCCGCCGCATGAGCGAAAGCTGGAACAGCGTCGCCCGCGTGACCCAGTTTGACGAGATTGATTTCACCAAGCTCGGCGAGCTGCGCAAAAAATACGCCGCCGCTTACGAAGCTAAAGGCGTCAAGCTCACGCTCACGCCGTTCGTCTTGAAAGCCGTGGCTTCCACGCTGAAAGCGCATCCGATTTTCAACTCCAGCCTCGACGAGGTCGCCAGCGAAATCATTCTCAAGGAATACATTCACCTCGGCATCGCGGTGGATACCGACCAAGGTTTGATGGTTCCCGTCCTCCGCGACGTGGACAAAAAATCCCTGCTCCATTTGGCGAAGGAACTGGAATTGCTCGCCGCCAAGGCGCGTGACCGGAAGATTTCCGCCGACGAAATGAAAGGTGGCACGTTCACCATCTCGAATCAGGGAGCCATCGGTGGCGCGCATTTCACGCCGATCATCAACCTGCCCGAAGTCGCCATTCTCGGCCTCGGTCGCGGCGCGATGAAAGCGGTTGTCCGCGACGGTCAGGTGGTGGCGCGGCTGATGACGCCAATCGCGTTGAGCTACGACCACCGCGTAATTGACGGTGGCAGCGCCGCGCGCTTCACCGTGGATCTGGTGAAGGCGTTTGAAAACTTCAACGAAGACGCGGTGAAGCTTTAATTTTTATGGATACCATTAAAACGGAAATTGTGGTCGTGGGGGCCGGCCCCGGCGGTTATGCGGCGGCGTTTTATGCCGCGGATCTCGGCAAGAAAGTCATTTTGATTGAGCGCGAAAAACGGCTTGGCGGCGTGTGCTTGAACTGCGGCTGCATTCCCTCGAAGGCGTTGCTTTACTCCACGCACCAAATCGTCAACGCACGCGAATCCGCCCACCGCGGCATCACGTTCACCGAGCCGACGCTCGATTTGGGTAAGTTGCGCGCCTGGAAAGAATCCATCATCGACAAGCTCGGTAATGGCGTCGCCACGCTCGCGAAAATGCGCAACGTGACCGTCATCAAAGGCCGCGCGTATTTTGAAGGCTCGCAGAAATTGCGCGTTGAAACCGAAGGCGGCCAGCAGTTCGTGGAATACGACAAGGCGATTCTCGCCGTCGGTTCCAGCGCTGCGATGCCCAAGGCGTTCGATCTTGGCAACCCGCGCGTGATGAACTCAACCGGCGCGCTGGAAATCGAAGACGTGCCGGAAAATTTTCTGGTCGTTGGCGGCGGTTACATCGGCATGGAGATGGGCACGGTTTACGCCGCGCTCGGCAGCAAAGTCACGGTTGTCGAAGCCATGGACAACATTCTCGCCGGCGCCGATCCCGACCTCGCGCGACCCGTTGTGGCCATCGCCAAAAAGGCGTTCAAGGAAATCCGGCTCAAGGCGCGCGTGCTGAAAATGTCCACCGCCGGCAAGCAGATCAAAGTCGAAATGGAATACAACGGCCAGAAGCTCGAAGAACTTTATGACCGCGTGCTCGTCGCCGTCGGCCGCGTGCCGAACAGCAACGATGTCGGCCTCGAAAACACCGGCGTGCAGCTAGATGAAAAAGGCTACGTCAAGGTCAACCATCATCAACTCACCGATGACCCGAACATTTACGCCATCGGTGACATCGTCGGCGGCGTTCTCCTTGCGCACAAAGCGCACAAAGAAGGCCGGATCGCCGTCGAAAACATCATGGGCGAAAACGTGGTGAACGAAAACATCGTCATCCCCGCGGTGGTCTTCACCGATCCCGAACTCGCGTGGTGCGGTTTGACCGAGGCTGAAGCCAAGGCCAAGGGCATCAATTACGTCGTGTCCAAGTTCCCATGGAGCGCGTCCGGTCGCGCGTTGAGCTTTGACCGCACGGACGGCATCACCAAGATGCTTGTAGATCCCGAAAGCGACCGCGTGCTGGGCGTGGGCATCTGCGGTTCCAACGCCGGTGAACTCATCGGCGAGGCAACGCTGGCGATGGAGATGGGCGCCACGGCCGAGGACATCGCGCTGACGGTGCACCCGCACCCGACGCTCTCGGAAACGCTGATGGAATGCGCCGAGGCCTATTACGGCCACGCGACGCACACCATCGCGAAGAAGAAACCCACGCTGTAAAACCAATCTGGAAAGTGCCAGCGCCGCCGGTTTCAAACCGGCGGCGTTTTTTATTTTAGGAAAACTTCGTCCCCGGCGGCAGCGGGAAACCTTGAAGAAACTGTTCCGCCAGCAGACGCTTGCCGCCCTCACGTTGTAATTCGGTGATGCACAGGCTGCCTTGACCACATCCGATGACGATGCCGTTTTTGTCCGCCGCGAGCACTTCCCCTGCCCGACCGTTTTTGGCAACAGGTTCCGCACGCCAGATTTTCAGCAATGTCGGCTTGGCGGCTCCGACAAGCGATGTGAAGGCACCGGGCCATGGCGTAAACGCGCGCAGGCGATTCCAGATTTCGGACGTAGGTAACTGCCAGTTAATCTGGCCGTCTTCCTTTTTGATTTTCGCGGCGTAGCTGGCACCTGTCACCGGCTGCGGCGACGGCGTGATTTTCCCGGCGACGTAATCAGGAATCGTTTCGACCAGCAGCTCCGCGCCGAGATGCGCGAGCCGGTCGTGAAGCGTCTGCGAATCATCCGCCGGCAAAATCGGCGTGCGGCGTGCGGCGAGTATCGGACCGGTATCGAGTCCGGCATCCATCTGCATGAGGGTCACGCCGGTCTCGGCATTGCCCTCGGCGATGGCACGCTGGATCGGCGCCGCCCCGCGATATTTCGGGAGGAGCGAGGTGTGGACGTTCACGCAGCCGTGGCGCGGCAATTCCAAAATGGCCGGCGGCAGAATCTGCCCGTAGGCAACCACGACAATCAGATCCGGCGACAGTCCGCGCAAAGTGGAAATGAAATTTTCATCGCGGGCTTTCGCCGGTTGCAAGACCGGCAGTGAAAGTTTTTCCGCGAGAATTTTTACGGGCGAGGGCTGGAGTTTGAGTTCGCGGCCTTTGGGTTTGTCCGGCTGCGTGACAACGGCGAGCAGTTGGAAATCTTTTCCGGCGGCGAGTTTTTCCAGGCTGGCGCAGGACAGTTCCGCCGTGCCCATGAAAATGATCCGCAACGGCGTCATTTATTTCTTTGCCGCGAACCGGAGAATGTCCGCCAGCACCTTCGCCGGCGTCTGGTCGGCGTTGATGCGGTGAACAAGATTTCGACCATAGAACTTGAGCACCGGTTTGGTTTCCTGTTCATAGACGTGCAGGCGCTCGCGGATGATTTTCAGGTTCGCGTCGTCGAGCCGATTTTCTTTGATGGCGCGACGCTGAATGCGCTGGATGAGCTGATCTTCGTCGACACTTTTCAGGAGAAAAACAGCCACGACCTCCAGCGTATCGCGCAGCATTTTCGCCTGTTGCACATTGCGTGGAATACCGTCGAGCACGAGCGTGTCATGCTGTGGATGGAAACGTCCGATCTGCGTGCTGTCTTCAATAAACTGCCGCCAGAGTTTGATGGTGGTTTCATCCGGCACCAACTGGCCGCGGCTGGAATATTCAATGAAAGTTTTTCCGAGCGGGCTGTCGGCGCGCAGGTTGCGAAACACATCGCCGCAGGCGCAGTGGAAAAAATTCGGAATGACGCCGAGGACTTTGCCTTGCGTGCCCTTGCCCGCGCCGGGCGCGCCGAAGAGAAGAATGCTGCGGTATTTCATGAAGCAATCGGGTTGAGTTTGATTTCTTGAATGTCGGTGAACGACACGGCGACCTGACCGTGCGCTGTTTCTAAAATGACTTCCGCCACGTCGCATTGCGCGATGCGTTCGACCGCAAACTCCGCCGCCGGCGTCTTCAAGGTCATCGCAAATTTCAGCGCCTTGCCCTTGGGCGTGCCAATATAACCGGCAAATTTTGTCTCCACAAACCGCTTGTTGAACGTGAACTTGCCGCGCGTGAACACCTGCGCTTCGACCACTTTAACCGGGCTTGAGGCGGCCTCGTCCGACTGTATCTCTTCCTGCGCTCCAACTTCTGCTGCCGGGCTGTCAACCGAAGTTTCCGCGGCGGCCTCCGGCGGCGGCTCATTCATGACGGTGGGCAAAGCTAGAAAAATAATCGGGCCGATCATTGGCAGCACGGCCGCCAGCCCGACGACCTGAAGGGTCGGACGCGCCCGGAAGATTGAAACTTCATACGCGGCGAACAGATTCGCCAGATAAAGCACGAACAGAATCACCAGTCCCACCGGCGATTTGACGAAACCGCCGAACAGCGCGGGTTGCGCCGGACGTTCAAGGCGGGTGACCGGGTTGATTTTAATTTCCGCCGCAGCGGAATGTTGCACTGCCGTCGGCTCGATAAAGGCTTCCGCCAACGGGCGAATTTTTGGGTTTTGGGCAAGCTGCTTGAGCGCCTCCTGTGAAAAGTGACTCCACGGGACATTCGTATAAGTCTCGCCGCCCAGCCGCAGAAACAGTCCGTTGTCATCAAACTTAATGATGTCACCCGCCACCGACGCGCCATCGGTCAACGCCAGCGTTTCCGCGCCGGACGCCCACGCGACGACACCGAGCCACAGGCAGAGAAAAAGGATTTTGCGCACGCGACTTTCTAGCAAAGCTCGTGCAACCGCGAAAGGAAATTCGACAGCCGCCATGCTGATTCAATAAACTCGCCGCAGGTTGGACGGCAGGATGCCCAGTTCGTCACGGTATTTGGCCACGGTGCGGCGGGCGATATGGATGCCTTTTTCTGTAAGCATTTTCACCACTTCCTGATCGGACAAAGGCTTGGCGGTGTTTTCGATTTTGAAAATTTCCGCGATCATATCCTTCACGCTGGTGTTGGAAACGTCGGCGCCATTAGCATTTTGCAGGCCGGCGGTGAAAAAATATTTCATCTCAAACACACCCTGCGGCGTCTGGATGTATTTACCGGAAACGGCGCGGCTCACGGTGGTCTCATGCACGCCCACCACGTCGGCCACCTGCGACATCGTCATGGGCTTGAGATGCGCGATGCCTTTTTCCATGAACTCGCGCTGGCGTTTGACGATTTCCTTGCCGATGTTGCAGATGGTCGTCTGGCGCTGGTGCAGGCTCTTGATGAGAAATTTTCCGGCGCGAATTTTTTCACGAATGTAATTTTTCACTTCGGGATTGTCCCCGCCGGCAGCCATTAAATCCTTATAGACATTACTGATTCGCAAATGCGGAATCTGCTCGTCATTGGTGGTGACGATGAAATCATCACCGTTTTTCACCACGAAAACTTCCGGCGCGACGTATTGCTCGACGACAGGCAAAAAGGCGCGACCCGGGCGCGGCTCCAAACGACCGATGCGCACCAGCGCATTTTGAACATCATCCACGGACTGTCCGGTGCCACGCGCGATTTCAGGAATCCGCCGCTTGCCAAGCGCTTCCATGTGGTCGCGGATGATACGATACTCGAGGGTTTCCTGCTTGCCAGCGCGTTCGAGCTGGAGTAGCAGACATTCACGCAGATCGCGCGCGCCGACGCCGGCCGGCTCGAAACCTTGGATCACCTTCAACACCTGCGAATATTTTTCTATGGGCTGGCCGGCGGGCGCCGCCAGTTCCTCGATGTTGGCCATGAGATAGCCGTAGTCGTCAATGTTGCCGATGAGCAGCTCGGCGATGGCGCGGTCGGCTTCGCTCAAATCCGTATCGCGCACCTGTTCCATCAGATGCTGCGCGAGCGACGCCTCGACGGTGATGGAGTTGAACATGAACTCGCGCTTCTCCTCGTCCTCGGCGGACGAGCGGTTCACCGTGTTCGTCTGGGCAAAATGGTCGCGCCAGTCCTGATCCATTTGCACGAGCTTTTCAAATTCCGCCTGAAAGTCGTCCACCGGCTCGTTCGCCACCCGCTCGGCGGCGGCGTCAAATTTCACATCCTCCGGCGGCTCGGCCAGATCCGGAGCCGACGGCGTTTCCATCTCTTCGCCACCGGCAGCATCCTCGCTGTCCGAACTTTTTTCCCGCGACTCCGCTTCCTGCTCCGGCACTTCTTCGAGCACGGGATTCTGCTGAAGTTCCTGCTCGACAAGCGCCTTGAGTTCCAACGACGGCGCCTGCAACAAGGCCAGCGATTGCTGAAGCTGCGGCGCCAGCACGAGCGATTGCGTGAGTCGTTGCGAAAGTTGTAAACCCAGTCCCATGTGGCGGCAACATAACGCAAACATTTGAAATCTCAAGCGGTTTTGGCACGAATCTCGCTGTAAACGCGGTCGCAAAAGGAAAAACTGGATTTTCACCGAAATTGGACGCATTCTTTTGATATGAAACTGATTCTCTCCACGCACAACGTCACCCTCACCAAAGCGATTGAAGATCACATTCTGGCCAAACTCGACAAGCTGGAACATCTCGACCGTTGGGCCATTGACGCCCGCGTTACGCTGGAACGCGATAACGACCGCGCGCTGGAAAAACAATTCGGCTGCTCCATGCGCCTCGGCGTGCGCGGACCGGACCTGTTCGCCGAAGACCGCGAGAGCGACCTCTATGCGGCCATTGACGCCGTTGTCAAAAAAATTGAACAGCAAATCCGCAAGCGCCACGGCAAACGCAAGACCGCCAAGCACAAGGTGGCCGCCCGCATCAAGCGCACCCGGCAGGAAGTGGATTAAGCGATGATTTTGCGGGCGAAAATAATTCTCCCCGTCACCGCGCCGCCCATCGAGGACGGCGCGGTTTTGATTGACGGCCATAAAATCCGTGCCGTCACGGCCTGGAAAGACGTGCGCCCGCACCTGCGCGAAAAAGTCCGCGACCTCGGTGAAGTCATCCTGCTGCCCGGCCTAGTCAACGCGCATTGCCACCTCGATTACACCGACATGGCCGGCGAATTGCCACCGCCGAAAGCCTTCACCGATTGGATTGCCGCCATCACCGCGCACAAAACCGGCTGGAGCTATTCCGACTACGCCCGCTCCTGGCTGCGCGGCGCGCACCAGTTGTTGAAAACCGGCACGACCACCGTAGCCGACATTGAGTGCATGCCCGATCTGCTGCCGGAAGTTTGGGACGCCACGCCGCTGCGAATTTTTTCCTTTCTAGAAATGACCGGCATCAAAGCCCGCCGGGCGCCCAAGGATATTTTGCGCGAGGCCGTCGCGACGATGGATGCTCTGAAACACCATCGCCATCGCGCCGCGCTGTCGCCACACGCCCCCTACTCCACGTTGCCCGAATTACTGCGCCTCACCGCTCACACCGCCGAAAAACGAAAATGGCGCGTCAGCATTCACGTCGCCGAGTCCGTGCAGGAATTTGAAATGTTTGCCCACGCGCGCGGCGCGATGCACGACTGGCTCAAGCGCAATGAGCGTGACAATTCCGATTGTAGCCTCGGTTCGCCCGTCGCGCACCTCGCGCGCCATGAGTTGCTCGGCGAAAACGTCCTCGCCATCCACGTCAACTGCCTCGCGCGTGGCGACGCCACCCTGCTCGCGAAAAGTAAAACCCACGTCGTCCACTGCCCGCGCAGCCATGATTATTTCCGGCACCCGAAATTCGAGCGCGAACGCCTCGCCAACGCCGGCGTGAATCTCTGCCTCGGCACCGACAGCCTCGCCACCACGCGCAAAACCGGAAAGCAAAAACCCGAGCTGGATATGTTTGCCGAGATGCGCGCGCTGGCCGACGGCGACCCAACCGTTTCACCCGAAGAAATTTTACGCATGACCACCGTCAATGGCGCGCGCGCGCTCGGGCTCGCCAAAAAAATCGGCGAGCTTTCCGCCAATGCCGGCGCAGATTTGATCGCGATTCCGTTTTCCGGAAAACCCGCCGGAATTTATGCTGCCGTGCTGGCTCATTCCGGCCACGTCGCCGCCAGCTTGATTGAAGGCCGCTGGGCAATTCCGCCCATAAGCTAAACCGTGTGGCTTTCCATCTGTGCCCATCTGTGTTTATCTGTGGCTAAATGAATTCGTTCACTGACGAATTGGACCGCCGTCTGGCTAGCTTGCGCGAACAAAATCTGTTTCGCGAACTGCGCCGCGTGGATTCCGCCACCGGCCCGCGCATCAAAATCGGTGGCCAGACATTGCTCAATTTTTCCTCCAACGATTATCTAGGACTCGCCAATCATCCGGCGTTGAAAGCCGCCGCGGTTGCGGCCATTGATCAATTTGGCGCTGGCGCTGGCGCCTCACGTCTGATTTGCGGCTCGCTCGCACCGTTTCATGAACTGGAAGCAGCGCTCGCGGCTTTCAAAATGACCGGAGCTGCGCTGACGTTTTCCACCGGCTATGCCGCCGCCGTCGGCACCATCACCGCACTATTGGGCAAAGATGACATCATCATTCTCGACAAGCTGGTGCACGCCTGCATCGTGGACGCCGCCAAGCTTTCCGGCGCAAAACTGCGCGTCTTCGCCCACAACGATCTGAATGATCTGGAAGACAAATTGAAATGGGCGGACCAGTTTTCAAAAGCGGAATGCGGAATGCGGAAAGCGGAAATTCTCATCATCACCGAAAGCATTTTTTCCATGGACGGCGACGCTGCGCCGTTGCTGGAAATTGTCGCGCTCAAGCAAAAATACGGCGCGTGGCTGATGGTGGATGAAGCCCATGCCACGGGCATCATCGGTCATGACGGACGCGGGCTGGCCGACGAACTGGGTGTCAGCGACCAAATCGAAATCCAGATGGGCACACTCGGCAAGGCGCTCGGTGCGAGCGGCGGTTATATTTGTGGCAGTCGCGCGTTGATTGATTTCCTCGTCAACCGCGCCCGGAGTTTTATTTTCAGCACCGCGCCGGTTCCAGCTGCTGCTGCCGCCGCCACGGCCGGAATCAAATTGGTTCAATCCGCCGAGGGTGAAGCGCTTCGCAGACAACTCCAGCAACGTATTACGACATTTAAATCGGAAATCGGAAATCGGAAATCGGAAATCCTCTGCGCCATCATTCCGCTAATTCTCGATGACGAGGAAAAGGCGCTCGCTGCCGCCGTTCGATTGCGCGAACAAAATATTTTTGTTCCCGCCATCCGCTACCCGACCGTCGCGCGTGGCGCGGCGCGGTTGCGCCTAACGCTCACAGCCGCGCATACGCCGGAGGATGTGTTGCAACTTTCCAACGCGCTGAAAACTTTGGATCTAGGACTTTAGACTTTGGACTGAATGAATAAACTCGCCCAGCTTGATCAAAAATACATCTGGCATCCGTTCACGCAAATGCGCGACTGGCTGCGGCGCGAGCCCATCGTCATCGCCTCCGGTCAGGGTGCGGTCTTGCGCGATGTGCATGGCAAAGAATATCTGGACGCCAACGCTTCCATCTGGACGAATCTGCACGGGCATCAGCATCCGAAACTTAACACTGCCATCCAACGGCAACTCAAAAAGATTTCGCACAGCTCGGCGCTTGGTTTTGCGAATGAGCCGGCCAGCTTGCTGGCGAAAAAGCTGATTACCGCTGCCAATTCGATTCCAATCGGAGAGACGAGTTCTACGAGTCCCCATGCAAAGTTTGGGACTCGGGGAACTCGTCCCTCCGAAAAATTGGCAAAGGTGTTTTTCTCCGATGACGGTTCCACTGCGCTGGAAGTGGCGTTGAAGCTGGCCTACCAGTTCACCCGGCGCACGCGCGGCGCGAAATCCAAACCGAAATTTCTCTCGCTCACTGGCGCGTATCATGGCGACACCATCGGCGCGGTTTCGCTGGGGCATATTGATTTATTTCACAAAGCCTATGGCGGCATGCTTTTTCCGACCGACCAGGTGATGTCGCCTTATTGCTACCGCTGTTCCTTCAATCGCGCGAAACCGGAACGCACCGATGCGCGGAAATATCGCCAATGCCATTGGGAATGCGTCGGACTGGTGGAAAAGAAATTTGCCGCGCAAAAAATGAAAGGCAATCCCTACGCCGCCTTTGTGTTCGAGCCGCTGATGCAGGGTGCGGCGGGCATGATTCCGCAACCCAGCGGCTGGCTCGGTCAGGTCACCGAAATCGCGCGCAGCCACGGCGCTTTACTCATTGCCGACGAAGTGATGACTGGCTTTGGCCGCACCGGCCTGACGTGCCACGTGGACGATAAAACCATCGCCAGCATCAGCAAAAATACGGCGGCGAAACTATTCGCCACGCAACGCGTCGGGGTGACGCCGGATTTTCTGTGCGTGGCGAAAGGCTTGACCGGCGGTTATCTGCCGATGGCCGCAACGCTGACGACCCAAAAAGTTTTCGACGCCTTTCTTGGCGAATACGAGGAGTTCAAAACATTTTTTCACGGCCACAGTTTCACCGGCAACCAACTCGGATCGGCGGCGGCGCTGGCGAGCTTGGATATTTTGCAGACGGAAAAATCCGTCCAGCAACGGGCGCAATTGCAGAAAAATTTCCACGCGGAATTGCAGTCGCTTTGGTCGCTGCCCAACATCGGCGACATCCGTCAGGTCGGGTTGGTGGCGGGCATTGAGCTGGTCAAGGACTGGCGGACGCGCGCGCCGTTTACCTTGCGCGAGCAGGCGGGCATCCGCGTGTGCGAGGCGATGGCGAAGCGCGGCGTGCTCACGCGGCCGGTGGGCAATGTAATTGTGCTGATGCCGCCGTATTGCACGACGCGGGCGCAGTTGCAGAAAATGATTGCTGCACTGGCGGAAGGTGTGGCTGCGCTGCGCCACGCTTAAGTGAGATTATCCCGCCGCCGTCAGCCGGATGATTTCGCGCAGCGGTGTCTGCGGTTTGAAACCCACGTAGCGTTCCAGTTTTTCCACGCGCGGTTTGCGACGGCGCATATCATCAAAGCCCGGCGCATAGGCCTGGTCGTAGGGAACCAGTTTGATCGAAGATTTTGAGCCGAGGGTGGCCACGACGAGTTGGGCAAGTTCCAGAATCGAAATTTCCTCCGTGCCGCCGATGTTAAAAATTTCCCCGCGCGCCGCATCGCATTGCTGCAGCCGCATTAGCGCCTCCACAACATCGTGCACGAGGCAGAAGCAACGCGTTTGCGCACCGTCGCCAAAAACTTTCAGCGGTTCGCCGGCTTTAGCCGCCGCAATGAAACGCGGCAGCACCATGCCGTAGCGCCCGGTCTGGCGCGGGCCGACGGTATTAAACAGCCGCGCGATGGTGACGGGCAGATTTTTTTCACGGGCATAGGCCAGCGCGAGAAATTCGTCCGTGAGCTTCGAGCAGGCGTAGCTCCAGCGCGATTGGCCGGGCGGGCCGATGAGCAAATCGTCATCCTCGCTGAACTCCGGCTTGGCGCTCTTGCCGTAAACTTCCGAGGTGGAGGTCAGCAGCAAGGGCGTGGAATTTTTCGCCGCCGCACGCAGCAGAATTTGTGTCTCACTAAAACTGGCTTCCAAAACGTGCAACGCGGATTGGACCACCAAATCCACACCCACCGTCGCCGCGAGATGAAAAATATATTCTGCTTCCGCCGCCAACTGCGGCAGTTCCGCGTAATCAGAAATTTTGGAGCAAATGAAATGGAGCTGCGGATGACTGTTCACCGCCGCCAGATTTTCCAAAGTGCCGGTGGAAAGATCGTCAATGACAACAACAGTTTTGCCCGCCTTCAGCAAACGCTCCACCAGATGTGCGCCAATAAAACCCGCACCACCGGAGACGAGAATGTGGCGTCCCGTTTTCATTTGAGCGCATTGGCAACCGCCTCGGCCAGTTTCTGGCGAAACGCAGCACTTTCAATTTTTCCCGCCTCGCGCGGATTGGAAAGATAGCCGCCTTCGATTAGAATCGCCGGACGTTTCTGCCCGCGCAGGACGCCCATGAAACGCGCATGGCGAATGCCGCGATCTTCCTGGCCACAGCCTTGCAAAATCCCCGCGTGCAGCCGGATGGCAAGCAGGAGGTTTTGCTCGTCAAAATTGTTGTTTGGGTAATGGTCGCTCCAAATATCAGGATAACCGCGCGTCAGCGTCGAGGGCATTCCGGTCGGCGTCAGGCAATAGGTTTCCACTCCGTTTTCCTGTGTTCGGGGTGCGGAGGAATTAAAATGCAGGCTAATGAACAAATCGGCGTGATGCGATTCCGCAAACGCGACCCGATTGGACAACGTGATGTCGGTATCGTTCGTGCGCGTGAGATAAACCGTCCAGCCGTTCGTGGCCAGCAGGAGTTTGATACGCCGCGCCCAGTCGAGAGTAAAATCCTTTTCATAGCGCCCGCCCAGCACGCTCTTGGTGCCGGATTCCTTGCCGCCGTGACCGGGGTCGATGACGATGACGCGGTCTGGACTGAACGTCAGTGGCGATCCCAACAACAGCGGTTCAATGCTGGTTTGCAGATCAACGCCATGCACGAAAATCTGGTCATCAATGATTTCCGGAGCAAATCCTAAATGGATTTCCATGCCGCGCCAGATCGCTTCCTGACTGCCAATGGTCAAAATCATTTTCCCGCTCGCTGAACTGATGGCATAGCTTGTGACGGGCGAACTGGCCACCTTTCGTGGCGGGGCAAGTTTGTTTTCTGCGGCCCAGCGGTTGAGCGACGTCCACGTCAAAATCGGCGCCGGACGGGTAATGATTTTTGGCGGTGGCACGTTGGTGCGCGCCACCGGCAGCTTCACCGGCTTGACGAGAGTTGGCTTGGCCGGTGGGGCGACTTTCGGTGGCGTGACAACTGGTTTGGTCGCCGACCAATCCGTTGCCACGGCATCGCTGTTATCGTGCGGAGCCGTGACGCAACCGGTTAATAACAAAAGTGCGCCGCAAAGAATGATGCTTGCAACTTTGAACACGCGCCTATTTTGCGAAACGCGAAAGCGGACTCAAGTTGTTTCGGGCGCGACTTGTTTGCGACCCGGACTTGCGGCAAGATGATGCCGTGAAAATTTTAGTCGCCATCACCGGAGCCAGCGGCGCGCTTTACGCGCAACGATTGCTCGACAATTTGAATCCGCGCGAGCACGAAATTCACGTCGTGCTGAGCCACTACGCGCAGCAGGTTGTGGCCGAGGAGTTGCCGGGCGGCTTGAAATTTCCCGAAGGCGTCAAGCCGCACGGCCTGAAAAGCATGAACGCGCCCTTCGCCAGCGGCTCAAATCCGCCGGACGTGATGGTGGTGATTCCCTGCACGATGGGCACGATGGGCCGCATCGCGCACGGTTACAGCGAGGATGTTTTGCTGCGCGCGGCCGACGTGGTGCTGAAGGAAAAGAAAAAACTGATTCTCGTCCCGCGTGAAACGCCGATCAGCCTCATCCACGTCAAAAACATGGAACTGCTGCTGCTGGCTGGCGCGACGTTGATTCCGGCTAACCCAAGCTTTTATTCCGGTGCCAAGACCATCGTTGAACTGGTGGACACCGTGGTCGCCCGCGTCCTCGATCACATGGGGCTGCCGAACAAAATTGCTCCACGCTGGGCGGAAGAAAAAGAATGATTTCAGTGATTCAAAAGTGGGGCAGTTTCGTTCGCTTCTCGCACACGGTGTTTGCTTTGCCATTCGCGTTGGCAGCCATGCTCGTGGCGGCGCGCGAACATCGCGGCTGGCCAGGCTGGCAAACTTTCGGGCTGATTTTGGCGGCGATGGTCTGTGCGCGGACGTGTGCAATGGCGTTCAATCGCATTGTGGATCGCAAGTTTGACGCACTGAATCCGCGCACGAAGAACCGGCATCTGCCGGCCGGACAAATTTCTCTGGTAAGTGCGCTATTGCTCTGCGCGCTTTCCGGCGCGGGGCTGATTACCTCGAGCTGGTTGTTAAATTCGCTGTGCTTCTATCTTTCGCCGGTGGCGCTGACAATGGTTTGCTTTTATTCGCTGACGAAGCGGTTCACGGATTACACGCATGTATTCCTCGGCATTGCGCTCGCGCTCGCGCCGATTGGCGCGTGGCTGGCGGTAAAAGGATCAAATGTCTCGCCGCTGGAAATTTTTCAAATGACCACACTCGCCGCCGCCGTGATTTTGTGGCTCGTGGGCTTCGACATCATTTACGCGCTTCAAGATTACGAGTTTGACCGGTCGCACGGCCTGCGCTCACTCGTCGTCGCGTGGGGACCGCAAAACGCGCTGACGGCGGCGTTCCTCGCGCACATGATTATGTGTGGATTGCTGTTCGGCTTCGGGCTTCTGTGCCATTTCCGACTCGCGTATCTCGTCGGCTGGCTCATCATGCTCATCTGCCTCGTGCTGGAGCACTGGATTGCGCGGCGGCGGAGCTTGAACTGGATCAACATCGCCTTCTTCCGGCTGAACGCACTGGTGGGAATTATTTTTCTGGTGGTGGTGGCGGCGGAAGTGATTTTTCAGGGCGGGTTCAAACTGCGTTAAGCGTCTGATCTGAATTCAAATTTTAGTTTCCTGCCCCAACCCCAACAGCGCGGCGACTGGTTTGCAAGATTGCACCCGGCCGTGAATCCCCCCATGATTCGCGGGCATGAGAATCAATTTGTTCGCTTCCATTTTGATGGCCGGCTTCGTCGCTGTTTTTTCGACGAACGCAGCGGTGGCGGACGCCCATGGATTTTTACTGGTTTGCAACAAAGGCAACCAGACACTCGGCTTAATTGACACCGTTGCGGGCAAAATGATTTCCACCGTGCCAGAGGATGGCGTGACGGGACATGAAGTCGTCGCCTCGCCGGATGGTCGCCGCGCGTTTGTGCCCATCTACGGTAACGCCGGCGTGGGTCATGCGGGAACCGACGGGCAATTGATCCGGGTGATTGATCTGGAAAAGCGCGCCATCGTGGGCACGATTGATCTGGGTAAGGGATTGCGTCCACATTGCGCCGTCATCGGACCCAAGAACGGCCTGCTCTACGTCACGACGGAACTTGATAATTCCGTGACTGTGATTGACCCGCAGACGTTGAATGTGGTCGGCACCATTCCTACCGGCCAACCGGAGTCGCACATGCTCGCCATCACCAGCGATGGCAAACGTGGTTATACGGCGAACGTCAAGTCGGGCACGGTTTCTGTGTTGGATTTGGACGCGAAGAAAGTTCTCGCCATCATTCCGGTTTGCAAGATAACACAACGTATTTCACTCTCGGTGGATGACCGATGGGTTTTCACGTCCGACCAAACGCGCGCGCGCCTCGCAGTCATTGACACACAAACCAACGGCCTCGCCCGCTGGATCGAAATGCCGGGCACGGGTTACGGTTCGGCCCCGACGCCGGATGGAAAATGGTTGGTGGTGGCATTGCCCGGGCTTAATCAAATCGCGGTGATTGATTTGACGGCCATGAAAGTGGTGAAAACAATCGAGGTGCCGAAAGCGCCGCAGGAGGTGGTGATGCGTCCGGATGGCGCGGAGGCGTATGTCTCATGTTCTGCGAGCCGACAGATTGCCGTGATTGATACGAAAACTTGGGCGGTAAAAAAACTAATTAATGCAGGACCGGGTGCGGATGGTCTGGCGTGGGCGAAGAGGCAATAAATCCAAGCCAACTGACCTCTTTGGTCTGCGGCCACCAGCGCAAGCAATGATAATTTTTTGCCAAATTATCATTGTCCACTTCAGCCATCGTGCGTTCTACTACACACATGAACATGAATTCCATCGCCAAAAAAATTAGCCTGTCCGTCAGCTTCGGCCTACTGCTGCTCACGACCGGCTGTTTTGATACCAAGGACGACGTCACGCTTAACCCCGACGGCTCGGGCAAGGTGGTGCATGAATGCACATTTCAGGCGGTGAATCTGAATATGGGCAACGATAATGAAGATCCCGGCAAAGCGTTGACGAACGCGGTGCGCGAGGTGCTGGAAAAATCGCGGGGCGTGGAGGCGTGGCGCAATGTGACGTTCAAGACACTGGACGACGGACGGCTGTATTTTCGCGGCACGGCTTATTTCAAAAATCTTTCCAAACTGGCCATTGAAAACCAGACAATGCTGGATCTGGACTGGACGAAAACGGCAGGCGGCAATGCGCTGCTTACCTTGCGCACAAACAAGTCCGACACCGAGGCATCCGAGGGCATCCACATTCATCGCATGAAGCAGAAATCGCCACCCAAAAACATGTCGCCTGCAGAACTGGACAAGCGCATCAAGCAACAGCGCATCCAATACCAGCAGGGTAAGCCAATGGTCGCGGGCATTTTGGGAACCATGAAACACGCCGTCGTGCTACACCTGCCAGGCAAAGTCGTCAGCCATTCCAATTTCACCAACGATGCCAACGGAAATCTCGCCATCACCTTTTCGGGCGCGAAAATGCTGGAGGTTATGGACAAGCTTGTGAATGACGACGCGTGGTGTCGCACGCACAACGGCACCGGCTTTGATGATATGCAGGAAAAACCGGTGATGGACGAGGAAATGAACCAGTTTATCTTTGGTGAAAAAGCGCCCGTGCAGGCGGTCATCACGGCCGGCACCAAGCCGCTATTCGATTACGTGGCGGAAGTGGCGGCGGCGAAAAAAGAATACGAAGCGTTGAAAAAAGCGCTGCGTGTCGGCTCGTCCGCCACGGGAACAGAGACCTCGGAAGTTTTGACTGCGCCCGCGACCGGCGGTGTGAAAAGCGTCAAGGTGGTCGGCGTCCGGATGGTCACGGGCGCCGACAACTCACGCGAGTTGCGAGCCTTGAATTGTTTCCAGAATGAATACTCGGTCGCGCTGCTGGTGGAATTTCCCGGCGCGGTGCAATCCGTCACGGACAAGACCGCGCTCCAAGTCGCCACGGCGGACGACGGCACCAGTCTGCTGCCGGATTCGGAATGGGATCGCAAGGTGCATTTCCCGAATCTCGCAAAAGACAAGTCGGCGACGGTTCTGGAATTCAAATTAAATCTCCCCGGCTCCGGCGTGAAAAGTTTGAAGGAACTTTCCGGCTCGGTGCAATATCGCGTTGCCAACGGCACCAAGGAAATTGACCTCGGGCTGGACGGACTGAAAGAAGGCGCGACTGGCACGAATCTGGATGCGCGTATCGAGTCCATCAAGGAAGGCTGGCAGAAGAACGGCGCGCAGGAAATGACCCTGCATTTGAAGCTTGAACCCGACGGCCTCAAGTCCCTGGCCATCGTGGCGGACGGTGCCAAAACGGTGCTACCGACACGCGGTTACAGCGGCGGCAATGGCAAGTATGATTTCAATTACGAGTGGCAGACGAATTTTCCCGCGAACAGCCGGCTGGTGGCGGAGGTTTACGACAAGGTGCAAACGTTTGATGCACCGTTCAAACTGGAAAATATTTCCCTGCTGGGCGCGAGTCTGAACGCGGGAAAATAATTTCCGGGCATCAAATCTTCGTTTTGATGCCGCAGGCACGCGCGAGACACCAACCCGCGAGTGCCTCGTAGATGGCAAAAAGTCCGGCAGCCACAAAAACTAGTCCGAACCAAAGGTTGTAATCCACCAGCACGATGCCCGCGATGAGGCTCAGCGTGCCGATGACGCCGCGCGCGATGCGCCCATTGCGCTTGATATTGGGCTGGAAGAATTGGCTCACGCCAAAAATCTAACACAGAGATTTTCCGTGGCAAGTCGCGCCCACTTGCGGCAGAGTGTCGGCATGGATTTTGACTCGAACCAGCTTTGGGCTTCGGTGTTGTGGAGCGGCATCGGCGGCGGCTACCTCATTTACGGCTGGCGACAGCAGGCCGGCATCCCCTTCGCCGGCGGTGTGGCGATGTCGCTCGCGTGTTTTCTGCCGGCGCTATGGATGTCGCTGGCAAGCCTCGCCATCATGGTCGCGGTGTGGTGGCTGTTGAAGCAGGGTTATTGAAACGAAAAACCGGAGACCGCGAACGGCCTCCGGCTGGAAAACTTCAAACAATTTTTAGAACGACCAGTTCACGATCGGGAAACCGGTGGCCAGCTTGTCCGGGAATTCCTTGAACCACGGATTGTTGCGGGCAACGTTGACGAAGCCAATCTGGACGCCGCGCAATTTTTCCGCGTAGTTGACCAAGCCGAATTGCAGGCCGTGGAATTCCTGCGAGACGTTGATCCAGCCCTCTTGAAAGCCCATGAAGTAGCCTTCCGAGTAATTGACCACGCCATCCTGCCAGCCGACGAATTTCTGGTGGCTGATGTTGACCAAGCCCCACGCGACGCCGGTGTAGGTGTCGGTATAGTTGGCGATGAATGACCAGGTGAAGCCTTTGCTGTCGCTGCCGGTGCTGCCGTTGACGAAGCCGAGCGCGAGCGCGTGCTGCGGGTTTTCGCCCCAAATACTCAAAGCGAGGCCGTTGATTTGGGTGGTCTTCGGATGGACAGCGATGTCCGGTGTCAAGGAAGCTTGGAAAGCGGATTCATCCGCTTTGACGCCAGCGACACAGGCCACAAGTGAGGTGAGGAGGATTAATTTTTTCATAGTTAGTTTTTCTTGGTTTCTGTAAGGGAGCATTGTCACCCAAGTTCCAACACTGAAACAATTGGGTGGATACCTTATACGCCAGCCCCTGATGAAATTGCAACAAGTAAAATTGACTACCAAATCATTATCCTAAAATAAAAACCGGAAGCGGGTTGCCCAGCTTCCGGTTTTTGAATTTTGTGTCACCAGCAGAGTGCCGCTGGTGGCCGTCCGCAAGGACTTACTTCGCTTTCTTCAGCGCGGTCAAACCGGCATACACGGCGTTCTTGCCGAGCTGCTGTTCGATGCGGAGGAGCTGATTGTATTTCGCCAGACGATCGGAACGGCTGAGTGAACCAGTCTTAATCTGGCCGCAGTTCGTGGCCACCGCGATGTCGGCGATGGTCGCGTCTTCGGTTTCGCCGGAGCGATGCGAGAGGACGGCAGTGTAGCCGTGGAATTGCGCGAGCTGAACGGCATCGAGCGTCTCGGTGAGCGAACCGATCTGGTTCACTTTGACGAGAATCGAGTTGGCCGTGCCGGTATCAATGCCTTTTTGCAGGAACTTCACGTTGGTGACGAACAGATCGTCGCCGACGAGCTGGACTTTGTCGCCGATCTTGTCGGTGAGTTGCTTCCAATGTTTCCAATCGCCTTCGGCGCAGCCGTCTTCGATGGACACAATCGGGTATTTGGCCACGAGCTTCGCGTAAAAGTCCACGAGTTCCGCGCCAGTGACGGTCTTGCCAGTGGATTTCTTGAACGTGTA
>CAIOUK010000023.1 GCA_903861445.1 uncultured Verrucomicrobia subdivision 3 bacterium
AAAAAAATAAAAAGTCAAACTTACTGGCATTATCCACAATCCATTCACAAACCGCTGGCAGCTTTTCCCGCGAGTTGTGCGCGGCGGATGACTTCCGGCAAAATGGAACAAACATAATCCACCTCTTCCGCCGTCGAATCGCGGCCAAGCGAGAAACGCACCAGCGAATTAGCCGCCGATTTTTGTCCAATCGCCAAAATCACATGGCTGGGATCCAAAGATCCCGCCGAACACGCCGATCCGCTCGAAGCGCAAATACCTTCGAGATCCAAACCAGCCATCAATGATATGCCATCCGCGCCGCGCACGACAAAGGAAACCGTATTTGCCAGACAATTTTGGCGCGGACTGACGATTTCACAACCTTCAATGTTCTGGATGGATTGGAGAAGCTTCATGGTTAATGGCTGAAGCTTCAATCTTTCAAAAACCGCCGGCTTGATGAATTTTTCCAGGGCGACAACCAGCCCGAGAATTACCGGCAAATTTTCCGTGCCCGCCCGACGTTCATTTTCGTGTCCGCCGCCAAAAAAAATTGGATCCGGATGCAGCGGCGACTTGATATAAAGTAGACCTGCGCCTTTCGGCCCGTGAAATTTATGGGCGCAGACCGAAACCAAGTCCGCGTTGAACTGGCCGATGTTCGCGAACGGTTCCTTGCCGAACCATTGCACGGCGTCCGTGTGAAAAATCACGCCGCGCTCGCGACAGACCGCACCCAGTTCCGCCACCGGCTGAATCGTGCCGATTTCATTGTTAGCAGCCATGATGGAAACGAGCGTGGTGTCCGGCCGCAACGCCCGCTTCAAATCTTCCACCGCCACGCGGCCTTCCAAGTTGACCGGCAGGCGTGTGATGGCAAAACCCTCGTTTTTTTCCAGATAATCGAAGCATTGCAATACCGCGTGATGTTCTACGGACGAGGTGATGAGGTGTTTGCCTTTCGCTTTGAGCGCGCGCGCCGTGCCGAAGATGGCGAGATTGTTCGCCTCCGTGCCGCCGCAGGTGAAAATGATTTCGCTCGGCTTCGCACCCAGAAATTTTGCCGCACGGTCGCGCGCGTCGTCCAAGGCCGCGCGCGCCTTGCGCCCGACGTGATGCACGGACGACGGATTGCCCCAAATTTCGGCGAGAAACGGCTGCATAGTCGCGCGCACCGCCGGGTCGAGCGGCGTGGTGGCGTTGTAATCGAAATAAATCGTGCGCGGCATTGGCAATTTACGATTTACGATTTACGATTTACGGACAATAGGCAAATGCAAACCAAGGTAAAAATCTGCGGCATCACGAGCATCGCCGACGGAATGACCGCCGCCGAGGCCGGTGCCGACATGATCGGGCTGATGTTTTACGACGGCAGCCCGCGTCACATCACGCAGGCGCAGGCCGTGGAAATATCCCGTGCCCTGCCGCCGTTCGTGCTGCGCGTGGGTGTGTTCGTGAATCCGGAACCGGATTTGGTTCTGCGCGCCATCGGCGACTGCGGCCTGAACTTGCTGCAATTTCACGGCGACGAAGATTCGGCGTTCTGCACGCAATTTGGCGTGATGAGTGTGAAAGCCCTGCGGGTGCAAAGCGCGGAAAGCCTGCAAACACTGGCGAATTTCCAGACCGACGCCTTTCTGCTGGATGCGTATTCCA
Source organism: uncultured Verrucomicrobia subdivision 3 bacterium (assembly GCA_903861445.1). GTDB lineage: Bacteria > Verrucomicrobiota > Verrucomicrobiia > Limisphaerales > UBA11358 > UBA11358. Next base: position 1,642 of record CAIOUK010000023.1, read on the forward strand.
AAAGCGGTCTCGGCGGCACGGGCGAACAATTTAACTGGGACTTGGCCGTGGCAGCGCAGAAATTTGGGAAACCAATCTTTCTCGCCGGCGGCCTGACGCCGGAAAACGTGGCGGACGCCGTGCGGCAGGTGCGTCCGTTTGCCGTCGATGTTTCTAGTGGCGTGGAATCTGCGCCCGGAAAAAAGGATGAGGTCAAAGTGCGGGCGTTTATCGCGGCGGTGCGGGCGGCGTGTGAATAACTTACCGGGGAAGTTTGCAGCCTATCCTGCTGTTAGGCATCATCTTTAGTCTCGCCAGTTTTTAGTGTAATGTCCATCGTGGTCAAAAAATACTTCTTCAGCCCAGAAATGGTAATACGACTCGTAAACCCACATAAAACACATATCATTTGTCGCATTTGCCCTGTCCTGTTCTGACCCTAGATAACGAATCTCTAGTGGCCTTCCCAATAGTGTCTCAACCTCATTTGTAGGCATCCCTTTTTTAAGCTCATTCAATCTGGAGGAACTGACTGGCAATCTGGAGAAATAAAAATCAAGGCAGCCAAACAATAAAATAATCAAAAGAAAAAATATGGATGCTGATTTCATAGGCGGCTTGATGCTGCCTAACGAACAAAGCTGAGCCACCGCCGACTCATGGCGTGAACCGCGACAGCGGAACTTGTCTTGCTGGTTGCTTTCATGGATTCGAGCTTGCGCCGGCAGAAAAAAGTTGTCCAGTCTCATTTCGACTAAAAAGTTTCTCCGACGCCTTTTAATTTTCGTGCGGTTCGTGTATTTCGTGGTTCAATAAAATGAAACGCATCGCGGTTTATTGTGGTTCCCAAAAAGGCGTTCGCCCCGAATACGCGGCGGCGGCGCAGGCCCTCGGCACGTTGCTGGCGCGCGAAAAAATTGAGCTGGTCTATGGCGGCGGCATGATTGGCTTGATGGGCATCGTGGCGGACGCGGTGTTGCAACACGGCGGCCACGTCATCGGTGTGATTCCCGAAAAGCTCGTCATCAAGGAAGTCGTCCACGAAAAGTTGCCCGACTTGCGTGTGGTGAAAACCATGCACGAACGCAAGGCGCTGATGGCGGAGCTGGCGGACGGCTTCATCGCGCTGCCGGGCGGCTTTGGGACGCTGGAGGAATTGTTCGAGGTGCTGGCGTGGAGCCAGCTCGGCTGGCATCAGAAGCCGTTCGGCCTGCTGGACTGCGCGGGTTTTTACCGGCCGCTACTAAAATTTCTCGACCACACGCGCGACGAGGGTTTCATCCGGTCGGAGCATCACGCGCTGGTGTTGGTGGAGACGAAGGCGGAAACGCTATTGCGGCGGATGAAAAACTTTTGCCCACGCGAGAAAGGGACGTAGGCGGTTTTGAAAACGGAGGGGACGCCAAAACAAAATGCGGCGTGTAAAAAACAAAATAGGCGTTCCGCCCGTCGGCCGGACTGCTATTATTCGGCAGAATTAACGCCATGAAAATCTCCGTTCCCCGCGAAATGCACGCCGGCGAAACCCGCGCCCCGCTCACGCCGGATGCCGTCGCCAAACTCGTCAAACTTGGCGCGCAAGTCGAAGTGGAAGCCGGCCTCGGCCTCGCCGCCGGTTTTCCTGACGAGGCCTACGCCAAAGCCGGCGCGACGATTACCACTGACCACAAGGCACTCATTGCTTCCGGCGACATTGTGTTGCGCCTGCGCAAACCGCCGGTGGAAGAAATTGCCTGGCTCAAACAAGGTTCCATCCACGCCAGCTTGCTCGATCCGTTCAATGAAAAGGAACTCGTTCAGAAATTTGCCGAGCGCGGCGTGAGCGCCATCAGTATGGAATTTGTGCCGCGCACGACGCGGGCGCAGAAGATGGACGTGCTATCGTCGCAGGCGAACCTCGGCGGTTACGAGGCGGTGATTTTGGCCGCGCGCTATTCCAACAAAATTTTTCCGATGATGACCACGGCGGCGGGCACGATTCTGCCGTCGAAAGTATTCATCATCGGCGTTGGCGTCGCCGGTTTGCAGGCCATCGCCACCGCAAAACGCCTGGGCGCAAAAGTCACCGCCTACGACACGCGGCCCGTCGTCGAGGAACAGGTGAAATCGCTCGGCGCACAATTCCTGAAAATTGATCTTGGTGAAACCGGCCAGACCAAAGATGGTTACGCCAAGGCGCTCACCGAAGAACAAATTCAAAAGCAACGCGCGGCGATGAACAAGACCTGCGGTGATTCCGATGTGGTCATAACCACGGCGCAAGTGTTTGGGCGCAAAGCGCCGGTGCTCGTCACCGCCGAAATGCTGGATGCCATGAAGCCCGGCAGCGTGGTCGTGGACATGGCCGTGGAAACCGGCGGCAACGTCGAAGGCGTGGTTTATGACAAAGTGACCGACCGCAAAGGCGTGAAAATTATTGGCATCGCGAATCTGCCCGGCCGCGCGCCGCTGCACGCGAGCCAGGTTTACGCGGCGAACCTAGTTTCACTCGTCGAAGAATTCTGGGACAAGAAAGAAAAAACGTTCGTGCTCAAGCTTGATGACGAAATCATCAAAGGCTGCCTCGTCACGCACGGCGGCAAGATCGTGAACGAAAAATTGCTCCCGAAACCAAACTAAATTTGCCAGCCAACATTTTATGGATACCAACGTATTGTTCATTTTCATCCTCGCCATCTTCGTCGGCTTTGAGGTCATCTCCAAGGT
>CAIOUK010000024.1 GCA_903861445.1 uncultured Verrucomicrobia subdivision 3 bacterium
ACAGACGTTCAGGAAACTGCCAACGATGCAGCCGAACGCGAAGAACACCAGCGACCAGAAATGAAACGGCACCGCTTCCCAATTGTGCGGGTCGAACACGGTGTCAAACCCCATAAACGCTCCCTTCCACCGCGCGCCGCATCACGGCCACCGGCGCGGGTTGGCCCGTCCAGATCTCGAACGCCTTCGCGCCTTGATGCACCAACATGCCGATGCCGTTGGCCGTGCGACAACTGGCGGCTTTGGCGGCGGCGAGCAACTTCGTCTCGGCGGGTTTGTAAATCATATCGTAAACGGCGCGAGCTTGTTTCAGGGAAAATTGTTTTTCGTCCAGCGGCGAACCGTCCTCCGGTTTCAAGCCAAGCGAGGTGGCGTTCAGCACCAAATCCACATTTGTTTTCGGATAACCGACGACCACTTTGACCGACGGAAATTGTTTTTTTATTTCGCCGGCAATTTCCTCCGCCTTGCTCACCGTGCGATTGACGAGAAACAGTTCCGCGACACTTTCCGCCGCAAGCTTTAACGCCGCCGTGCGGCCAGCACCGCCCGCACCCAGCAGCAAAACTTTGGCACCGCGCAATTCCACCGCTAAATCTTCGCGCAACGAATTCACCAAGCCGTTGGCGTCTGTATTAAAACCAATGGCGCGCAGCTTACCCACCGCATCCGGCACAAACTTGATGGTGTTGACTGCACCCCAGGTTTTGGCGGAGGCATCCAGTTCATCCACCATGTCCACCGCCAGTAATTTGTGCGGGACTGTGAGATTGAGTCCGGCAAAACCTTTTGCCCGCGCATCTTCGATGGCGACGCGGAGATTTTCGGGTTCTACTTCCAGCGCGACGTATTGCCAGTTCAGTCCGAGCGCTGCGAACGCCGCATTGTGCATCGCCGGCGAGGCGGAATGCCGGATGGGCGATCCCAGCACCGCGCAGAGTTGCGGGGCGGCGGCGAAGAACGCTGATTTGGTTGGCAGCACGCGCAAATTTATACGCGGCGACGGCGCGAGTTCAAAGCGCAAAGTCCGCAAAGAAAATGCGGCTTCGGCTTTTCGTGGACGGAATCATCCGCTATCATCACAACGTGAAATCGAAAGGGATTGTTTATCTGGTCGGGGCCGGCCCCGGCGACGCCGGCTTGCTGACATTGCGCGGCGCGGAATTACTGCGCCTGGCGGAGGTGGTCATCAGCGACGTGCTGGTGAATCCCGAATTGCTCCGGCTCGCGCCGGCGAGCGCGGAAATCATCACGCGCGGTAACCACAAGCGCGATGGCGGGCTCACGCAGGAACAGCTCACCGAACTCATGCTCGCCCGCGCGCGCGAAGGTAAAACCGTTGTGCGGCTCAAAGGCGGCGACCCGTTCATCTTTGGGCGCGGTGGCGAAGAAGCCGAAGCGCTCGTTGCTGAAAAAATTGCCTTCGAAGTTGTGCCCGGCGTTTCGTCCGTCGTCGCGGCAGCGAACTACGCCGGCATTCCGCTCACGCACCGCGAACATTGCTCCAGCTTCACCGTTTTCACCGGCCACAGCGATTCCGCCGATGCGCCGACAGCGTTGCGTTACGAGCAGATCGCCAAGATTCCCGGCACCAAAATCGTGTTGATGGGTATGGACAATCTCGCCGATTGGACGCAGTCACTCATCGCGCACGGCATGAATCCGCAAACGCCCGTGGCCGTTGTTCATCGTGGCACGACCGGCCGGCAGAAATCGGTTGCCGGCACACTCGCGACGATTGCCAAGCTAGCGGAGAAAGAAAACCTTTCGCCGCCCGCCATCATCATCGTCGGTGACGTGGTGAAGTTGCGCGAAAAATTGAATTGGTTTGAAAATCTGCCGCTGTTCGGGCAACGCATCGTGGTCACGCGTCGCACGGAACAAGCAGGCACATTTGCGCAACGCCTTGCCACCCTAGGCGCGGATGTGCTGGAAGTGCCGACGATCAAGATCACCGAGCCGCTGGAAAAAATGGCCATCGTGGACGCGTTGCTGGAAATCAATTCCTACGACTGGCTCATCTTCACCAGTGCCAACGGCGTGACGGCGTTCTTCGATTTGTTCTTCAAGCGATTTCAGGATTTGCGCGACCTCGGCGGCGCACGCATCGCAGCGGTCGGCCCGAAGACGGCGGCGAAATTGCACGAACTGCATTTGCAAGTGGATTTACAGCCGGATGAATACGTTGGCAAAAAAATCGTCGCCGCATTCAAAAAGTTTCAGGACATCGAGAACGTGAAGATGTGCCTCTTCCGCGCCGAGGTAGCGAACAAAGATTTGCCCGATGCGCTCATGGAAGAAGGCGCCATCGTGGACGACATCGCCGTTTACCGGACGATGGCCGAGACCGAAGATCGCGCCGGCGTGGGCGCACGGCTGCTGGCCGAAGGTGCGGACTGGGTGACGTTCACCAGCAGTTCAACGGTGGAACATTTCCACGCCCGGTTTGATTTGCCCAAGCTGATGAAACAATTTCCGCAACTCAAGCTCGCCTCCATCGGCCCGGAAACGACCAAGACCATCGCCGCGCTCGGCCTCAAACCGACACTCGAAGCGAAAGAGCACACGACGGACGGATTGATTGCGGCCATGCTCAAGACCAGAAAGACTTGAATAAGGAAAGCAGGAAAGCAGGAACGGTTTTTTCCTGAATTCCTGCTTTCCTTATTTATTTTTCGGTGATGACCGTGTCGCTATGTTCGTAGGCGGGCGCGCAGCAGCAGAGCAGGCGCAGCACTTCATCGCCGGTGTTCCAAAGTTTATGTTTCTGCCCCGGCGGAATGGCGATGGCGTCGCCGGCTCGAACTTCGCGCGTCTCGTTTTCGATGCGGATTCTGCCGGTGCCGTGCGTGATATAATAAATCTCCTCGGCGCGCGGATGAAAATGTTCCTGCGTCGCGCCGCCCACGGGCAAGCGCGCTTCGGCCAGGCTTTGGTTGCGGATGGCGGAATTGCGGTGCGCCAGCAACTCGCGGATTTCCGAGCCGTCCTTGGTGGTGAACGGCGCGACGGCGTTGAGATTTTTGATGTCCATAAATTTGTTAACCGCGAAATACACGAACTACGCAAAAGGGACAGGGACAATTTTTGAATTTTATTTTCGCGTAGTTCGCATGGTTCGCGGTTCGTGCCTTCAAAAACTTTCCGGCTGCTTGAATATCTTTGCCCAATCCATCTGACCGATGGCTACGCCAGCGACAATCAAAATCATCGCGGCGCAGAACGTCGAAGTAATTTCTTCGCGCAACACAAAATGCGCCCAGGTCGTCGTGGAAATGGGGATGAGGTTGTTGAACAGCATCACGCGGCTCGTCGGCCAGTGTCGGAGCGAAGAATTCCACAGCGCATACGGCACCACGCCGCCAAAAATGATGGCAAGAGATTGAATACCAAGATGCGGCGTGTCCACGACGAGACCGTGGTGAAAGATTTCAATCAACGCGACAGGCAGCAGCCACACGCCGGACATCCACATGGAATTGGCGGCGACTTCCACGCCGTGAATAGTTCGCGCCAGAATGCGGCTTTGATGATTATAGTTCGCCCAAAACAGGCTAGAACCAAGGCCGCAACATTCGCCGGCGAGATTGAAGCTAGAATTTTTCAGCGCCGGCCAGAATAGCACCAGCACGCCGGTCAGCGCGAGGAACGCGGCGGCGTAGCGCCGGACGCTAGACCAGTTTTTTTGCGGCCGTTGTTCCACCAGCAACGCCCAAATCGGCGAGGCACCGATGTAAAGCGCCACGTGCGAAGCCGCTGTCAGCTTGAGCGCCCAGCAAAAAGTGACAGTGTAGGCCGCCAATCCCAGTCCGCCGCGCAACCAGAGTTGTCGGTGCTGCGTGGCGTTGAGCGTTTGGAACTTACCGAGTAATGTGGTGAAGCGCAGCACGCCCAGCAAGATGACGCCGGCAAACAAAAACCGGGTCATGCCGGTGAAGACCGGCGGCCAGTCGCCCACGAGCCATTTGGTGCTGACGTTGTTGCCGCCCCACAGCAGAACGACCAACACCAGACTGCCGGCGATGGCGGGATTGTTTTTGTTTTCCGACACGCGGCGAAGTTAAGCCAAAGCCGGCCAGTTGCGAATGAAAATTGACATCGGCGAAAACTTTTTTCTCAACGCCGTCCGTCATACCACAGGTAGGCAGCCTCGCGGCTGCGGACGGTGCGGCGATGATTGAAAATGGAGCGCAGGAAAAACCCGCCAAGTTCGCGCGGCGTGTAGAGTTTCATTTTCCGCGCGGATGTTTTAATCGGATGCCGATGCAGGATGATAATTTTTTGGCCAGTTTCACGCGCAAGCTTTTTGAGCCGCTGGCTCAGTTCCAATTCTTCGGCGGCAAACATTTCCGGGCTGAACCCGCCGACGCGCCGGAACGCCGCCGCCTCGACAAAAATGAACGAGCCCGCCATCAGTCGGTGCAGGCGGCTGGCGTAGTTCCACAGTTGCGTGACCACGCCGGCCACAAATAATTTTTCATCCAGCCGGATGGTTGCACCACCAGCGAGGCAGCGGCCGGTGGCGATTTGCTCCGCCACTTCGGTGAACAGGCTTTCGCTGGGATGCGAATCGGCGTCCACAAAAACGAGCCAGTCGCCGGTGGCCACGGACGCGCCGGCATTGCGGGCGCGGGCGATTTGGTTGACGGGTTCAAACACGACCTTCGCCCCGGCGGCGCGGGCGATGTCAGCGGTGCGGTCGGTGGAATTGTTGTCGCAGACGACGAGTTCAAACGTCCAGCTGCGCGCGGTGAAGGCGGTGGCGGCGGCTTTGATTTCCGCCAGCGATACGCCGAGCAGCTTCTCCTCGTTGAAGGCGGGGACGATGACGGAAATTTTCATGTGCGGCAATGTAATGGGGAATGAAAGTTTTTCAACTGCGAGTGCCATTTTCGTCGTGCATTTTTGGCGGGATGATTTTTAATGGCGGCATGACCATCTGGATTCTGGCTTTTTTAATCATGGGGTCGGTGGCGCTGGCGGGTTGGCGGCAGGGCGGCATCCGCGCGGCGTTCTCGTTCGTGGGCATTCTCATAGCCGCGCTGCTGGCGGTGCCGGTGGGCGGACTGCTTAAGCCCATCATCGTGTATCTGGGCGGTGATAATCCGGTGCTGCCGTGGGCACTCGCGCCGGTGCTCGGGTTCATTTTAGTCAGCCTTCCTTTCAAGATGGCGGCCGGCACCGTGCATAAAAAAGTGGAGGTGTTTTACAAATACAAGGCGGGTGATTTGCGGCTGGCTTTGTGGGAACGCCTCAATGCGCGGCTGGGCATCTGTCTGGGGCTGGCGAATGGCGCCATTTATTTTGTGCTGCTCACGTTTTTTGTTTTTAACTTTAGCTATTGGACGGTGCAAGTGAGCACCGCAGCAAACCCGCCCGTCATCGTCGGCGTGATTAGCCGAATGGGGAATGATCTCCAATCCACCGGCCTCGCGCGCACGGCGGCGGCGGTCGGCACTTTGCCGCCCGAATATTACCAACTGGCCGACATTTCCGGCTTGGTGCTGCAAAATCCGGGCGCGGCGCAACGCCTCGCGGATTATCCGGCACTGACTTCGCTGTGGGAGCGGGACGAATTAAAGGCGCTGGTGCAAGACCCGGCGCTGACCAATGCCCTCGCGAATGGGGTCACGGCGGCGGAATTATTGAACAACCCGAATGTCCGGGATTTCATCGCCAAAAAAGATTTGACCAAGGAAGTCATGGATATTTTGCGGACCAATCTGGACGATCTGACCGGCTACCTGCAAACCGGCAAATCCGCCAAGTATGACACGGAGAAAATCATCGGCCACTGGGAACTCAACGTCAACGTCACCCTTGCCTGGATGCGGCAAAATAACCCCCGGATCAAAGCCAGTGATATGCGCACCGCCCGTGCCTGGATGACGGAGTCCTATGCAAAAACGCGGATTCTGGCCACCGGCGATAATAAATTATTCATCAAGAGCCTGCCGCAGCTTAAACCGGTCGCCGGCCAGCCACCAAAAACCGAGTATGCCGATTGGAAGGGTGATTGGACACGAAATCAAACGAATTATGATTTGCATATTTCCAGCGGCGGTCAGGATAAATTCATGACCGCCACCGCCGAAGATTTTCGCATGACCATCCATGACGGTAAAAATCTCCTCATCTGCGACCGCGTGGATTAATTTTGGACGCTCTGCCGTTTTTGAGACACGACTTCGGAAAATTCTGCAATATTTATAACAAAGCCAACTCGGCCTAATTCCTGCTGTTTTATAAAAATATGGGAATGGTTCACCTAGCCAGCGCAGTGTTGATTTCGCTCACCAGCTTGCTCCCGGCGAGTTGCAACAAAACTTCGCCGCCCGAAAATGCGCCGAAGAATCCACCCACCAGCGCGGCGGTCGCCGGTGCGCCGACGAATCCGCCCGCCAGCCACAACCTCGGCGAAATCACTTTGACCAATCATTACGAAACCTGCGTCCAACTCGGCGACGGCAAAAATTGCACCCTCACGCCCCGCATGCTGGATCGTCACAATTCGCAAATCACCCTAGCCTTCCAGTCGAAAACCGCCGCCGGCAAGACGCGTGATTTGTCCGTCACTCAAATCGTCGCTCGCGAAGGCCAGCGTTTGGAAGTCGTCGTGGGTGGCTTCAGTCTTTCATTCACGCCCCACATCAACGGGAATTAAAGGAAGTCAGCTTACTCCAGATTGAAAAGTGCCCGATGCCGATAATGAAGAATCTTGAACTCCGGTTCATCGCGCAGCGTTTCCACCAGATCAAACTTATCCTCGAACGGCGGGAAAAATGCATCGCCTTCCACCTCGCGCTTCACCACCGTCAGGTAAAGGTCGGAGCAGAACGGCAGGGCCTTCTTGTAGATTTGCGCGCCGCCGGCGATGAAAAATTCTAGCGGCGAACTCGCCGGGTCGAGTTTCAGCACATTTTTGATGAGGCGCAAATCCGTCGCCGCCGTGCCGCCGACTTTCGGCAATTCAAACTGCGTCGGCTTGTCGGGGAAGTGCGTCTTGCCGCGACCGACCCACGCCTGACCGAACACTTCCGGCAGACTCGACTGCAACCGTCCCGGATGCCGGCTAAGCACGATGTTGATGCGGTTCGGCAATGGTTTTCCACCAAGACTTTCAAACGTCTTGCGCCCCATGATAACGACGTGACCAGAAGTCATCTGCTTGAACCACTTGAAATCCTCCGGCAGATGCCACGGAATTTTATTGCCCGCGCCAATCACGCGGTTCAACGACATGGCGGCAATGGCTTTAAAGTGTTTCATTCTAAATTTTGCCACCGAGACACCGAGGCACAGAGATAAAAAATTGGTTTTTCCTCTGCGCCTCTGTGCCTCTGTGGCTTCATAAAAATCACACCGCAATCGGCGCTTTGATGGCCGGATGCGGGTCATAGCCTTCCAGTGTGAAATCCTCGAACTGGAAATCATGGATGTTCTTCACCGCCGGATTGAGCTTCATTTGCGGCAACGGACGTGGCTCGCGCGAGAGCTGAAGCTTGGCCTGTTCGAGATGATTCGCGTAGAGATGCAGGTCGCCGAAGGTGTGGACGAAATCGCCCGGCTTCAGGTCGCACACCTGCGCGACCATGCGCGTGAGCAGCGCGTAGCTGGCGATGTTGAACGGCACGCCGAGAAACAAATCCGCGCTGCGCTGATAAAGCTGGCAACTCAACTCGCCGTCCTGCACAAAAAATTGAAACATCGTGTGGCACGGCGGCAATGCCATCGTCTCGATTTCGCCAGGATTCCACGCGCTGACGATGAGCCGGCGCGAATCGGGATTCTTTTTGATCTGCGCGATGACGGAATCAATTTGATTGAGGCTCCGGCCATCGGCGGTTTTCCAATCGCACCATTGCGCGCCATAAACGCGGCCGAGACTGCCGTCGGGCTTGGCCCATTCGTCCCAAATGGACACGCCGCGTTCCTGGAGCCAGCGGACGTTCGTCTCGCCGCGCAGGAACCAGAGCAGTTCGTAGATGATGGACTTGAGGTGGAGCTTCTTGGTGGTGAGGACGGGAAAGCTCGTGCGCAAATCAAACCGCGCCTGCGCGCCGAACACGGAATAGGTGCCGGTGCCGGTGCGGTCGGCCTTGAACTTGCCGCGCTCCAGCACGAGCCGGAGCAAATCGTGGTATGCAATCATCGCGGGGAAAATTTAACCACGAAAGACACGAAAGACACGAAAAAGAAATTTAGCCGAACGAAAACTGCTACCAACAATTTTGTCGCACCACAAATTTGAAACTAAACGTCATGGTAATTTATGACCAGGTCCTGAATCGCTAAGCGAACAAGTCGGCGACTGCCTAACTCGACCTAAAAAATAAACACCGCCATCTGGACAAACCGGTATGCCGTTCGACCAACCAGGTGAAAAATAAGGACGTAAATCATCCCAAGTCGGCATATCGTCGTCTAACTTGCTCTTCTCTAATCTCCACTGATTCTTGGCTGCATCAATAATCCGTAAATTATTAATGCAAGGCGCAGCCGCGTGTGTCTGGCGCGCTCGAATAAAATTCGGCACGGCGACTGCCAAAACCACCACCACAATCGCCGCCAAAGTTATGATGAACGATTTGGACATACGCTGGCATGAAACCTAACTACTAGTTTGGTTAAACTTTTACCGCCTATTTAGTCGCGATTGATTTTGATTGCAAGGGCAAAGGCCGTCGCCACCGCCGTTGAGAAACGAATTTCACGAATTAACACGAATTCAATTAGTGAAAATTCGTGAAATTCGTGTCCACCCGTTTTGCGCCGCTCGCGCCCGACGATGTCGCCTCAATGCCTGATTTAATTCACTGGGAAGATTTTGACTTCCACTTCCATCTTGCGGTCGCGCGTGCCGCGATAATTGCCGCTGATGGGCGGCACATCGGCATAATCCCGGCCGTTGCCAATCTTGATATACGTTTCGCCGATCTGGCAGTTGTGCGTGGGATCCACCCCGCGCCAGCCGTGGCCGGGCACAAAAACTTCCAACCACGCGTGCGTGGCGCTCGCGGCTTCCGTGGCCAGATAGCCGCTAACATAACGCGCGGGAATTTTCAGCACACGGCACAGCCCGATCATCAGGTGCGCAAAATCCTGGCACACGCCGCGCCGGTCGCGCAGCACTTCGCTCATGTGCGTGTGAACGTGCGTGGAAAAAGATTCGTATTTCAAAAAGCCGTGAACGAAATTCATCAGCGCCAGAATAGCCAGCCACGCATCTCCGATGCCGTCGGTCGCATCCAGCGCGAGTTTCCACGCCTCGGGCGACAGCTCGACAAAATGGCTAGACTGCAAATAGTCAAAGCAGCGCTCGATGTTTGGCGCGGCCTGCATCTGCGCGAAGGAACAGAGCGGTTCCGCCGGCAGCGGCGCCGGTGGATGCGTGCGCACGCGGGAATTCGCCTCAATCAGCAAATGGCTGTGCGGCTCGACGATTTCAAAGTGCTGAATCCAGTTGGAATAAAAATCCGTGGAATGCGTCAGCCGCGCCGCCGGCAACACTTTCAGTAAAAAAGATTCCACGGTCTGTTCGGGAATCGGCATTGGCTGCAGGCGCACGTCGTTAAAACTGTCGCGCACCGGCGTGGCGTAAGTGTAGCGTGTGCGATGTAAAATTTCCCATCTCATGATTCGGTAAAACTGATTTTATTCCAACGGCTCCACGTCCACAGACACTTTCACCTCGTGCGCGCCGCCGCCGGTGAGAATACCGGCGACCGGACTCACATCGCCGTAATCGCGGCCGCAGGCGACGACGATGTGTTCCTCGGCGGGCTGAACGTTGTTGGTCGGGTCAAAATCCACCCAGCCGGTGCCCGGCGAAAAAACGGAAAACCAAGCGTGGCTGGCATCCGCACCGACAAGGCGCGGTTGACCTTCCGGCGGACGTGTCCGCAAATAGCCGCTGACGTAACGCGTCGGCAACCCCAGCGAACGCAGACAGGCGATGCCGAGATGCGCGAAGTCCTGGCACACGCCACGCCGATTTTTCCAGACTTCTTCCAGCGGCGTCGCCACCGTGGTCGCCTTCGGGTCAAATTTGAAATCCTCAAAAATCCGCCGCGTCAAATCGCGCGCACCCGCGAGCAGCGGTGTGTCGTCGGTAAAACTTTCCCGCGCATAATCCGCCAGTTCCCGCGCGGCGCGGATTTGCGGCGAGTCAAAAACAAATTGATACGGCTCGACCACCTCGGGCGAAACCGGATCGCGGAACATTTCGGCGACGGATTCCCACGGCACAGTGGATTCGTTCTGCGCGGATTTTGCCGGCGATACCGTCACGCGGCTGCTGGTGATGATTTCCAGTTTGGAATGAATTTCCTGGATGGCAAAAAAACAGAGCCGGTTGCCGAAATAATCCGTGCGCTCCCGGCGCAACGCCGGTTCGGGAAAAATCTGGAGACTGAACCGTTCGCGCGTCTGCGCGGCAGTGTTCAGCGGTTCCAGCCGCGCGACGTGATGCGAGACCGAGACCGGCGCGGCGTATTCATAAAGCGTGCGATGGGTGATGTGATAATTCATACCGCACCTCCCCGGCCCGTCCGCGAAATCGCCGAGTGCGCGAAATAGCTGGCGGCGATGGCGTCGGACAATTGCGGCAACGCGTGCCGCGTTTCGCGGATGGTCGCCGCCAGCGCGGACTCCTTCCAATTCACCGAGGAGCTGGCCAGCTCGCGCGCGTCGGCACGGTTCAGCCGCGACAGGCAGTTGTCCAAAATGATTTTACCCGGGCTGTCTCCCTCGCCGCCATCCTTTGGCAGCTTGGAAAAATGTTTCACCAACTGCTTGATCTGGAATAAAACGGAACGCGGATTTTTGTCGTCGAGCAAAACCAAGTCGAACACCGCCGGCACGGTCGGCAATAAATTATAGCGCGAGCGGAACGTGATGCTGCTGTCCACCACTTCGAGGACGGCTTCGAGCAGGCTGGGATTTTCCGCGTCCGGCGAATCCAGCGTGGCGTCCAGCAACGTGCAGAGATACAGCGCCCGTTCGAGGCGCAAGCCCATGTCGAGAAACCGCCACGCCTGGGCACGAGTCATGTTCTCGCGCGCGAGACCGTGAAATGCCGCGAGGCCGAGCAACGTCTGGTTCAGGATGCCGACCGCATCGCCGCGAGCATCACAAGGCTGCTGGTCGGCGTGGCGAGCCGGTCGTCAATCTGGCTCAACACGCGCCACATATCGTTCGACGTGCGGTCGCGCACGAGCATCGCCAGCCGTTGTAGTTGCTCCGCCGTCTGGCGCAAACTTCCCGGCCGAGTCGGATCAAAAATCGCGGCGAGCAGTTCGGCTTCAAAAGCCTCCGCGTTCGCCCACAGCTCCGGTTTGTCGGAAATTTCCGGCAACTGACCTTGTATTTCCAAAGTCTGCAACAACGGTGCCAACAGCGGCATCGCGCCACCAGTGCGTTCAGGATTGAAGCGCAACAACGCGCTCCGCAGCAACCGCGACGTGGCGTCCGCACGTTCGGAATAACGGCCGAGCCAGAAAAAATTGTCCGCGAGGCGCGACGGCAGATTGTTGCCTGTGCGGCGCAATTCGACGCTCTGGCCGGTGCCTTGCAGCAGTGTGAGTTCCTCGACCGGCGTGGCCGAGGGAATCCACGCGTCTTTGCTGCTGCCGCCGTTCTGCATGGAGATAAAACTGCTGCGGTGGTCCGGCGCGACGCGCACCAAACCGCCGGGCATCACGGAATAACCGCCGCGACCATCGGCCACGAGGAACACGCGGAGGCTAATCGGCTGGGCGACAAGCGAATCTTTTTTCCACGCCGGCGCGGTGGAAAGTTCCACGCGTTCCTGCGCCACGAACAGGTCGGGGTCAAATTCAATGCGGCGCTGCAATTCGTCCGCTTCCGCCTCGGCAATTTTCAAGTGCGTGCGAAAGGCGGGCTTGACCACAAGCGTTTCGAGATTTTTCAGGACGTGTTCGCGCGCGGATTTCTGGCCACACCACCACGTCGCGACCGAGGGCAATTTTAATTTTTCTCCGAGCAGATGTTCGCACAGCCCCGGCAAAAACGACATGAACGCCGGGCTTTGCACCAGCCCGCTGCCGAGCGCGTTGGCCATGACGACATTGCCGGCACGCACCGCTTCCACGAGACCCGGCACGCCGAGGATGGAGTCGTTGCGCAATTCCAGCGGATCGCAAAAATCATCATCCACGCGGCGCAGAATCACATCCACACGTTCGAGGCCGCTCAAGGTTTTCAGGAAAACGGAATTGTCGCGCACCGTCAAATCCTGTCCTTCGACGAGCATATAGCCGAGATAACGCGCGAGATAGGCCTGTTCGAAATAGGTTTCGTTGTGCGGCCCCGGCGTGAGCATGACGACGCGCGCCTTGCCGGCCTGCCGTGGCGCGAGTTGTGCCAGCGAATTTTGCACCGCGAGAAAAAATCCAGCCAGCCGGTGAACGTGATTGTCGCGAAACGGTTCGGGCAAAATGCGCGAGGTGACGAGACGATTGGCGAGTGCGTAGCCAGCCCCGGTCGGAATTTGCGTGCGGTCAGAAACCACCCACCAGCGTCCGTCCGGCGAACGCGACAGATCGGCGGCGTAAAAATGCAGAAAGGTGTCGCCCGGCACACGGATGCCGTGGCACGGTCGCAGAAAATCCGGCTGGCCAAAAATCAGCGCCGGCGACAGCCAGCGCGAGCGGATGAGTTCCTGCGCGCCGTAGCAGTCGGCAAGAATTTGGTTCAGCAACGCGGCGCGTTGAATCAGGCCGGTTTCGAGTTGCTGCCATTCTTCCGGCGCGATTACAAACGGAATTGGGTCGAGCTGCCACGGACGTTCCCGGCCACGCGGATCGCCATAGACATTATAGGTGATGCCATGTTCGTGGACGAAACGCCGGCAGGCATCCTCGCGCCGCACTAATTCCGAAACGCCAAATTCCTCCAGTTCGCCAATCAGTTTTTTATAGTGAGGAAAAATTTTACCGTCCGCCCCGAGCAATTCGTCGAAAGCACCGCGGTCGCGCTGGTAGCCGGCCAACAGTTTTTCCGACGTCGCCGTTTGGGCGAAGCTGGGGTCGTCCGCTGTGGATTGGGATTGCGATTGCGTCATCGGCGGCTGGTCGCGGCGGCGATATTGATTTTCCGCGTCAGACATTACGCAAATCCAGCGTGAACGGAAAGTCGCGGTTCACATTTTCTACCGGCGGCGTGAACTTGCCCTGCTGATGCCCGTGACGAAAAAATCTTGCGAGCCGCCGCGATTCCGCTTCGTAGGAATTCACTGGGAACGTGTCGTAACTGCGGCCACCGGGATGCGCGACGTTGTAAGTGCAGCCGCCGAGCGAACGCTGGTTCCAGGTGTCGTATAAATCAAAGCGCAACGGCGCGTGCGATTTGATCGTCGGCTGCAAACAAATCGGCGGCTGCCACGCGCGGTAGCGCACGCCCGCGACGCCTTCACCATTTGTGCCGGTCGGATGCAGCGGAACTTTATGGCCGTTGCAGGTGATGGCGAAGCGGTCGCCCGCAAGTCCACGTGCCTTAATTTGCAAACGCTCGACTGAACTATCCACATAACGCACCGTGCCGCCGCCACCGGGTTCTTCGCCGAGGACGTGCCACGGTTCAAGCGCGGTGCGGAGTTCGATTTGCAAATCGCGTTGTTCCAAATCACCTATACGCGGGAAGCGAAATTCAAAATGCGGCGCGAACCATTCCGCCTTGAACGGATAACCAGAGTCGCGCAAATCGTTGATGACATCTTTGAAATCCGTTTCGCAAAAGTGCGGCAGCATCCAGCGGTCGTGGATGTCCGTGCCCCAGCGCACGAGTTCGTTTTTGTAAGGCTCTTTCCAGAATTTTGAAACGAGTCCACGCAACAACAAATGTTGCGCGAGACTCATTTCCGCGTGCGGCGGCATTTCAAACGCGCGCATCTCGACGAGGCCGAGACGACCCGTGCTGCTTTCGGGCGCGAAAAGTTTATCAATGGAAAATTCAGCGCGATGCGTGTTGCCGCTGGAATCGATTAATAAGTTGCGGAACAAACGATCCACCAGCCACGGCGGCGTCTGGCCGAATTGGCTGATTTGTTTGTCCATTTCCTTGAACGCGACGTCGAGTTCGTAAAGCGCGTCGTTGCGCGCCTCGTCAATGCGTGGCGCCTGAGACGTCGGGCCGATGAACAAACCGCTGAAGAGCCAGCTCAACGACGGATGATTCTGCCAATACGTCAGCAGCGAGCGCAGCAAATCCGGCCGGCGCAGCACCGGCGAATCCTGCGGCGTTTCGCCGCCGATGATGATGTGGTTGCCGCCGCCCGTGCCGGTGTGGCGTCCGTCCACCATGAATTTTTCCGTGCCGAGCCGCGTCTGCCGCGCTTCCTCGTAAAGCGTCGTCGTGCGCTCGACAAGTTCTTCCCAAGTTTTACTTGGGTGCATATTGACCTCGATGACGCCGGGATCAGGCGTGACGGCAAGTTTGTTCAGGCGCGGATCGCGCGGCGGCGTTTCGCCTTCGATGACAACGGGCAAACCGGTTTCGTGCGCGGTGGTTTCGATGCCGGCGATGAGATCGAGATAGTCTTCCGTCTTCTCGACCGGCGGCATGAAGACGTGCAGCCGTCCGTCGCGCGGCTCGACGCAGAGCGCAGTGCGGATGATCCACGGCGCGCTTTGACCCGGCGCGGGTTGGCGATTTGGGTCGGCTTCAGGTTCGGGCTGTTCGAGTTTTTGTGCGCGCTGGCCTGGCCCGTAACCGGGTGGCAGCGGCGCGTTGCGGCGGCCAACGACTTGTTGGCGATACGGAAACTCTTTCGGCAACGGCGGCAAATCGGGTTCCGACGGATCTTGCGGGCGCAGCCACGGAAAATCTTTTTCTGCAACCCACGGCACAGAATCCAACGGCAGACGCAAGCCCATCGCGGAGTCGCCGGGGATCAACCAAAGCGTGTCGTCGTCGCGCAAAAACCACGAGCCGGACATCCAGCCCTGCTGCTGGCCAATCCACGCGCGCTTGATCGGCAGCGTGTAGCCGACGACCGAGCCGAGGCCCTGCTGGAAAATCCGCGCGATGCGTTCCCGTTCCTGCTTGTCTTTGAGATTGGATTTTTCCGGCGTGATGTTCGATGGAAAACGCCGTTCCTTCCACGAATAATAAAACGCGTCTTCGTAGGCGGGAATCAAATGCTCCGGCTTCACGCCGATGGTTTTGGCGAGCCGCTCCGCCAGCGCCTTGGCTTCCTTTGCGCCGTGACCGTAATTTTTTGATTCATCCGCGATGAGCGAATCCTCCTTCCAGACCGGCACGCCGTCCTTGCGCCAATACGCGGCAAGCGCGTAGCGCGGCAGCGGTTCGCCGGGATACCATTTGCCCTGGCCGTAATGCAGCAGCGAGCCGGGCGCGAATTTTCCGCGCAGCCGCTTGATCAGTTCGCCGGACAAAATTCTTTTCTTGTGCGAGACGGCGGTGAAATTCCATTCGGGTCCGTCGGGATCGTCCACGGAAACAAACGTCGGCTCGCCGCCCATCGTCAGGCGCACGTCGCCTTTTTTCAAATCCACGTCAATCGCGTGACCGAGCTTTTCAATATCCGCCCATTGTTCTTCGGTGTAAGGCTTGGTGACGCGCGACGATTCGTAAACACGCTTCACCGTCATGTCGAATTCGAACTCCGTTTCGCACTCGTCCACGCCGCCGGAAATCGGTGCGGCACTCGAAGGATCGGGCGTGCAAGCAAGCGGGATGTGGCCTTCGCCCGCAAGCAAACCAGAAGTGGGGTCGAGGCCAATCCAGCCCGCGCCCGGTAGATAAACTTCCGTCCACGCATGGAGATCGGTGAAATCTTTTTCCGCGCCGCTCGGACCGTCGAGCGATTTCACATCCGGCTTGAGCTGGATCAAATAACCGCTGACAAAGCGCGCGGCCAAACCAAAGTGACGCAGCAACTGCACGAGCAGCCACGCGGAATCGCG
>CAIOUK010000025.1 GCA_903861445.1 uncultured Verrucomicrobia subdivision 3 bacterium
ATTCTTTGGTCGCGATCATAATTTTTTGTGTCGCGCGAAGGTTGCGAAGGTTGCGAAGGGGAAAATTGTTTTCCTTCGCCGACTTCGCGTTCTTCGCGAGAAATATTTTCAACGGAAAGCCAAGGAGAGTTGTTAATCCATGCGCCGGCATTATCCGGTTCAAGTTCACGGGTCATTGGCGCTCGCACGTCAAACTCTCAGCGTCACCCACAGGTGATTTGGCTCCCCGAACGGCTTTAAGCTATGCGATTCGCCCGAGTCGTGCAAGCGCGCGGCTGGAAAGAAAATTTCTCCGCAGGCTTGCCCGAATTATTTTCCACAAGCAAAATGGCACCGAATCGTCACTGTCGTTTGTCTGGCGATTCGTTAATTTTAACACCTCAACAAAATGGCCGCCACAAATCCATCCAACACTACGCGCCCGAACGACGTCCTCGCCGAGGCCGCCGCGCGCGAATCCGCCGAAGTCCTGCAATCACTCGGCACCTCGCCGAACGGCCTCACCGAAGCCGAGGCCGAGGCGCGGCTGGCGCAATACGGCCCCAACGTGGTCGGCCAGGAAAGCCGGCATGAATGGCTGCACCGGCTCTGGGTCGCCGTGCGCAATCCGCTGGTGATTTTGCTGACGGTGCTGGCGGTGCTGTCTTTCATCAGTTATTTCCACGACTCAGCCGAAAACCGTGATGTGTCGGAGTTCTATGGCGGCATGGTGATGCTGGCGATGGTGATTCTGGGTGTGTCGCTTCGCCTCGTGCAGGAAACCAAGGCCGGCAACGCGGCAGCGAAGCTCAAGGCGATGATCAAGGTCACCGCCACGGTCATCCGCGACGGGCAGCAAAAGGAAATTCCGCTGCAAGACCTAGTCCCCGGCGACGTGATCAAGCTCTCCGCCGGCGACATGATTCCCGGCGACGTGCGGCTGCTGGCGGCGAAGGATTTGTTCATCATCCAGGCGACGCTGACCGGCGAATCGCTGCCGGTGGAAAAATCCGACGCGAAGGATTCGCACCCGGGCATCACGGTCATCGAACACAACAACCTCTGCTTCCTCGGCACGAGCGTGGAAAGCGGCGCGGCCACGGCGGTGATCGTCGCCACCGGCGCGAAGACGTATTTCGGCAAGATGGCCAGCAGCCTCGTCGGCCAGCAGCCGGACACAGCGTTTGACAAGGGCGTGAAGAAATTCGTCTGGCTGATGCTCAGCTTCATGCTGGTGATGGTGCCGATGGTTTTTTTAATCAATGGATTCCGGAAACACGATTGGAAGGAAGCATTTTTCTTCGCCATGTCCGTGGCCGTCGGCCTCACGCCGGAAATGCTGCCGATGATCGTTTCCGTCTGCCTGTCCAAGGGCGCGCTCGCGATGTCGAAGAAAAAGGTCATCGTCAAGCGGCTGAATTCCATCCAGAACTTCGGCGCGATGGACGTGCTCTGCACCGACAAGACCGGCACGCTGACGATTGACCACGTCATCCTCGAACTGCACGTGGACGTGTTCAAGAAAGAAAGCAGCGAGGTGCTGCGCGACGCCTATCTCATCAGCCATTTCCAGACCGGACTGAAAAACGTGCTCGACCGCGCGGTGCTAAAATACAAGCAACTGCACGGCGAACTCGGCGTGGAAAAATACAAGATGGTGGACGAAATCCCGTTCGACTTCTCACGCCGCATGATGTCCGTGGCCATCGAACTGCCGAACGGCGAACGCCAGTTGCTCACCAAGGGCGCGCCGGAAGCGGTCTTCGCCAAATGCTCGCACTTCGAGAGCGACGGCGAAATTTTGCCGATGGAGCCGATTCTCGTCGGCGACCTCGTGCAACAGGTGAACGACTTGAGCGAAGACGGTTTTCGCGTGCTCGCCGTCGCCACAAAAAAACTCGGCGCGCAAAACACCTTCACCAAGGCCGACGAAAGCGATTTGGTTTTGACCGGCTACCTCGCGTTCCTCGATCCGCCGAAGGATTCTGCCGCCAAGGCCATCACCGCGCTGCGGCAAAACGGCATCACCGTGAAAGTGCTCACCGGCGACAACGACCTCGTCACGCGCAAAGTGTGCAGCGAAGTCGGCATTCACGCGGAGAAAATTCTGCTCGGCAGCCAGGTGGAAAAATTGACGGAAGACGAGCTGTGCAAGGAAGTCGAGAC
>CAIOUK010000026.1 GCA_903861445.1 uncultured Verrucomicrobia subdivision 3 bacterium
CCGAGGCCGAGGAAAAAACCAGCGAAACGGTCATCCAGAAAATCTTTGATGAACTGCCAGTGCCGTGAAATTGGTGGAACAAATTGGTCTTTTCATAACGAATCGAATAAAAATGACCCATGCGAATCAAGCAAACGCCATTTGATAGGAGCAAGCACGTTTATCGCAACGATGCGTTCGTTGAATTGGTGAAAGATGCCGTTCGATTTTTCAACGGAACGCCGGTCCACACGCTTCCGCCGCCAGAAAAGTTTTCAGGAACGGGTGTCTATTCGCTTTACTACATCGGCAAAAATCCGCTTTATGCGAAATACGCGGAGATAAACCGGTTGTCATATTCAGTGGCAATTTATGTGGGAAAGGCCGTGCCGAAAGGTTGGCGACAGTCGCGGGTTTCAGATGACCCGGCAAAACAGGGAGGACAACTTTTTAATCGGATTAGTCAGCACGCCAAAAGCATCAATTTGGCATCGAATCTATCATCTGATGATTTTATGTGCCGCTTCGTAATTTTTGAAGATGCTGGTTCTGATATGATTGGCACGATTGAGGCCGCGCTTATCAAGCTCAATAAACCATTGTGGAATTCAGCACTTGCTGGTTTCGGAAATCACAATCAAGGCAAAGGACGCAACGAACAGGCTCGTGCCGATTGGGATACTATCCACCCAGGCAGGCCGTGGGCCGACAAATGCAAGGGTATGCCAAGGAAACGAAGCACCGTCCTTGAGGACATCAAAAAACATTTGAGCAACCTTTCAGTCAAACAGTGAAATCGTTGGAACTATTTTCAGGCACAGGCGGCTTGGCAAAAGGCCTCGAACTCGCTGGCTTTGAGCACAGCGCATTCGTCGAGCTCAACACGGACGCTTGCAAATCTCTGCGCCAAAACTTCGACCCTGAAAAAGTTTTTGAGGGAGACATCCGTGATTTTGATTTTCACCAGCTTTCAGGAATTGACGTGGTTGCCGGTGGCCCTCCTTGCCAGCCTTTTTCGCTGGGCGGCAAGCATGGTGCGGACAGTGACAACCGGGATATGTTTCCCTACGCCATCAACGCGATTGAAACCCTCACGCCAAAAGCGTTTGTTTTTGAAAACGTAAAAGGACTGTTGCGGGAATCGTTCGAGGATTATTTTAATTATGTTCTGCTCCGTCTCACGTTCCCGGATGCCCGCGCCGCCCTAAAATCCACTTGGCAGGAACATTACAAAAGCCTGCAAAAAATAAATTACGACCGTTACGATGGCATTAAATACAAGGTCAAGCGGACTTTGGTGAACGCGGCTGATTACGGCGTCCCTCAATGCCGCGAGCGCGTTGTGATTGTCGGCATCCGTTCTGACTTGGACGCTGTTTGGGAATTTCCATCACCAACTCACAGCGAAGAAAAATTGGTCTGGGATAAATTTGTGACCGGCGAGTATTGGGAACGGCACAAAGTTCCGAAAGCGAAACGGGAAATCTGTGTGAATGGACTTGTTTCGCGTGTAAAAAACTTGCGAGACACTTTTGGTTTTTTTGAGCCGGCGCTGCAACCTTGGCAAACTGTTCGTGATGCCTTGCACGATGTCCCTGACCCGCGCACAAAACATGGAATCCGCGACCATATCTTCCGCGACTTGGCGCGAACCTACCCCGGCCACACCGGAAGTGATTTTGATTTGCCAGCCAAGACAATCAAAGCGGGCGGGCATGGAGTTCCCGGCGGCGAAAATATGATGCGCTTTCACGATGGCTCGGTGCGGTATTTCACTGTGTTTGAGGGAAAACGCATTCAGACGTTTCCCGATGATTTCAAAGTTACCGGCGCATGGACGGAAGCCATGCGGCAAATTGGTAATGCCGTTCCAGTTTTGCTTGGCGAAAAAATTGGTGAAGCGTTAATGCAGAAATTAGTTTCAAAAGCTAGACCACGGGCGCGCGTAAGAGCTTTCGCGGCTGCGTAGAATTTTTCCAGTTGTTCCCATGATTCCCCGCGAGATTCTCAAAAAAATCCGGCAGATCGAGCTGCGCACGAA
>CAIOUK010000027.1 GCA_903861445.1 uncultured Verrucomicrobia subdivision 3 bacterium
AGGCCGACGTTCAAGCCGTCCACGCCGACGTGATAACTGATGCCGAGCGATTCGACCCACGGAATTTGCTGCTCGAACTGGAAGCCGTTCGTGCCGGGCACGAATTGGCAAAACATTTTCACCGCCAGCACCGCCGAGATCAGCGTGGCCAGCACCGCGATGGCGCGGATGATGACGCGGTAATTGCGCGGCACGACGACGAGCACCAACGCCGCCAGCAGCGGCCAACCTGCGATGTAAGTCAGTATGGACATTTTATTTTCCCAAAACGAAATAGAGCAACAGCGCCACGCCGAGCACGAACAAGAAGGCGTAGGTCTGGAGATTGCCGGTTTGGGCGAGACGCAACGCGCGTCCGCTCAAATCCGTGCCGCCGCGAATCGCGCCGATAATCGCGCCTTCCAAAATCCAGCGGTCAATCCAGTCGGCCACTGCGGCAAGAAAATCGTGGAAGCGAATGAACGTGGCTTCGTAAAATTCGTCGAAGTAAAATTTGTTTTTCATCGCGGTCGCCAGACCGCCGAGTTTCGCGGGCAGCGGATCTTTGTCCCCATTTTTGTAAAGGGAAAACGCGAGGAAAATTCCGGCAAACGCGACGCCGATGCCAACGAGCATCGGAACTGGCGCGTGCAACGGCTCCTTGACTTGCTCCCACCAAGAGAGAGCTTCGTGGCCTGGCGTCAGTTGCGAACCGTAGTTGTTGGTGATGCCGATGAAACCGCCGATGGTCGCGAAGATGGCCAGAATCACCAGCGGCGCGGTGATGATCAGCGGCGATTCGTGCGCGTGCTTGGCGTGGTCGGTTTTTTCCTTGCCGAAGAAAACGACGAAGAACAAACGGAACGTATAAAACGCGGTCAACCCGGCGACAAAAACGGCGACGGCAAATAACGGATAACCAATAGCTGGATTCTTATGTCCTGCATCCAAACACTGCGCGAGAATTGAATCCTTCGAATAAAAACCGGCGAACGGCGGAATGCCGCTCAAGGCCAAGGCGCCGATGGTGAAGGTCCAGAAGGTGACGGGCATTTTCTTTTTCAGTCCGCCCATGTGCCAGATGTCCTGTTCGTGATGCATGCCGATGATGACGGAGCCGGCGCTCAAGAACAGCAGCGCTTTGAAAAACGCGTGCGTGGTCAAATGAAACATCGCGGGCGTCGGGCCGCTCAACCCGACCGCCATGACCATGTAGCCGAGTTGTGACAGCGTCGAGTAGGCGATGATGCGCTTGATGTCGTTTTGCTGAACCGCCATCAATGCGGCAAGCAGCGCGGTGAAGCCGCCGATGTAGGAAATGACGTGCAGTGATTCGGCGTTGAACAAAAACAGCGTGCGACAAAGCATGTAAACACCGGCGGCCACCATTGTCGCGGCGTGAATCAAGGCGGACACGGGCGTCGGGCCTTCCATCGCATCCGGCAACCAGACGTGCAGCGGGAATTGCGCGGACTTGCCAGCCGCACCGCAGAAAATCAAGAGCCCCGCGATGGTGGCACTGGCTCCGAGCGCGGCGGGATTTGAGACCATTGCATTTTGCAGCGCAGAAAAATTCAGCGAACCAAGCAAACCCCAGACCATCAAAATTCCCGCGAGAAAACCAAAGTCGCCGAGGCGGTTGGTGATGAATGCTTTTTTTGCGGCGTCGCCGGCGCTGGGTTTTTCAAACCAGAA
>CAIOUK010000028.1 GCA_903861445.1 uncultured Verrucomicrobia subdivision 3 bacterium
CCAAAACCCCGGGCAGCAGCCGCGCGACCGCGTCAATCACCACCATCGCGGGCAGTGCGCCGTTCGTCAGCACATAATCGCCGATGGACAACTCGTCGTCCGCCAGCGTTTCCCGAATCCGCTCATCAAACCCTTCGTAATGTCCCGTGACGAACAGCAAATCTTTTTCCTGCGAAAGTTCACGCGCAATTTCCTGCGTAAATTTTCTTCCGCTCGGTGAAAGCAAAATCACTTTCGTGCCTTCGCGCTTCAAACTTTCCACCGCTTCAAACAGCGGCTCGCATTTCATCAACATTCCCGGCCCGCCGCCAAACGGTTTGTCGTCCACCGTCTTATGTCGGTCGTGCGTCCAATCGCGCAACTGATGGATTTTCAAATCCAGCAATCCCGACTTGCGCGCCCGCATGATGATACTTTCATCGAGCGGTCCGGCGAACATCGCCGGGAACAAGGTCAGCACGTCAATTTTCATCCGTGCCTAAATTTTCAATTACCGCGCCGGCTGGTCTTCCACAATTTCCACCGAGCAACGAATCCCTTTTTTCGCGCTGCCGGCGAGCAGCAGCGAGCGGATGGCGTTGATCGTCACACCCTGCCGCCCGATGATTTTGCCGACATCGGACGGTTCGAGGCGCAGTTCATAAACGGTCGCTCCGCCGCGCTCCACCGGCGTCACGCTGACGGCGTCCGGGTGTTGCACGAGTCCTTTGACGACGTATTCGAGGAACTCCTGCATGGCGGCGGCGGGAAAATGATTAAGCCGTCACCGGAGCTGCCTTGACCGCCTTCTTAATGAAGCTGGCCACGGTGTCGCTGGGTTGCGCGCCTTTGCTGATCCAGTATTGGGCGCGGTCGAGCTTGATCGTGAAATTTTCACCCTGTTTGAGCGGTTGGTAGGTGCCGATTTCCTCGATGCACTTGCCATCGCGCGGACTGCGGCCGTCGGCGACGACAATACGGAACACTGGGGTGTTTTTCGTGCCGATCCGTTTCATGCGAATTTTTACAGACATAAATTTATCAAAAGAGCGTGGAAACTACCGAAGCCGGGGCGGCTTTGCAAGACTTTGTTTTCGGAAAAACCGGATGTCCGTCGGTATGCAGCGCCATAAAAAATTCAAAACTTGCAACTTTTCACCTTCATCTTGAAACTCACCCGATGAGCCGGCCTTACGAGGAAATTCTGAACGGCGGGACGTTGCCTCGTTCGGCGCCCGGCGATCGCCACGAAATTATTTGCGCCCGGCTACACCGCGAGATGGCCGCCAGTGTCGCCGGTCTCACCGGCGTTCAATTGCTTGCGCCGCGCACACAAGTGCCACTCGCCCGCGCCACGGCGTTTTGCCCCGACCTCGCGCTGATCATGGCTGCCACCGGCAAATTGTTTCTCGCCGCCGAAATCATCAGTCGCGACGATCATCGCGCCGACACGGTGACGAAAAAGGAGCTTTACGAAGAACATCGCGTGCCGCGCTTGTGGATGATTGACCCGCGCTACGACAACGTGGAGATTTATCACAGCTTAGAGTTCGGCCTGAAATTGCACGGCATTCTCGCCGGCGGCGAAATCTTGCAGGAAAAGCTGGTGCCACAGTTTAAAATCACCATGAAAGACCTGTTCGCCGCGTGATGGTATTATTTTGGTTGAACAAAACCATTAATTGCGCTGTCATAGAACCGTAGCCAAAAAAACCAAAACAAAACGAATGCTTATGAAACAATTGAAACTCACGCTTGCCCTGCTGGTCGGCCTTGCCTTTGCCAGCGCCACGATGACCGCACTGGCGGATGACGCCAAGGAAACCACCATTACCGGCAACATGGTCTGCGGCAAATGCACGCTGCATGAAACCAAGACCTGCCAGAACGTCGTTCAAGTCATGGAGGACGGCAAAACGGTCAACTACTACCTGAAGCAAAACGCCGTCAGCAAAAAAGAACACGCGGCCGTTTGCCATGGCGACACGGAAAAAGTCACCGTCACCGGCACCGTTGCGGAAAAGGACGGCAAGAAAATGATGACGCCGACCAAGATTGACGTGGTGAAATCTTAAGAGAAAATCTCAAATCGCGCGCCGCCGGATTGATTTCTGGCGGCGTTTTTATTTCGGGGAACGGCGATTGAATTCCACGGCGTCGGCGTAACGCACTCCGCTCCCGCCAAAAATATCCAGTGCCGAGCCGATGGTCAGATCCACTTTGCCTTGCCCGAGTTTTGTGACCGCTTCCAAATCCGCCAGCGAATTCGCCCCGCCGGCATAGGTGGTCGGAATGGGGGTGAACTGGCCGAGCATTGAAACCAGCTCGCGGTCAATGCCCCGGCACAAACCTTCCACGTCCACGGCGTGAATCAGAAACTCAGCGCAGTGAGCGGAGAATTTCTGGAGCGTGGCGGCGTTCACTTCCAAGTCGGTAAATTTCTGCCAGCGGTCGGTAACGACAAAATATTTTCCGTCGCGCTTCCGGCAACTCAAATCCAAGACGAGCTTTTCTTTGCCGATGGTTTTGATGAGTTCGTCCAGTCGCGCCCAATCCACGCGACCTTCGCGGAAAACCCAGCTCGTCACGATGACGTGCGATGCGCCGGCATCGAGCCAGCCGCGCGCGTTTTGCCCATTCACGCCGCCGCCGAGGTGGAGCCCGCCGGGATACGTCGCGAGCGCCGCGCGGGCTTCGGCTTCGTTGCCAGAACCAAGTTGAATGACGTGACCGCCGCGCAGATTGTCGTGCCGGTAAAGTTCGGCGAACCACGCGGCGGATTTCTCCGAGACAAAGTTGGTGCGCGCGCCGGCGTCGCTGAGCGTGCCGCCGACGATTTGCTTCACTTTACCTTCATGCAGGTCAATGCACGGTCGAAACATGGTGTCAGCCTAGATTTACGCGGGGGAAAATCACACTAAAAAGTGCGGCGAAGCGATTTAGGATTTCACCTTCGTTCTCATGTAGTGAAAAAGATACTGCTGCGCATAGCCGGCGTGCGGGCCAAAATGCGTGGCGGCAAAATGGCGGAGTCGCTTCTCGCTGGCACGGCGCCGGGGAAAATAAAGCTCCTGCAACGCGCGTTCAATCCACACATCCACCGGAAACGCGGAATCAAAGCCGTAGCCGAACAGCAGCACGCAGTCGGCAATCTTCCCGCCCACGCCGCGCAAGGTCATCAATTCCTTGCGCGCTTCGGCGTAATCCAGCCGCCGGATTTTTTCCAAATCCAGTTTGCCATCGGCGATTTTCCGCGCGGCATTCAGCAGGCTTGGCGCGCGGAAACCCATTTTGCAGGCGCGCAATTCGACTTCAGTGCAAGCAGCGAGACGTTCCGGTGACGGAAAAGCAAAAGCGGTGGTAGGGCGCGCAGTCCTCTGCGCGCCGTCGTGGTGAAACCGAACGCTTCGGTTGGCAATCGGCGGCGGGCAGGGGACTGCCCGCCCTACCTCTTCGCCAAACCGCTCGCAAAGCAGGGCGACGATTTGGCGGATCTGGACGATTTGCTTGGTGGACGAAAGAATGAACGACGCAAGGCATTCCCATGGTTCTTGCCGGAGCAGGCGCAGTCCCTGACACACGGCGACAGCGTCGCGCATCGGCTTATCATCAGGAAAAGTTTTTAGAATCGCGGCGAGATTCGTTTCCGTCTGGAGAAATTCTCGGAGAAAATTCCAATCGTTCACCGGCGCGATCGCGCGGGCGTGGATGCCAGCGGGTGTTTGCGTTAGCTGGAGAAAATATTCCCCCAACACGCCGTTCCACGATTCACCTTCGCGTTGCCAGCGGAAAACCTGGCCGGAATCCAGCGTGGCCGCGAGATCGTAGTCGCGGACTGGCAACAGGATTTCCATGGCGGGCGTCACTTCAATTTGTAGCAGCCGAAGATTTGCACGCGCTGAAAAATACGCCCGTCGTTGATTTTAATTTCGCGCACACCGAGGTTGGTCACGCTTTCAAATTGGTCGGCGATGCGTGCGGGTGTGAGCTTCGGCGGTTGCGGAACCGGCTCCACTGGCTCGTGGCGAAACCATTTTTTCAGCCAGCCGGATTCGAGCGGATACGGGTCGAGGCGCAAAACAAAAAGCGCATTTTCACCGGGCCGATGCTGGCGATAATTGTATTCGTCCCAGAATGGAAACTGGTTAAGAATGTGGTCGGAATCGCCGCAATAGACCAGCGGCGTGTGCGCATTGGCGGCGGCGCGGGCGGGTGCGGAATAAAACGAATACAATCCGGTCGTGCCGTAATGGTCGGCGATGATGAAGGCATTCGTATCGAACTTCGCGCGCTCGGTCTCGACGAGTTGCGCGGTTTCGCGCCAGCCGACAAGCCGGTGCGCGGGATCTTTGTCTCCGGGCAGTTTGGCGGCGAGAACTTTCAGCAGGCCGCTGTCGTGTAGAAACGCGTTGGCAACGAGGCCGAGCAGAATCCCGGCGATGAGCCACGGCTTGACCCGAAACTTACTTTCGTTCCAGACCGCGACCATCAGACAGAGCATTGGCGGCACGGCGGCGGCAATCCAGTTCGGCTGAACACGCGAATGAAACGCGTAAAGCCAGTGGCCGAGAAATACCGGTGCGCTCATGCAGAACAGAAAAAACCACAGCGGCTTTTCCGCACGCCGTTTCCACGCGGCGCCCAGCGCGATCAGCGCGGCGATGAAGAAGATGGGATTGAGTAAACCAAATTCCGCGCCGGTGAATTCGAGGAAATAGCCGAGGCTTCTTTGAATTTGTTCGCCGAGGCTGATGTGCGTTTTATCCAGCAAGCCCGCGTCGCCGGCGACGTGGCTGACGGTGATCCAGCCGTGTTGTGAATTCCAGATGAGAACGGGCAAAGTGCAAATGGCAAAGACGCCGAGTGCCAGCCACGGGCCGGATTTTTTTAGATGCAGCCGCGCCGGTTTGTGCAGCGCAAAGAAAATTGCCCAGCAGACGAGTTGCAGCATCGCCGTGTATTTGCAGAGGAAACCGAGGCCGAGCGCGAGGCCGACGACGAGCCAGTCGCGCGTCTTGGCGTCCGGTTGCACCGCGCGCCAGCCGGCGATGACCGCCCACATCCAGCACAGCACGAGAGGCGGATCAATCGTCATCAGCACCGAGCCGACGACCAGCAGCGGCACGGCAAAGGTGATGAGCAATAAAACGAACGCCGCTTTAGCGCCGACTTCGCGTGTCATGAAGCGCAGCACGAGCAGGCTCAAAATCGCCGCGAGCAGCGGCGAGCAGAAGCGCACGCCGAATTCGGTATCGCCGAAGAGGTGCGTGCCAAACCATTGCAGCAGCGCGATGCCCGGCGGCTTGCTGTAATACGACAGCGCGAGGTGTTTCGACCAAAGCCATTGATACGCCTCGTCCTGCGAGAGATTGATGATGCCGCTGGCGAGATAAATCCAGCGTCCGACGAGCGCGAGCAGGATGACGAGGTAGCCGAGGTTAAGCCAATCCATTTCCGATTTCCGATTTCCGATTTCCGATTTGGGGATGGATTCAGGGTTCAACAGGTTTGGCAATTGCGCGTGCCAGCTTGGAAAATACTTTTTGCCAATGTAATTCCACAGCAATTGCGCCAATACCGCGAACGCGATGGCGTAGCCGGCACCGAGAATGGCACCGGCCAGAATGTCGCTGGGATAATGCACGCCGTTGTAGACGCGGGAAAAGGCGACAGCGGCAGCGAGCGGAAAAAAGAATTTTGCGCTGCGCCGGTAAAACAAAAATGCGACCGTGGCCAGTGCAAACCAGTTGGCCGAATGGGCAGACGGAAAACTGTGATGATTGGCGGTGGGCGGTCGCGAGCCGTCGGGTAGGGGAGCAACGTAGCCTTTGCCGACCGCGCCAAACAGCCGCGCGTCGGGTTGGGTGACGAACGGACGATGGCGTTTCACGGTGTCCTTGAGGTTGTTGATAATCAGGCCATCGCCCGCAGCAAAAACCAGCACCATCAGCAGCGCACAGATTTTCAACCGGGTTGAACCCCAAATGAAAATGGCCGGAACCGCAATGATCACGGCGGGCAACCACGGCACGCCGTTGCCGCTCAGAATCGGCATGAGCCAGTCGAAGAGCGGATTGGCCAGCGTGCTGTTGACGAAATGAAACAGCGCGAGGTCGAGGGATTGCAGCCAGTGCATGACCGCGAGTGTAGGCGGAAAAACGGTTTTGGAAAACCGAATTGCGCGTCAGTAGCTGACGAGCGAGCGGACGGGAATGTTGCCGAGTTTCTCGCGGCCGTTCAGGAATTTCAGTTCGATGAGGAAGCCGGCTTCGAGAATTTTTCCGCCGAGCTTTTGCACGAGCTCGATGGCGGCGGCGGAGGTGCCGCCGGTGGCCAGCAAATCGTCAATCAGCAGCACGCGCGCACCCGGCTTGAGCGCGTCGGTGTGCATGGCCACGGTCGCGTGGCCGTATTCCAGCGCGTAATCTTGCTCGATGGTCGTGAACGGCAGTTTGCCTTTTTTGCGGACGGGAATGAAACCGGCGTTTAGCTTGGTTGCAGCAGCGGCGGCAAAAATAAATCCGCGCGCGTCAATGCCCACGATGGCGTCCACCGAACCGGGCTTGAAATTTTTCGTGAGCAGCTCAATCGCGCCGGCGAACAGCTTCGCATCGGCGAGCAACGGCGTGATGTCCTTGAACTGAATACCCGACTTCGGAAAATCCGGAACGTTGCGGATGGCGGCTTCGATTTGGGCGGACGTGACGGACGCGGGCATGGTCAGGTTTCCTTCGTTTTGGATTTTTCCAGTTTTTCGATCATCTTGCGGAGCTTGCGCAGCGCGAGGTTTTGGATCTGCCGGACGCGTTCGCGCGTCACGCCAAATTTTACGCCGACTTCTTCCAAAGTTTTTTCGTTGCCGCCGTCGAGGCCGAAGCGGAAACGCAGAATCGTCGCCTCGCGGTCGTCGAGGTGTTTGACCATGTCCTGCAACATACTGGTGACGGTCTTGTCTTCTAGGTCGTCGTAAGGATTGACGGCGCGTTCGTCCTCGACGATTTCGGAATAAGTATTGGAATCATCGTCGCCCACCGGCGCATCCAGCGACGACGGACGGATGGACGCGGTGCGCATCATGCTGACGCGCGCAGCGGTGGTGCCGATTTCAGCGGCCAACTCTTCATCCGTCGGTTCGCGGCCAAATTCTTCCTGCAACTTCATCGCCGTGCGGCGCATCTTAGAAATCTTGTCCACAAGATGAACCGGCAGACGAATCGTCTTGGACTGATTGGCCAGCGCGCGTTTGATGGATTGCTTGATCCACCACGAACCGTAAGTGGAAAGCTTGCCGCCCTTCGCGGGGTCAAAGCGCTCGACGGCCTTCATCAAACCGATGTTGCCTTCGGAAATTAAATCCAGCAGCGGTAGGCCGATGCCTTCGTAGTCGCGGGCGATTTTCACGACGAGGCGGAGGTTCGCCTTGATCATGTGTTCGCGCGCTTTTTTGTCGCCCTTCTTGATGCGCGCGGCGAGTTCGATTTCTTCCTGCACCGTGAGCAATTTCACCTGACCGATTTCGCGGAGGTAAAGCCGGATGGCGCTGTCGCCGTCCATCCGCTCGGCTTCGCGGCGGAGAAACTGCGTGGTGTCGCCCTCGGCGGGCTGGCGCACCGGCAAATCCGACGGCACGGTAATCGGCGGTGACGGTGGTGGGACAACCTTGGTGGGCGCGGGAATGGAAATCTTTTTCTTCCGTTTCACCGGCGTGGACTTGCGTTTGATTTTTTTAACCGCCATGACGAAACAAAAGTTAAGCCGTCAGCGCCCGGCGGCAAGCAAATTAACTCCGGCTGTCCCGCGCCGCCATAACGTAGTAGAGCAATTCCATCACGCTGCTGACGAGCGCGGCGACGTAAGTGAGCGCGGCGGCATGGAGGACTTTGCTCACGCCCGCGCGCTCGTCCTCGCGCACGAGGCCGAGACGGAAAAGCTGTTCCTTGGCGCGGCTGCTCGCGTCGTATTCCACCGGCAACGTGACCAGTTGAAACAGCGCCAGCACCGAGAAAATCACGATGATGATCGGCAACACCACTTTCATCATCCCCAA
>CAIOUK010000029.1 GCA_903861445.1 uncultured Verrucomicrobia subdivision 3 bacterium
AATAACGCCGCCGACCTCGCGCCCGACGAATATTACGATCAGCTCTGATGCTCGCGGCGCTGCTCACCACCCTGCTCTTCGCCACCTCCGCCGTTTGCGGTTACCGCACGGCCAGACAAGTCGGCGGCATCGAAGCCAATTTCTGGCGCATCACGCTCGCCACGATTTTTCTCACCATTTGGGCGTTCACCTTCGGCCACGGTTTTGCTGGCGCGCCCGGCTGGTTCATGTTGAGCGGACTGTTCGGCATCGGCATCGGCGACTCTGCCTATTTTCAAGCCCTGCCCCGGCTTGGCAGCCGCCGCACCGTGCTGCTCACGCAATGCCTCACCGCGCCCTTCGCCGCACTCATCGAATTTCTCTGGCTCGGCACCAAATTAAATTTCCCGGAAATTCTCTGCATCGCCGTCATCCTCGCCGGCGTGGCCATCGCGCTCGCACCGGGCGACCATCTGAAAATTTCCGCGCGCGACTGGAAAATCGGTTTGACCGCCGGTGTTTTCGCTGCGCTCGGCGGCGCGCTCGGCGCAGTGGTCATTCGCAAAGGTTACGCCGCGCTTCACGATGCCGGTTTGGACGTGGATGCCGGCACCACCGGCTACCAGCGCGTGCTCGGCGGCATTTTAATTCCCACAATTTTCCTGCTCGTTTTCAAATGGCGTTCCGCGCACGCGCACGGCCCGGCGTTCGCCGGCGACACACTACAAATCTCCCGCGACAAATGGCGGCGCATCTGGCCGTGGGTTTTGGCCAACGCCATCGCCGGCCAGACGCTCGGCGTGACCTGCATGCAATGGGCGCTCAAAACCACGCAGGCCGGCGTGGTCGCCGCCATCATCGCCACCACGCCGATTGTGCTGCTGCCGCTGACGCGCATTGTCGAGGGTGAAAAAATCGGCTGGCGTTCACTACTCGGCGCGCTCATCGCGGTGGGCGGCGTCATCGCGCTGATATTTTGCCGCAACTGAACGGCAGATTCGCCAATTGAA
The DNA here is from genome assembly GCA_903861445.1 of uncultured Verrucomicrobia subdivision 3 bacterium. GTDB lineage: Bacteria > Verrucomicrobiota > Verrucomicrobiia > Limisphaerales > UBA11358 > UBA11358. Next base: position 990 of record CAIOUK010000029.1, read on the forward strand.
GATTGAGGTCTTATTCTGGGAATAATCTTTGACAGAAATTCACCCATTCGCTTTCATAACCGCATGGTTGCACCCGAGCTAAAAAAGTTATTCATGCACGCTCTTGTGCACGCGCGTCGGCACAATACCTATTAGGCGTCGTTTACATCATGAAGCCCAAACAAATATTTGACCTCATTGTGAGAGTTTTCGGTTTGATTTTTATTCTGAGTGGTCTTGTTACACTGATTTTTGGAGCAGTTAATAATGTCAGGCCATACGACACAGGTAGATTTTCTTTTGAAGAAAGTATTGAACGAAGTTGGCAGAATTTATTATATGGCGTTGTTTTTATTTTACTTGGTTATTTGATGATTCGATGCGTTCGGGTCATTGTTTTACTAGTATATCCAAAAGATGACTACGATGCCTAACAGCTTGATAGGCTGCAAAGTTTCCTTACCTTTCAACTTCCCGACCATCGTCCGTTTGCCGTTCCCCAAAAAACAAGCCGGAGAATTTTGAATTCTCCGGCTTGCTGATTCCTCCTGACCGTTTAAGAACAGCCGAGGCTTTCGCCGCAGTTCAGGCATTTGTAACACGCGCCGTTGCGGACGGTAATCTGCCCGCAATTCGGACAGCTCGGCGCGTCCGACTGATTGGTGATCATCTGCGTCAAACTCGCGGCGCGGCGCGTGGCGGCAGGCTGGTTCTTCAGCTCGATGATGTCCGTGTCTTCGGCCACCGCGAGCAGTTCAGGCACCGGCCGGTTCACTTTTTTTTTAATCTCCTCGGCCAGGCCGGGCATGGCCAATTCCGGTTGGGTGCGCGCGACGGTGACGCCTTCGCGATAACCGGGGATGAATTGAATGGCCATCCAGCGGAACACATAATCCGTAATGGACGAGGCGTTGCGGATGTCGGGGTTCTTGGTGAAACCGCTCGGCTCGAAGCGCTGGTGGGCGAACTTCTTGACGAGGGCTTCCAGCGGCACGCCGTATTGCAGCGCCATGCTGGTCAGGGTGCCGACGCTGTCCATCAAACCGCCGATGGTGGAACCTTCCTTGGCCATCGTGATGAACAGTTCGCCCGGCTGATTGTCCTCGAAGAGTCCCACGGTGAGATAACCTTCGTGACCGGCGATGTCGAACTTGTGCGTGACGGCCGTGCGCGTATCTGTGAGACGGCGGCGCAGCGGCTTGCCAGACTCATTTTGCAAGCGGACGATTTCGGCTTCGAGTTCGCTGACGCGGGCGTCCACGGCGGATGCCGCAACCGCCGATTTGTCGCCGCCTTCGTTGGTCTTTTTCGTGTTGAGCGGCTGCGAACGCTTCGAGCCGTCGCGATAAATCGCCACGCATTTCAAACCCATCTTCCACGCCTGAACGTAGGTGTCGCGAATCTCGGCCACGGTGCATTCGCTCGGCATATTGACAGTCTTGGAAATCGCGCCGCTAATGAACGGTTGCGCCGCGCCCATCATTTTCAGATGCGCCATGTAACCAATGCTGCGCTTGCCACGTGACGGCTTGAAAGCGCAATCAAATACCGGCAGATGTTCGGCTTTCAATCCGCTCTTGATAATCGTGCCGTTTTCCTCGACGTCTTCGATCGTGTCGAATTTTTCGATGTGCGCGAGAATTTTTTTGTTATCCGCCTCGCTGTAATTCAAACGGCGAAGCGCGTCGCCCACGCCGCGATTGACGATTTTCAACATGCCGCCCCCCGCGAGCAGTTTGTATTTCACGAGCGCGATGTCGGGCTCCACGCCGGTCGTGTCGCAATCCATCAGGAACGCAATCGTGCCGGTCGGCGCGAGCACGGTGACTTGCGCGTTGCGATAACCGACTTCCTTGCCGCGTGCCAGGGCGCGATCCCAACACTTGCGCGCTTCGGTCTTAAGATAATTGAATTCCGCGCTCGGCTGGATTTGTTCCACCGCGTCGCGGTGAAGCTTGATGACGCCGAGCATGGATTCGACGTTGTCTTTTGCCACAGTTTTTTCTACCCCGGCGCAACGTGCATCGCGATAGCCGGCAAACGGACCAACATCAGCGGCGAGTTCCGCGCTCTGCGTGTAAGCTTCGCCGGTCATGATAGCGGTGATGGCCCCCGCGAGCGCGCG
>CAIOUK010000030.1 GCA_903861445.1 uncultured Verrucomicrobia subdivision 3 bacterium
CGGCGGAAGTGCTGGCGGCGTTGTAATTTAGATTTATTCTAAATCGAGTTTGACAGTCACAGATCGAACTTACAAAATCTCCGCCAGTAGAACTAACCATTAAAAATTCAAAACTAAAAATTATTATGGCAATTCCCGTTGGCTCCAAAGCTCCTGATTTCACGCTCAAATCCAAGTCCCCGGCGGACGTGGAAGTCAAGTTGAGCAACAACTTCGGCAAGAAAAACACCGTGCTGCTGTTCTTCCCGCTCGCCTTCACCGGCGTTTGCACGGCGGAAATGTGCAGCCTCACCGCCGGTCTCGACGCGTATGCCGGCCTCGGCGCGGACGTCATCGCCGTCAGCGTGGACAGCCCGTTCGCGCAGGCCGCGTGGGCGAAGCAGGAAAAAATCGGCATCACGCTCGCCAGCGATTTGAACAAGACCGTGACCAAGGCCTACGACGTGGTGTTCCCAATGCTCGCCGGCGTGGGCGACACGTCCGCACGCGCGGCGTTCGTCATTGATAAAAACGGCGTAGTGCAATACAGCGAACAGACGCCGACGCCGAAGGATTTGCCGAACTTTGACGCCGTCAAGGCGACGCTCGCGAAGCTGAAGTAATATTGCCAATTCAAAATTGTTTGCCGCCGTTATGATTTGATGTCATAACGGCGGCATTCTTATGAAATTTCTCGACCGAGCAGACGACAAATTCATCCAGGAAGCTACTGATGACAAATACAGGCCGTGGTTGATTGGACAGACATCCCGCCGCCGAACCATTATGTTTTGGTGTTCGGTTGTTATTTCGGTTTGTGCTTTGGGAATGATGGTGGTGGCGATAAATGACAAACACCACAATTCCACCGGATTCGGGGTTGCTGGCTTGGAATTTACTGTGGCGGCCATGACATGGATGCAGGTTTTCAAATGCGAATCCGATTTGCGGCTGCTCAAGCTGGTCGACAAGCTTAAAAAAGCTTAAAAATAAGTTCCTTTGTCACCTTCGCGTTCTTCGCGCGACCCCAGTTTCTTGTTTCCAGACCGTAACTTGGTTTTAACCCGTCTGTCGCTGGTTAATGACCGGATTTGCATTAGTCTGAAATCGTGCTGCCGCGTATTTTGATTGTGGACGACGAAGGCGATTTTATCGAACTGGTAAAATTCCGGTTGGCGAACCTGCCTTGCGAATTTCTGGTCGCCAGCGACGGGGTGCAGGCTTTGAGCCAGGCGCGGCAGTTCAAACCGAATTTGATTCTGCTCGATATTTTGCTGCCGGATCTCGACGGTTTGTCGGTTTGCGAAATCCTCAAGCGCCAGCCGAACACCAAGAAAATCCCCATCATTTTCATGAGCGCGTTGAGCAGCGAGGTGACCAAGCGTTCTGCCGCCATGAACGCGGAAGATTTCTTCACCAAGCCGCTCGACCTGAACCGGCTCGAAAAACGCATCGCCGAGCTGCTCCATTGCGAGCCGGCGGCGAACTGATCGTTCCAAAATCCCTGCGCGCTTCGCTTGACACCGGGGCGCGCAATCTTCATTTTCTGGTGATTATTTTTTAATCATAGGAATTAAATGAGCACATCCCACAACTTGTTCGGCACGTTGCAAAATTTCGAGCTTGGCAACGGTAAAACTGGAAAATTCTATTCGCTGCCCGCGCTGGAAAAAGCCGGCGTCGGCCCCATCTCCAAACTGCCGGTTTCCATCCGCATCGTGTTGGAATCCGTCCTGCGCAATTGTGACGGCAAAAAAGTTTCCGAAGCGAACATCAAGGAACTCGCCAACTGGCAGGCGACCGAGACGCGCACGGCGGAAATCCCGTTCGTGGTCGCGCGCATCGTGCTGCAAGATTTTACCGGCGTGCCGCTGCTTGTGGATTTGGCGGCGATGCGCACCGCCGTGGCCAAGCTGAACAAGAATCCCAAAATCATCGAGCCGCTCGTGCCGGTGGATTTGGTCGTGGATCACTCGGTGCAGGTTGACTTCGCGGGCGGCGCGGATTCGATGGCGAAGAATTTGGATTTGGAATTCACGCGCAACCGCGAGCGTTACCAATTTTTGAAATGGGGCATGCAGGCGTTTGACACGTTCAAGGTCGTGCCGCCGGGCATCGGCATCGTGCATCAAGTGAACTTGGAATATCTCGCGAAAGGCGTTTTGAGCGCTGGCGATGTTTATTATCCCGACACGCTTGTCGGCACCGACTCGCACACCACGATGATTAACGGTCTCGGCATCGTCGGCTGGGGCGTCGGTGGTATCGAAGCGGAAGCGGGTATGCTCGGTCAGCCGGTTTATTTTCTCACCCCCGATGTCGTGGGAGTTCATCTCACCGGCTCGATTCGTGAAGGCGTCACCGCCACGGACGTTGCGCTCACGGTCACGCAGATTTTGCGAAAGGCGAAAGTCGTCGGCAAGTTTGTGGAATTTTTCGGTCCCGGCGCGGCGGCGTTGCCGCTGGTGGACCGCGCAACCATCGCCAACATGGCGCCCGAATATGGCGCGACGATGGGCTTCTTCCCGATTGATGCCGAGTGCACCAATTATCTCCGCGCCACTGGCCGCACCGATGAAGCGGTTAAGACCTACGAAAATTATTACAAATCACAAGGTTTGTGGGGCATTCCGAAGAAAGGAGAAGTCGTCTATTCGCAGGAAATCGAACTCGACCTCGGTAGCGTGCTGCCCAGCGTTGCCGGCCCGAAACGTCCGCAAGACCGCATCGAATTGCCGAAGCTGAAAAACGAATTCACCACGGCGTTTTCGAAGCCTGTCACCGAAAATGGTTTTGGCATGAAGGCCGAAGACCTTGGCAAAGTGAAAGCCGATGTCGCTCTCGCCGGCGGCAAATCCACCATCGGACACGGCTCCGTTTTGATCGCCGCCATCACGAGTTGCACGAATACGAGCAATCCCAGCGTAATGCTCGCTGCCGGTTTGCTCGCGAAGAAAGCGGTTGAAAAAGGTTTGACCGTCAACGCTTCCGTCAAAGCCTCGCTCGCGCCTGGCTCGCGCGTGGTCACCGATTACTTGGATAAGACCGGCCTCCAGCCGTATCTCGACAAGCTCGGTTTCAACCTAGTCGGCTACGGTTGCACGACGTGCATCGGTAATTCCGGTCCGCTCGCCGCGCCGATTGAAGACGCCGTGGTGAAAAATAATCTGGTCGCCGCGTCCGTGCTTTCGGGCAATCGTAATTTCGAGGCGCGCGTGCATCAGAACATCAAGGCCAACTTCCTCATGTCGCCGCCCCTCGTGGTCGCCTTTGCGCTCGCGGGCCGGGTGGATATTGACCTCGCCAACGACCCGCTGGGCACCGGCAAGGATGGCAAGCCCGTCCATCTGCGCGACCTCTGGCCCAGCCTCCGCGAAGTGCGCGACCTCATGCAGACGGCCTTGCAGCCGGCCGTCTTCCGCCGGCTCTATCAGGATTTTGCCGCCCAGAATCCGAAGTGGAACGACATCCCCTCCAGCACCGGCAACGTGTATGAATGGGACCGCCAATCCACCTATATCCAGGAGCCGCCGTTTTTCGGCGACTTTTCGCTGAGCGCCGGCAGCATCCAGCCCATCACTGGCGCGCGCGCGCTGGCCATTTTCGGCGACAGCGTGACCACCGATCACATCTCCCCCGCCGGCTCCATCAAGAAAACCTCCCCGGCCGGAAAGTATCTCATCGAAAACGGCGTCACGCCGGAGGATTTCAACAGCTATGGCTCACGCCGAGGCAATGACCGCGTGATGACACGCGGCACCTTCGCCAACGTCCGCATCAAGAATCTGATGCTGGCCGGGCAGGAAGGGGGCGACACCCTGGTCCAGCCGGAGGGACGCAAGGCGTCCATTTATGACGCAGCCGTCGAGTACCAGAAGCGCGGCACCCCTCTGGTGGTGTTGGCCGGACAAGAATATGGCACCGGCTCGTCGCGCGACTGGGCCGCCAAAGGCACCAACCTCCTCGGGGTGAAAGCCGTGGTGGCGCAGAGCTTCGAGC
>CAIOUK010000031.1 GCA_903861445.1 uncultured Verrucomicrobia subdivision 3 bacterium
AAAATTGGCGTCCGACCTGACAACGACGAGGTTGCCGAATTCCTTGCCGGACTTGGAAAACCAATAATTGTCGAAACCGCCCGGCGAGAAATTCCGCAGCCAACGAAAATTGAAACTCGCCCGACAGCTTCAACAACAAACGGCGAATCGAGTCGGCGTGGAAAGTTGATTGTTCTCGGCAAATCATACAATTATCACAACGCCAAGGATGCGATGGTTATTGTTCTGCGGGAATTGGCGAAAGGTAATCCTTCTTTTCTTGAGCGATGCTCACAACATCCCGATGCACAAGGTCGCAAACGCCGTTACATCGCACGCACGCCGGAAGAACTTTATCCTGACCGCGAAGACCTTCGCGAAATGCGCGAGACTTTGCCGGATGGCTGGTTTGTGGCAACGAATCTGAATAATGTTCTCAAGAAAACTATAATCCGTCTTGCCGCTGAAGTTGCTGGGCTGACGTTCGGAAAAGATGTTGTTGTAGAATTTTAGTTGGTTTTTGAAAGTCAGCGGTGCGTAAGTTTCCATTTGGATGAAGACGCTGAAAGATTGTTTCGGTCAGACGGTGCGGCTCACGGACGAGCGGCGGGCGCACATTTTGGAACATCCGGAAATGCAGGGGCTGGCGGCGGAGATTGAACGGGTGCTGCTCCAGCCGCAACTGGTGCGGCGGTCGCGGTCGGACGAGGCGGTGCGGCTGTTTTACGAGTTTTACGCGCAGACGATTGTGGGTGGCAAATGGCTGTGTGTTGTGGTTAAGTATGCGGAGAACGATGCGTTTGTGGTCACGGCCTACCTGACCGACAAACCGAAAGCCGGAGAAGATTTATGGCCGATAAAATAAAAGTCTGGTTCGACGCGGAGGCGGATTTTCTTGAAGTCCGCTTTTCCAACGCGGCTGGCTATGAAAAGGCCACCGCCAACGACGCCGTGATGGAGCGCGTGGATGCGGCGGGTCACGTCATCGGTTTCAGCGTGCTGGGCGTGAGCAAGTTTAAGAAAGGCAATCCGCTGGAAGCTGATTTGGTCGCTGCGTAAACATTTTGAACTTCCCGAAGAAACTCCGGCGGGTGGAAAAACACCGGTGCGATTCTGGCTCCAGCTTGGTTTCGGGTTGCAATTAATGAAATATTTTCATCGCAAAATCATCTGGCTCGCCGCGTTGATGTTCGCGGCTCTGGTCGGATTCACCGCCAATGCGAGCGTATCGGCGACGAATTCCGAACCTTACCAAGCCAACTGGAGTTCGCTCGATCACCAGCAGACACCGCAATGGTTGCGCGACGGAAAGTTCGGCATTTACACGCATTGGGGAATTTATTCCGTGCCGGCGCAGGGGCCGAATGGCACTTGGTTCGCCAATCACACTTACAACCGCGCCAGCAGCCCGGAACGGAAATACTGGGAAGCCACCTTCGGCCCACTGGAGAAATTCGGATACAAGGATTTCATCCCGCAATTCACCGGCGAAAAATTTGATGCCGACGAATGGGCGGATTTATTTCAGAAAGCGGGCGCGCGTTTCGCCGGACCGGTGGCTGTGCATCACGATGGCTTCTGCATGTGGGACACGAAGTATTCGGATTGGAACGCGGCGAAGATGGGGCCGAAACGCGATGTGGTGGGCGAACTGGCGGTCGCCATCAAGAAGCGCGATCTGAAATTTGTCACGGCGTTTCATCATGCGGAGAACTGGTTTTATTTTCCGACCTGGAACACCAATTTAGATTGTAGCAACCCGCGCTACTCCGGTCTCTACGGGCCGATTCATCCCCCCGGCGCGGTGCCGACAAAAGCATTCCTCGACAATTGGAAAAACAAAATTGTTGAGGTCATTGATAAGTATGACCCGGATTTTATCTGGTTTGATTTCGGACTGAAACAAATTCCGGACCACTACAAGCAGGAGATGCTGGCGTATTATTACAATCATGCGGCGGCGGAACACAAGGAGGTCGTGGCGACTTATAAATACCATGACCTGCCGCCGGGCGCGGGCTTGCTGGACTTGGAACAAGGACAGGAAAATGATCTGACGTATTACGATTGGATTACCGATTCCACCGTGGACGATGGCGAGGCGTGGGGTTACGTCAAGGGGCAAGGCTACAAGACGGTGGACAATCTCGTCGTCAACCTCGTGGATCGCGTGAGCAAAAACGGCTATTTGCTCCTTAACGTGGGGCCGAAGCCGGACGGCACGATTCCCGACGAGGCGAAAAAATTGCTGCTTGGCTTGGGCGCGTGGCTGAAGATCAACGGCGAGGCGATTTACGGCACCGTGCCGTGGGAGATCGCGGGCGAAGGCCCGACGCAGTTGACGAAGAAAAGCAAAAAAGGCAACAGTTTCAACGAAAACAATCATGTCCAGTTCACCAGTGAGGACATCCGCTTCACCACCAAAGGCAACGCGCTGTATGCGACCGTTCTGGCCTGGCCTGATGGGCAGGTGCTCATCAAAAGTCTGGCCCAAAAAAATATTTGGCCCGGGCTTTATCCGTCTGAAATTGGCTCAATCACGATGCTGGGCGATGGCCAGGAATTGAAATGGGAAATGACCCCAAAAGGATTAAACATCGAAACGCCCAAGACCAAGCCTTGCGACTGCGCGTTTGTTTTCAAGATTGTTCGCCAGCAGCTTTTTAAGACAACCGTCGGACAAAACAATTAATTTGCTATGACTAAATTATCCTTCCCCTTCACCGAAGAAAAAGTCCGCGCGCTGAAAGTCGGCGACGAAGTGCTGATTTCCGGCACGGTATTCACCGGGCGCGACGCGGTTCACAAGTATTTGCACGAAGGCGGCGCGCTGCCATCGGGCGTGAGCCTGAAGGACGGCATCATGTATCACTGCGGCCCGGTGATGATGAAGCAAGCTGATGGCAGCTACATTTGCACCGCCGCCGGCCCGACCACTTCCATCCGCGAGGAGCCGTATCAATGGCAGGTCATCCGCGACTTCGGCTTGCGCGGCGTCATCGGCAAGGGCGGCATGGGCGCGAAGACGCAGGCGGCGTGCAAGGAATACGGCTGCGTGTATCTGCACGCCATCGGCGGCGCGGCGCAGGTGTTGGCCGAGTGCATCAAGAAAGTGAACAACGTCTATTTCCTCGAAAAATTTGGTTCGCCCGAAGCCATCTGGGAACTCGCGGTGGTGGATTTTCCCGCCGTGGTAACGATTGACGCGCACGGCAATTCGCTGCACGAGGAAGTTTTTGCGAAGAGCCAGGCGGCGCTGGCGGCACGGCTGTAGCGGCGCGTCGGCAGACCGTCGCCAACTCATTTTGAAATGCGGCACTCTGCCGAGCTGCCGCTACGTCAAAATTTGAAATTCCATTCACGCGAGGAATATTTTTCGCGCGCGAGTTTTTTTATTTCTGCCAGCGGTAGATTTTTCAATTCATCATTTGCGTTCCATTCTCTGGCGAACGCAGCTTTCACTTGATTGGCGGGCAAATTCAGATTCGTCACGAATTCCTCATGCGGCCGGCTGGCGCGGTAATCCGGCTGCAATGACGGCAGCAGCAGCAGTTCGCTGATGCACTTCAAATTGCAATCCAGCAGCAACGTGCCGTGGAACAACAGGAAGTTTTTCCGGCGACGCTGGGCGTTGCCTGCAAACTTCAAGTCACCCAAACACAAATCAGTGTGGCCGCGCACAAAGATTTTGGAATTGGCAGATGGTAGATGGGAGTTCGGGAAAATGGACTCAATCGCCGCGCGGTTTTTCTCCATGATGAACTGGTTCGCCGACGTGATGTTCCGCGTCGGGCCATTTTCATCAATCCGCAGAATCAAACTGTAGTTCAAGCCACCGCACATTTGGACCACCGTGCCGCCGCCGGAGCAGCGACGGAAAATCGGGACGCCGCTTTTCTCGCACGCAGCAACGTTCACTTCGGTCGCCACCTTGTTTGCGTAGCCCACGACGACAAATGTTTCGCGCGGCTCCCAGAAAACCAAGGTTTCCTCGCCGTTACCCGCTTCGCACGCATCCAGAATTACTTCGTCCGCCGCGAGATTTTCGGCGGGCGTGGCGAGGTTCAGATCGAGGCGTTGCATTTTTTGCATTTTGATTTCACTGGCGATGCAGAGACAAATTTAGTTTAATATGCGAGTATCGTTTTCGTGTTCACCCAACGAGTATAACCAAGTGAAAGCATCTAAAAAAGAAATTTACGGTTCCCGTCCAGCGGCCAGCAATCAAGGCGACAAATTGTCGGAATCATTCCGCTCGGTCTTTGAACTGGCGCTCGAAAG
>CAIOUK010000032.1 GCA_903861445.1 uncultured Verrucomicrobia subdivision 3 bacterium
GCCGCGCGAGGGCAAGGCGCGCACCAAGAGCAGCGAGCCGCCGCCGAAAATTGATTTCACTGGCAAGACCGTCATCGGCAAATGTCCGAAATGCGGCGGTCAGGTGTTTGACACGGAAACCGCCGCCGGTTATGTCTGCGAAAATTCACAGCGCGTCGAGAAGCGCTGCACCTTCAAGCCCATCGGCAGGACGATTTTGGAGCAGCCGATTGACGCGGTGCAGGCGGCGAAAATTCTCAAGGACAAGAAGAGCGACGTGCTGGAAAAATTCATCTCCAAATCCGGCAAGCCTTTCCCGGCGTTCCTCGTAATGGATAAGAAGGGGAAAATCACCTTCGAGTTCCCGACCCGGGACGAGGAATAAAATCATTTTGCGCGAAGGCTGCGAAGGTGGCGGAGATAAAAACTTTTCTTCCTTCGCCGCTTTCGCGTCCTTCGCGCGACCGTTTTGAATGCAGCTTCACTTCAAACAACTCGGCCACGGCGAGCCGCTCGTTTTGCTACACGGGCTGTTCGGTTCTGGCGACAACTGGTTTGGCGTCGCGCCGAAGCTGGCGGAAAAATTTCACGTCTTCGCGCCCGACCTGCGCAACCACGGCCATTCGCCGCATCACGCGGAAATGGATTATCCGCTGATGGCGGCGGACGTGGAGAAGTTTTTCGCCGCGCAGGAAATTGTCAGCGCCCATGTCATTGGCCATTCGATGGGCGGCAAGGTGGCGATGCAATTCGCGCTGGATTTTCCGGCGCGCGTGAAAAAGCTCGTGGTTGTGGACATGGCCCCGCGCGCCTACGCGCGGACTCACGACAAAATTTTCGCCGCGCTGCTGGCGCTGGATTTGAAATCGTTTCAAACGCGTTCGCAAATCGAAGAAGCGCTCGCGCGGGAAATCCCCTCGCTGAATCTGCGGCGGTTTCTGTTGAAAAATCTTGGCCGCGACAAATATGGAAAATTCATTTGGAAAATGAACTTGCGTGGCGTGGCGGAAAACTATTCGCGCCTCGGCGAGGTTTTGGGCGCGGACAGCCCGTTCGCGGAACCGGTGTTGTTCATTCGTGGCGCGAAGTCGGATTACATCGGTGCGGCGGACGAATTGGAAATCAAGCGGCTGTTTCCGGCGGGGGAAATCCAGACCATCGCGGCGGCGAACCACTGGGTTCACGCGGACGCCCCGGAGAAATTTGTGCGGCTAGTGCTGGATTTTTTGTGAAACCGCGAAATACGCGAAATACGCGAAAGAGGATTGGAAATTTCGTTCGTGTATTTCGCGTGGTTCGCGGTTAATTCTTCGGTCATGGACGCAACGCAATCGCTGGAAGAGCCGGTTGAAATCCGCGACAAGTGGATTGGGAAATTCCTCGCGCATCTCGCGACGGATCGCGGCGCGTCGGTTTATACGCAGCGAAATTACGCGCTGGCATTGAATGAATTTGCACGCTGGCATTTGACGGAACGCAAGTCGGCGGCGGCTTGGGAGAAACTTCAGCGCGATGATTTCCGCAGCTTCGTGAGATTTCTCGGAAGAAATAATTTGAGCCGCGCGGCGGTGCAGCTTCGATTTTCCGCGCTGCGGACGTTTTACAAATTTCTCATGCGGCATGGCGTGGTGGAAACGATGCCGATCAAAAACCTGGCGTTGCCGAAGTTGGAAAAGCGGCTGCCGAAATTTTTGACCAAACAACAAATGGAGGCATTGCTCGTCGCGCCGTTCGCGCTTTTGAAAATCCAGAAGGAGAAAAAAGTTGGCCGGCCAATTTCTCAAACCGCCGCGTTGCGCGATGTGGCGGTGCTGGAAACGATTTATTCGTGCGGCCTGCGTATCAGCGAGCTGTGCGGCTTGCGCGTCAGCGACATTGATTGGAGCGAGCAAATCGTGCGCGTGCGCGGCAAGGGCAAAAAAGAACGGCTCGTGCCAATCGGCAAGCCGGCATTGATGGCGATTCAGGATTATTGGAACACGTTCAAGCAGCCGCCGGTCGGGGCGTCGCCGGTTTTTTTTGCCGAGACAAAAAAACGCGCGCCGCTCGGGGGGTGTTCGATTGCGCGACGGTTGAAACAATTTCTCATCATCGCCGGGCTGGATCCGAGTCTGACTCCACACAAGCTGAGGCATAGTTACGCGACGCATCTGCTGGATGCTGGCGCAGACCTGCGCAGTGTGCAGGAACTGCTCGGCCACGCGCATCTCATCACGACGCAGGTTTATACGCACGTCACGACGGAACGATTGAAGAAAGCCTACGACGCAGCGCATCCGCGGGCGTGATTTCGGAGGGACTCGTGGAACTCGTCCATCCGAATCGCGTCGAAAAGTTTGTGGCAATTTCTGCAAAGGATTTTTAATTGTCTTTCCGGCTGGTCGGCGCAAAATCAAGGCTTGGAGAATTTTTCCGGTAGATTTTTGAAAAATGAAAATTGATTTTGCCTTTCATCCGAAGCTGTTCGAGACGCTGAAGAATTATTCGGCGCAGAATTTTTTTGCGGATTTTAACGCCGGCATCGTGGTCGGTATCGTGGCGCTGCCGTTGTCGCTGGCGCTGGCGATTGCGTCTGGCTTGTCGAATCCGGCCATCGGTTTGTTCACGGCGATCATCGGCGGATTGCTGGTGTCGCTGTTCGGCGGTTCACGCGTGCAAATCGGCGGGCCGGCGGGCGCGTTCGTGCCGCTGCTCGCGCCGATTGTGCTGTTGCACGGGCCGGAGGCGCTGGTGGTGTGCGCGTTCATGGCGGGCGTGATTTTGTTTGTGCTGGGCGCGTCGCGGCTCGGCACGATGATCAAATATATTCCGTTTCCGGTGGTAACGGGTTTCACGAGCGGCATAGCCATCATTATCATAAGCACGCAGCTCAAGGATTTTTTCGGACTGTCGGAAACGCTGCCGGCGGAGTTCATCGGGAAAATCAAAGCTTTTCTTTACGACAAAACGGCGGATGGGCAACTGGTCTTTCACCCGCACTTTCATTTGAACGCGCCGACGGTTTTGCTGGCGGTGGTTAGCACGGCGGCAATTTGGTTCTGGCCGAAGAAGCTCGGAAAACTTTTACCCGGCTCGATGGCGGTCGTGGTCTTGGCGACGGTGGTGGAAAAGTTATTTCACCTGAACGAAAACTTTTCCATCGTTACGCTCGGCTCGAAATTTGGTGAGCTGCCGCGCTCGTTGCCGATGCCGCACTGGCCGTCGCTGTCGCTGGAGGCGTGGCAGGCGCTCATGCCGGCGGCAATGACCATCGCGGTGCTGGGCGCGATTGAATCGCTGCTGTCGGCGGTGGTGGCAGACGGTATGATTGACGACCGGCACGACTCGAATCAGGAATTGATGGGGCAAGGTATCGCGAACATGGCGATGGGCATTTTTGGCGGGATGCCCTGTACCGGTGTCCTCGCGCGGACGGCGACGAATGTGCGCAGCGGCGGACGGACGCCGGTGGCGGGCATTTTTCACGCGGTGACGGTGCTGGTGATTTTGCTAGTCGCCGCGCCGCTGGCAAAAAATATTCCACTCGCAGCGTTGGCGGCGGTGCTGGTGGTGGTCTCCATCCGCATGGGCGAATGGCATCAGTTTGTGCGGCTGGATCGCTGGCCGAAAAGCGATGTGATGGTATTTCTCTGCGCCTTTTGCCTGACGGTGATTTTGGATTTGCCGACGGCGGTGGGCACTTCGCTGATACTGGCTTCGGCGCTGATGGTGAAACGGTTGGCGCAAACGGCAAGCGTGGAGCCGGACGCGGAAGTGACGCAGGGTGATTCCGCCGGGCAGCAGACGGCGGGAAAAAATATTCCCGACGGCGTTGTGGTGTTCCGCGTTTTCGGCGCGTTCTTTTTCGGTGCGGCGGACAAGCTGGAGACCTCGCTGCGCGATGCGGGACGGCTGCCGGAGGTTTTGATTTTGCGGATGCGCGACGTGCTGGCACTGGATGCGACGGGTTTGGAGGCGTTGGAGGATTTGCAGGAAAAGTTGCAGCGCGACCGGAAGAATTTGATTTTGTGCGGGCCGCATTCGCAGCCTTTGTTTGCGCTGACGCGGGCGGGTTTCATGGATAAAATCGGCGAGCATAATGTCTGTGGCGACATGGAAAGTTCGCTGGCGCGCGCGCGGGAGTTGATTGACCAAAAGAAAAATAAAAAAGTTATTGACAGTTAGCTCCCAATTGATAGCTTGCGCGGGTCAGAGCCGTAAAATTCAGATACCGAAGCCCTCTCTATTTCGGAAGAAAGTTGAGAGGGTCGGTTTTTTGTCGCTTTACGATTCGGGCTTGAACAAAAGATTTTTGGATGCCCAAGTAGCTCAGTTGGTAGAGCACGTCCTTGGTAAGGACGAGGTCATCAGTTCAATCCTGATCTTGGGCTCCAGTTAAAC
>CAIOUK010000033.1 GCA_903861445.1 uncultured Verrucomicrobia subdivision 3 bacterium
ATTTTCAACGCCTCGGCCTCGCCGTGGCATCTCGGCAAAAACCGCACGCGGCGCGAAATGCTTTCCCGGCTGGCCGCGAAATCAAAGTGCCCAGTGGTTTATTGCAATCTGGTCGGCGGCAACGACGAATTGATTTTTGACGGAGCCAGCCTTGCTTTCAACGAACGCGGCGAACTCCTCGCCGAAGGCAAAATGTTCGCGGAAGATTTTATCGTCGTGGAGTTGAAAACCGCCGCGCCCTGCCCGCCGGTGGCGATGGCGGAAGAAGAAATGATTTATCGTGCGCTCGTGCTGGGCACGCGGGATTATCTGCACAAATGCGGATTCAAATCGGCCGTGCTGGGCTTGAGCGGCGGCATTGATTCCGCGCTGACGGCGGTGATTGCTGCGGATGCGCTCGGCCGCGAAAATGTCCGTGGCGTTGCCCTGCCCTCGCAGTTTTCTTCGCAAGGCAGTTTGGATGACGCGCAAACGCTCGCAAAAAATCTTGGGATTCAATATGACGTGATTCCCATCCAACCGCCGTTTGTGGCGGTGCAGGAGCAGTTGAAAACAGTTTTCGCCGGCCGCGCCGAAGACACGACGGAGGAGAATATTCAGGCGCGTTTACGCGGCGTGATGTTGATGGCGCTGTCGAACAAGTTTGGTTCCCTGCTGCTCACCACCGGCAACAAGAGCGAGCTGGCCGTGGGCTACTGCACGCTTTATGGTGACATGTGCGGCGGGCTGGCAGTCATCAGCGACGTGCCCAAGACGATGGTTTATCGCATTTCAAATTGGATCAACCGCGAGCGGGAAATTATTCCGGCAGCGTCCATCACCAAGCCGCCGTCGGCGGAATTGCGCCCAAACCAGACGGATCAAGATTCACTGCCGCCGTATGACGTGCTGGATACAATTCTCAACGCGTATGTTGTTGAAGGTCGGGCGGCGACGGAAATCATCCGGCTCGGTCACGACGAAAAAACTGTCCGGCGCGTGCTGCGCCTGATCAACCTCAACGAATACAAACGACGGCAGGCCGCACCGGGCTTGAAAGTCACCAGCAAAGCCTTCGGCGTGGGCCGGCGCGTGCCGGTGGCCCGGCGACACGCGGATTTGAACGCGTAACCAAAGTCATTTTACAAAAATCCAAGCCGACACATGAATCAGCCGCCGCCCAACCCGCAAGTCTCCGCCCGCCCGTTGATGAGCAAACTCTGGCAGAGCGGCATCATCCTTTCCGCCGCTAATTTTTTGACGTTGGCCATCGGTTATGGTTTTCAGACCATCGTCAGCCGGCAACTCGGCGGCACCAGCGGTGATTACGGCCTGGTCCTCACCACCATCGTCTTCATCGGCTTTCTCGGCCTGCCGCTGGCGATCGCCTCGCAGGCGGTCACCCATTACATCGCGCGGTTTCATTTCAGCGGCGATGATGCGCGGCTGCACGGCATGCTCGCGGGTTGCCGCAAATTTCTGCTGCACATCACCATCGCCGGCTCGCTCATCGCCATCGTGCTCGTCGAACCGTTGGGGCATTATTTCAATGTTCCGCGCACGAGCCTTACGCTCATCGCACTGCTCTGCGTGCTGACCGGGTTATGGGGTTCCTATCTGTCGGTGCTTTGTCAGGGACTCGGCTGGTTCAAACGGCTCGCCCTCATCGCGCTGCTGGCGACCATCCTGCGGTTCCTGTTCGGCGCGATCACAACCCGGATCTGGCCCGTCGCCGAATGGGCCGTGGCCGCCTCCGCCGTCATGGTGCTGGCAAACCTGGTTTTATTTTTCTGGCGTAAAGATTTCCCACGCCGGACGGGAGTCGTAGTTTCGCCATGGAATTCTGAATTCGCCCAATTCCTTGTCGTTAGCGCCGCCTGTGTCGGTGGTGGCTGGTTTTTTTCCCAAGGCGATCAGCTCGTGGCGAATAAGTTTTTTTCCAAGGCGGATATTGATGCCTACGGCTCCGCCGGGTTGCTCGCCCGCACGCTGCCGGTGATTTCCGGCCCACTGCTTTCCGTATTGTTCACGCACCGTTCCGGCCGCGAACATCATCACGACGACGATCTGCAGGAACAGTTGAAGCTAATCGGCCTTTACGCCTTCGCCCTGATTTTTGGCGCGGCCGGTCTATTCATGCTGAAAGATTTTGCGCTGCACATCCTGGGTCGGAACACGCCGCAGGCCGCCGGGATGATTGCCCCGCTTTCCATCACCATGATTTTTGTCGGCCTGCTTCAAGCCCTTGCCTTGTGGGCGCTGGCCAGCCGCTGGCTGAAAATCTCGCTGTTCTACGGTGCGCTCGGGCTGGGCTATTGGCTGACACTTTTGTTTCTCGGCAAAAACCCGGTGACGTTGCTGCACACGATGCCCATCTTCGCGGCGATTGCGTTTGGGCTTCTATTTTCAACCTGGCTCATCGCCATGTGGAGACAAAAACCGGCTTCACAAAGCTGATTTGAATTTTCCCGCCGCTTCAGCCACAATCTGCCCATGCTCTCCGAGGCGGAAAAATTTCAGTGGCCGCGCGTCACCTTCATCATGCCGACGCTCAACGCGGAACCGTTGCTGGACAATGTGCTGTCGTCCATCGCGCGGCAGACCTATCCGCGCGACCGTTATGAAATCATTCTGGCCGACGCGCACTCTACCGACCGCACCCGCGAAATCGCCGGCAAATATGGCGCGATGGTCCTCGACGACAACGGCAAAAACATGGAGGAAGGCAAACGGCTCGCGCTCCAGCATGCTACCGGTGACTACATCGTTTTCGTGGATTCGGACAACGAAATCACGCATGCCGATTATATTGAACTCGCCGTGAAGGCGCTCGCGGCCAACCCGCAGGCGCTCGGCGTGGAGGGGTATTATCTGCCGTCACCGAAAATGAGTTCCTTCTGCGCCTATGTCACACACCGTCTGCACATCAGCGATCCGATGGCTTGGCTGATGAGCGCCAATCCCCGGCTCGTCGCGCGCGACGGTGACATCGAGCGGTGGACGCTGCCGGAAGGAACTTATTCCTATCCCCTCGGCGCGAACGGCTTTGTGTATCGCCGCGCGGATTTGCAATCCGTCCAGGCGGACGAAAAATTTCAGGACACGCACGTCGCGCTGTTCCTGATGAAAAACGGCCAGCGCGAATGGCTGCGGATGCGCGGGCGCGGCGTGCATCATTATTACGTCCAGACGCTCTGGGGATTTGTGCAAAAACGTCGCCGTGCCACGGTGCATTTTCTCCGCGTGCAAGCGGAAATGCCGGTAAATTGGATGAAGGAAAAACCGCCGGTGCCGTTATGGCTGGCCGCGCTTTACTGCGTCACGTTCGTCGGCCCGCTGTGCCATACCGTGCGTGGGCTGCTGCGCGACGGCGACCCTTGCTGGCTCTGGCACCTACCCGCGAGCCTTGGCAGCTTCATCGGCAACGGCTGGGGCGTGCTGACCTACCGGCGGCGCGGCCAGGACAAGAAGCTTATCGCGGAACTACAGGTGAAACAAACCTTGCGGGGCAAATAATCTGGCCTGTTACACCACACATCTGACCTTGAGTCCGTAACCCCGTTCGCTTATCCTGATTGTCATCAAAGCGATAATGATGACCGAAACAACAGCTCCCGCGATACAGAGGCAATAGCTTCAACCTTATCATCCGCTCTGACCCGCCATAATCCAAAATAAATTTCCACTGTGGCCGTCTCCGTTTCACATTTAAGCCCGCCACAACGCCCGACGCAGGCCGTCATCCTTGCCGGGGGGCGCGGTGAACGGATGCGTCCGCTTACGGACATCCGCCCCAAGCCGATGATTGAGATCGCAGGCAAGCCGTTTTTGGAACATCAAGTCGAGCTGTTGCGCGGACAAGGCTTCAAAAAATTTCTTTTCCTGCTCGGCTATCTGCCGGACGTGGTGAAAAATTATTTCGGCGACGGCAGCAAGTGGGGCGTGCAAATCGAATACTCGGTCACGGCAGTTGAAGATTTGACAGGCAGGCGCGTGAAACTCGCGGAGAAAAAATTGGATGACTGTTTCCTGCTGGTTTATTGCGATAATTATTGGCCGCTGCCAATGGATAAAATGTGGCGGCGTTTCACCGAAGTGAATGCGCCGATGATGGTGACGGTTTACAGCAACCAGGACAATTACACCAAAAGTGTATTGAAGGTGGACGACGCGGGCTTCGTTTCCGTGTATGACAAAAAGAAAAAAACGCCGGATTTGCAAGGCACGGAAATCAGTTTTGCCATCATCCGCAAGGGATTGATTGAGCAGTTGCCGGACGGAAATATTTCGCTGGAAGAAACCTTGTTCCCGCCGCTCATTGCGAACAAGCAGCTCGCAGCATTTGTCACGCATCATCGGTATTACAGTGTGGGCGATACGTTCCGGCTGCCGATCACGGAGCAATTTTTGTCGCGCCGGCCCGCGATCATTCTGGACCGCGACGGCGTGTTCAACGAGAAAGCGCCGCGTGCGCAATACGTTCGCAACTGGTCGGAGTGGAAATGGTTGCCGGGCGTGAAGGAAAGTCTGCGCGCGTTGAACGAAGCCGGTTTCAAAATCATCGTCGTGTCGAACCAGGCCGGCATCAATCGCGGTGCCATGACCGAGGCGGACCTGCACGACATTCACATGAAAATGGTCGCGGAAGTCGAGCAATCTGGCGGGCGCATTGACGCGATTTATTTTTGCCCACACGACTGGGACGAGGGCTGCGAATGCCGCAAGCCGAAGCCGGGGATGCTCTTTCAGGCGCAGCATGATTTCAATCTGGACTTGAGCCGCACCGTGTTTATCGGCGATGATGAGCGCGACGCTCAGGCCGCTGAAGCCGCCGGTTGCATCCCGGCGCTCGTCTCCGAAAAACGGACGCTGCTGGAAATTGTCAATGAAGTGATCGCAAACACAAAAAAATAGAAAGTTCAATAATGGCAAAGCGAATTTTAATCACCGGACACAACGGATATATCGGTTCCGTGATGGCCCCGCATCTCGCGGCGGCTGGCTACGACGTGGTCGGCATGGACACAGGCTTTTTCGGCGAATGCAGCCTCGTGCCGGAGCTTGGTCTCGTCGGCACCATCAAGAAAGACATCCGCGACTTGAACGCCCGCGACTTGGAAGGGTTCAACGCCGTGGTTCACCTTGCTGCGTTGAGCAACGACCCCATCGGCAATCTCAATGACGGCTGGACCGAGGAAATCAATTTCAAGGCGACCATGAAACTCGCCGAACTCGCCAAGGCCGCCGGCGTGGATCGCTTTTTGTTCTCGTCCTCGTGCATCATGTATGGCGCGTCGAGCACGGCCGATGTCACCGAAGATTCGCCGCTCGATCCGAAAACGGAATACGCGCGTTCCAAAGTGAAGGCCGAGCATGCACTGGTGAAAATGGCGGACAAAAACTTTTCACCGATTTACATTCGCAACGGCACAATTTACGGCGTCTCGCCGCGGATGCGGTTTGACACGGTGCTGAACGACCTCGTCGGCCGCGCTGCCACCACGGGTAAAGTGACCGTGTTCAGCGACGGCAAGCCGTGGCGACCGGTGATGCACGTGCAGGACGTGGCGCGGTATTTCCAGCTTTATTTGGAAGCGCCAAAGGAAAAAATCCACAATCAGGCCTTCAACTCCGGCGCGAACGATTTGAATCATCAAATCATTGAACTCGCGCAGATTGCCGTCGCGACCGTGCCGGGTGCCAAACTGGAAATGCAGCCGCAGCCCGGCGCGGATCAGCGCACTTACAAAGCCGACTTCGGCAAATTTGCGCGGACGTTTCCTGACTTCAAATTCAAGTGGAACGTGCGGACCGGCGCGCAGGAATTGTATGAAGCCTACAAGAAGGCCGGTATCACCCATGCGGATTTTGTGGACAAGAAATTCACGCGGCTGAAATGGCTGCATTATCTTTTGGACAGCGGTCGTCTCGACGGTTCGCTGCGCTGGAAAACCAACTAAATTCTAATCAAATGCAAACGCCCCAAAAAATGATCCACGGAGTCAAAATCATCCCGCTGCGCCAGATCGTGGACGAACGCGGCAAAATCATGCACATGATGAAGGCGACCGATCCGCACTTCATCAAGTTCGGCGAAATTTATTTCTCCTGCGCATGGCCCGGCACGATCAAGGCCTGGCACATCCACAAAAGCATGACGATTAACAACGTCGTCATGTCCGGTCGCGCCAAGCTGGTGATGTATGATTTGCGCAAAGATTCGCCGACGCACGGCATGTTGCAGGAAGTTTTCTTCGGTGAAGACAATTATGTGCTCGTGCAAATGCCGCCCGGCATCGCGAACGGCTACAAGGCTTATGGTGACAAGATGGTGATTCTTGCCAACTGCGCCACCGAGCCGCACGATCCGAACGAGATCATGCGCATTGATCCGTTCACGAAGGAAATTCCCTACGACTGGTCGCTGAAAAATGGCTAATCTGGCCTCCACCAAGCTGCCGAAAATCGTCGTCACCCGCACGCCGCTGCGCGTGAGCTTTGCCGGCGGCGGAACGGATTTGCCCGGTTTTTTTGAGCAGGATTACGGTGCGGTGTTCAGCACGGCGATTGACAAATACATTCACGTCACCGTCAAGCGCCACAACGAGCTGTTCAACGAGCCCATCCGCATCAATTACTCGGTGACGGAGATGGTGGACACGATTGACCACATCAAGAACAACATTGCACGCGAATGTCTGCGTCTGCTAAAAATTGATCCGCCGATTTACATCAGCACCGTGGGCGACATGCCCGCCTCGACGGGACTGGGCGGTTCGAGTGCTTTTGCCGTCGGACTTTTGAACGCCTTGCACGCGTATCGCGGCGAACGCGTTTCGCCGGGTCAACTTGCCGAGGAAGCCTGCCACATTGAGATCAACGTGTTGAAAGAGCCGATTGGCAAGCAGGACCAATACGCTGCGGCGTTCGGGGGACTGAATTTTTTCCGCTTCAACCCTGGCGGCGCGGTGAGCGTGGAGCACGCGCGCGTCGGCGAAGGTTTTATCACCGACCTGTTCAACCACATTCTGATGTTCTGGACCGGCATGCAGCGTGACGCCAGTTCGGTGCTGACCGAGCAGAGCAAAAATATTCCGGCCAAGCTGGAGTATCTCAGGAAAATCCGTGGTCACGCGCATCAAATTCAGGAATTGGCGGGCGCGGGCAAGTTTGATCCGGTCGCGTTCGGAAAAATTTTGCACGAGTCCTGGCTGCTCAAACGGCAGCTCGCGAGTTCCATTTCGACATCGGCCATTGACGCGCATTACAAAGCCGCGTTACAAGCCGGCGCGGCGGGCGGAAAAATCTGCGGCGCGGGCGCAGGCGGATTTTTGCTCTTCATCGTCCAGCCGGAGAAACAGACCGCCGTGCGACAGGCCCTGTCAAAATTGTTGGAAGTGCCGATTGGTTACGAAGTCCACGGCTCGCGCGTGCTGCTGCCGTTCGAGCATTGAGTCGTTATTTCGGGCCGGCGTAAAATTCCGCAAAGCCGTCCCACGCCTTCGTCTCGTTCCAGTTTTGAAAGTTCGCGGCCACCGGATCGGTGTTCACGCGGCGCAGCGGCTCGCTGAAATCCTCCTGCTTCGACAATTCCAGTTTGCATTCCCAGCCCAGCCGTTTCCGAACTTCGCGGGCGACGCGCTGCGCAAATTCGCCCTGCGTCTCAACGTATTGGCTGGGATTGATTTTTGCCTCGCCGGAATTCATCGCCGCGATGCGGTTGAAAAAATGTTCATACGCCACCGCGAGCAAATCCACATGAATGTTGTCGCGCAAATAATCCGGCGTTTTCACGCCGGCGGTTTTTCCTTCGCGCCAGGTCTTCATCAGGTAGGCCGTGAAGCGCGGCTCCTCGAGCGGACCGAACGGATTCGGGATGACGAATTTGCCGAGCGGAATTTGCGCCTCGCCGCAGTAAAATCTAAACATTTGCCACGTCAACCCCTTCGACAAACCGTAGCCGGAAAACGCGCGCAACGGCTCGTCGCCCTTGCCTTCGTCATTTTCAAAAATGCTGCCGGTCAAAATGGTTCCACGCAATCCGACCTTTTTCATCGCTGCCAGAACGGCGCGCAGATTTTGGGTGTTGTTTTGCAGGGCGGCGGCGGCGTCGAAGTCGGGGCTTTTGTAATTCGCCGACTCCGTGGCGTGATGGCAGAGAAAATCCCAGCGGCCGCCGCTGCGAATCAGATTGGAAAAATTTTCCGAGCCAAACGGCGCGTGCGGAATCAAACGGCAAAGCGATGACAGCTTTTCAACGCGCAGTTTGCGCATGCCGTCGTAATTCTCCACCGCGCCGCGCAGCGGGCAGACAATTTCGTGTCCGGCGGTGGCGAGCGTTTTAACGAGCCAGTAGCCGGTAAACGAACTGGCACCGGTGAACAGGATTTTCATTTCAAATGCGTCTCGGGTTTGAAGTCGGAATGATTTTTGTCCTTGTCCGAAATCACCGTTGGCGCCATCGGCCATTGGATGCTCAGCGCCGGATCGTTGTAGCGGATGCCGCGCTCGAGTTCGGGGGCGTAAAATTCGCTGGTGAAATAAAAGATTTCCGTGTTGTCCGCGAGCGTCATGAAACTGTTCGCGCAGCCCTGCGGCACGTGGATCATCTTGCGGTTTTCGCCGGTGAGTTCCACGGCGACATGTTTCAAAAACGTCGGTGAATTGGGGCGCAAATCAATCACCACGTCGAACAGCGCGCCACTGATGCAACGGAACGTTTTGTCCTCGGCCTTCGGCGCGAGCTGATAATGAATGCCCCGCAAAGTGCCGCGCTGGCCGCTGGAGGAATTGTTCATTTGCACGATTTTCGGATTGAGACCGTGCTGCGCAAACTCGCGTTCGCAAAACAGCCGCGCGAAGAAGCCGCGGTCGTCGCCGCGTTTTTCCAGTTCGATGACAAAGACGCCTTGCAGCGTCGTTTCGGTGAATTTCATGGGTGTGGTTTGCCGGACTATTTGAGCTGGGTCAAAACTTTTTCCACAATTTTTGCGCCGATGGCGAGCGAAGCGGTTGCGGCCGGCGATGGGGCGTTGATGACATGCATGATGCCGCGCGCCTCCTCGAAATGAAAATCCTCGACGAGCTTGCCCTCCGGCAGCATCGCCTGTGCCCGCACGCCCGCGCCGCCGGTTTCCAAATCGTCTTCGCGTATGTCCGGCACGAGCTTTTGCAGCGAGCGCGTGAATTCCGCGCGCGAGAGCGAGCGGCGGATTTCGTAGCCGCACATGCTCGGATATTTCGCCATGAATTTCCACAGGCCGGGGAAGCACAGCGACTCCGTGAAGTCGCGCAGATTGAAATCAGACCATTTATAACCTTCGCGGGCAAAGGCGAGCACCGCATTCGGTCCGGCCTCGATGCCGCCATGAATCAAGCGAGTGAAATGCACGCCGAGAAAGGGAAATTTCGGGTCCGGCACCGGATAAATCAAATGGCGCACTAGCGACTGGCGCTCCTTTTTGATCTGATAATATTCGCCGCGAAACGGAACAATTTTTGCCGTCGGCATTTGTCCCGCCGCGCGCACGAGCCGGTCGGCGTGCAACCCGCCACAGGTGACGACAAACTTTGTCTGAAAATCTCCAGCGCTTGTGATGACGGTCCAACCGTCGGCCGTGGAAACAATTTTTCCCACGCGCGTGTTGAGTTTGATTTCACCGCCAGCTTGGCGGATGAGTTCACCGAGTTTTTCGCAGACGGCCGGATAATCCACGATGCCTTCCTGCGGCACATGAATGGCCGCGATGCCCGCCGCGTGCGGTTCGATTTCCTTGATCTGCTGCGGACTTAATTTGCGCAGGCCGAGCAAGCCGTTCGCATTGCCGCGTTCCCAGAGATTTTCCAGCCGGGGCAACTCGCTTTCTTCCGTAGCGACGACGATTTTTCCGCATTGGTCATGCGCGATGCCGTGCGCGCGGCAGAAGGCGAGCATTTGTTGCAAGCCCTGCACGGCGCAGCGAGCTTTTTCGGAGCCGGGCTTATAGTAAAGGCCGGAATGCAACACGCCGCTGTTGTTGCCGGTCTGGTGCGCGGCGAGTTTGGATTCTTTTTCCAACAGCAAAACCTTCAGCTGCGGACGTGCCTCCAGCAGCCGGTGGGCCGTGGCCAGACCGACGATGCCGCCGCCGACAACCATCAGATCAAATTTCATGTTATCAGCCCTCCATTTTGACCGAAATGACGCCGCTGCGAAAGCATGAAAACGCGCGGCGAATCTTCCTGACAAAGAAAA